>JAVBQK010000016.1:0-6520 GCA_031549105.1 Eubacteriales bacterium
TGCGTGTTTTTGTTTTGTGGTGGTTTTTGTGTTTGTGGGTGTTTTGTGTGTTTTGTCGTTGTGGGGGCCGGTGGGGGGTGTTTTTTGGGGTTTTCTTTTATTTGTTCGGGGGTGGGCTTGGGGTGGGTGGTGGCGGCCGCCCCCCCCCCCCCGCGTCTCCCTCGTTTTCCTCGCCTCAATGCTTCCTGAACAACCCCAGCCACAGCGGCCCGGAGAAGATCACCGCACCGCCCAAGATGTTGCCCACCGTTACCGGCAGTAGGTTCCCCAGCAGGAACTTGGAGAGAGAGATGGTTTTGAAGCCGTTCGCGAAGAATGCGGCAGGGAAATAATACATGTTCGTTACGCAGTGCTCCAGGCCGCAGAGAACGAAGAGCATCACTGGGAAGTACATCGCGGCGATCTTGCCGATGCCGCTGTCGGTGGAGTAACTCATCCAGATCGCGCCGCACACGATCGTGTTGCACAGTAGGGCGCGCAGGAACGCCTCGGAAACAGACAGCGCCGCCTTCGCTTCCGCCGCGTGTATCGCCGCATCCAGGAATGCAGCGTCCGAACTGCGCGCCGCGACGGACAGCCCGGCGATCAGCACCGAGCCTGCAAAGTTGCCCGCGTATACCAGCGCCCAGTTGCGCAGCATCTGGGGCACGGTGATCTTCTTTTCCAGTACCGCCATGGGCATCATGCAGTTGCCGGTGAACAGCTCCGCGCCACATACCAGCACCATCGCGAGCCCTGCCGGGAACAGCAGCGCGGCGACCAGCTTGGCCACGCCCTTGTCCGGCAAAAGCGCCGTGACCATGTGCGCGCCCATCACCGCAAAAGCGATCTCCACACCCGCCAGGAACGCCTTCCAGAACACAGAGGCGTTTGGCGTGTTGACCTTACCCAGGGCAATCTCCGGGTACTTGGCGGCTATTTCGTACGGGGAGTAAAACATGGGCATCGCTCCTTGCACTCTCTTTCTTCCGTGACCAGGAACGATTGTAGCGGATTTACCCACATATTGCAACACGAAGCGGCATTTTTCGCGTTTATTGTCGGCAGGCCCCCGCGCCGCACATTGCGGCGAGCGCATCACGCCCTTCGGCATGCCCCTTTTCCGTTATCACCAGCCGCCCTTCATACGCGAACGCTGCGCCGCGCCGTGTCAGCGCGCCGAGCACCGCGCACACGTCTTTCTCCCGCCAGTGCAGGCGGTCCGCCACTGTCTCGACCGGCTGCGGCCCATACCGCTCGCACAGGTGTAGGAGCAGCAACTGCTCCCGGAACGCCCGTCGTCTGTGCCTGCGCATCCGCATGCCGTGCAGCAGCCCGCGCCCAGGTGCGAATATAAACGCCAACAGGAACAGCGCGCCGACCATCACCGCCATGCTCCCGGCAATCGATACATCCAGCGCTTCCGCCATCTGGTAGCCCAACACGCCCGCCAGCGCGCCCAGACCCACGCTGAGGAAGAGCAGCGTCTTCAGGTCGTCTGTCAGCAGCGACGCGGTCACCGGTGGCCCGATCATGAACGCCACCACCAGCACCGATCCCACCGCCTCAAACGCGCCAACGGCGGTCAGCGAGGATAGCGTCATCAGCGCGTAGCTGATCACGGACGGCAAGAAGCCCAGAATCGCGGCCAGCCTGGGGTCGAAGGTGGTGACGGTTAGCTCCTTGAAAAACACCGTGATAAACACCGCGTTGATCAAAAGCAGCGCGCCCGCGATGTATATCCCCTTCGCGCCGATGTCCACGCCGCCCACCACCAGCCGGTCAAACGGCGCAAACGCCAACTCCCCCAGCAGCACCGAGTCGGCGTCCAGGTGCGTGGAGCGCGCATACCGCGTAATCAGGATGATCGCGACGGAAAACAGAAGGGGGAAAACGATGCCCACCGCGGAATCCTCCGATACCAGCCGCGTGCGCTGCAACATGCCCGTCAGCCAGACGGTCAGCACGCCCGTCAGCGTCGCACCTACCATTAGCAGCGGTGATGTCAGGTCATTCGTGACGAGAAACCCCAGCACAATGCCGAGCAAAATCGTATGGGTGATGGCGTCGGATGTCATCGACATGCGCCGAAGCGTTAAAAAAGCGCCGGGCAGGGCGCACGCGGCGGCCGTCATCACGGCAATCAGCTGGATTTCAAGTGGAGCCGACATCCGTATGCCTCCCTTCCATTTTCAGGCGCAGGCGGTTTTGCGCGCGGCGGAGTGCAGTGTGAATGATCCCGCGCCCAGGAGCCACCAGCAAGCTGATCACCGCCAGCATGCTTGCGCAGGTGACAATCGCCGGACCCGTCGGCAGGCCCGCGACCAGCGAGCTGAACACGGTTCCCATGACGCCCGAGAGCGCGCCGAAGACAGCCGCCAGCACCACCATCTGCCACAGATGGCGGCTCCATTGGCGCGCCGCTACTGCCGGGGCGATCAGCATCGCGCTCATCAGCACCACACCAACCGTCTGCAGGCCGATCACAATCGCAAGCACCAGCATGAATGACAGCAGCAGGCCGAGCTTTGCGGAGCGAAAACCCAGGCTGTCGGCATACTGCGGGTCAAAGGCCAGCAGCGCCAACTCCTTCCATAGCAGCAGCACCAGGCCAATGAGCACCGTGCCGACTATCGCCATCAGCATCACGTCCGATGGCAGCAGCGCTGACGCCTGCCCATACAGGAACCGCTTCAGCCCCGCATGGCTTGCGTCCGGCATTTTTTGTGCGTAGGTCAGCAGAACCATGCCCAGTCCGAAGAACACCGACATCACCAATGCCAACGCGCCGTCGAACCGGACGTGCGTATGCCGGACGATTAGCGTGATCAGCAGCGCCGCGCACAGGCCCGCACCGAGTGCTCCGATGAGCATCGCCTCCGGGCGCTTGCTGCCCGTCAGCAGAAACGCCAGCACCACGCCCGGCAGCGCCGCATGCGATACCCCGTCGCCCAGCAGGCTTTGCCGCTTCAGCACCGCGAAGCTGCCCAGCACCCCGCTGACGAGGCCCAGTACCGCCGATCCCATCGCCACCACCAGAAATGTATAATCCGAAAAAAGCGCCCAAACCGCCGCCACGCTATACCGCCCCCCCAGCTAGCACGCTTGCCCCACGGTAGGTCTTCATCAGGTTTTCTTCATGGAACACCTCGGCGACCGGCCCGGCGGCCACCACGCGGATGTTGATCAGTGTCACCCAGTCAAAGTAATCCGCGACCGTCTGCAGGTCGTGGTGCACGACGACGACCGTCTTGCCCACTTCCTTCAGCTCCTTTAGCAGCCGCACGATTGCCTTTTCCGTCTGCGCGTCCACGCCTTTGAACGGCTCATCCATGAAGTATATTTCGGCCTCCTGCGCCAGCGCGCGGGCAAGGAACACACGCTGCTGCTGCCCGCCGGACAGGCGGCTGATCTGGCGGCCGGCAAAGTCCGCCATGCCCACCTTTCCCAGCATTTCCAGCGCGAGCGCTCGGTCTTCTTTACGCGGCCTTCGCACCCAGCCCAGGTGGCCGTAGCGTCCCATCAGCGCCACATCCAGCGCGGTAGCCGGAAAGTCCCAGTCCACACTCTCGCTCTGTGGCACATAGCCAATCCGGTTTTTCATCCGGCGGATGTCCACGCCGTTCTCCATCGGAAAGCGCACCGCCCCGGTCACAGGCGACAGAAGCCCTAGCATGGCCTTGATCAGCGTGGTTTTGCCCGCACCATTCGGGCCGATGATGGCCACCAGCTTTCCGCTGGGGATGGATAGGTCGATGTCCCATAGCACCGGTCGGTCCTCGTACGCGACAGTTAGGTCGGAAACCTCTACCGCAAAAGGTTGCATGTATATCGTCCTCTCATTTAAGCGCGTTTACTATGGTGTCTATATTCGCCCGCATCGCACCGGCGTAAGTGTCCGCCAGGGATGCGGCGTCGCCCAGCGAATCGCCATACAGCGTGCCGCCGATTTGCACCGCATGCCCACGCGCCTGAACGGCGGCCTGCAGCGCCTGCATGGTCTTGGGCGATATGGATGTTTCAACAAAGATAGCCCGAATGTTTCGCTCTGTGATGTATCGCGCCAGTGTGCTGACATCGGCGGTGCCCGCCTCTGCATCAGTGCTGATGCCCTGCAGCCCCTTCACCACAAGGCCGTATGCGCTGCCGAAATACCCGAATGCATCATGCGCCGTCACCAGGACACGGCGCGCGTCCGGCAATTCTTCCGCGCGCGTTTGTATGTACGCTTCCAGTTCATCCAGTTCCGTGCAATAGGCCGCGAGGCGCAGCGCGTATCCGTCCGCGTTTTCGGGATCGATCCGGGTTAGCTGCCCGGATACATACCGCGCCGCTTCCCGGTAGCTTGCCACATTCATCCAGAAATGCGGGTCCGGCACGCCTTCGTCCGCATAAAGCAGTGATGCCGGGTCCAGACCATCCGCCGCGCAGATGACCGCCTTGCCCTGCACCGTCAGCGATGCAAATAGATCGCCCATCTTACCTTCCAGGTGCAGGCCGCTATAGAGCACCGCCTCGGCGCGCCGCATCGCGGTGACATCGCCCGCGCTGGCCTGGTACACGTGCGGGTCCACGCCCGGGCCCATCAGCGCCGTTACCTCTACCAAATCGCCGCCAAGGCTCCTGACCAGATCCGCCATGATCGTCGTCGTCGCGACAATCCGCAGCTTCCCCTGCGCCTCCACGGGCGGGTCGGCAGCGCAGCCCGCCATCATAAACAGGCAAAACAGAAGCGCCAGCAAAAGCGCGCATGATTTCCACATGGATGCTTCATCTCCCCTACAGGCGTCTTTTGGTACATATGTCCGCGCGATGCGATGTGTTCCCTTGACCCCCTTCGCCGCCGTCTGCTATAATGCTGCATTGCCCAAAATCCTTTCTTGCAATAAAGGAGGAAGCCTGCCCATGCCGATCCGCATCCCCAACGCCCTGCCCTCCGCGGAGATCCTCGGGGGCGAGAATATCTTCATCATGCCCGAGCGGCGCGCCGTCACGCAGGACATCCGTCCACTGAAGATTGCGATCTTCAACATCATGCCGACGAAAATGACCACCGAGACGCAGCTGCTTCGGATGCTGTCCAATACGCCGCTGCAGGTGGATGTCACGCTGCTGCATCCATATACCTATCAGTGCATGAACACGCCGCCCGAGCACCTGACGGCGTTCTACAAGACGTTCCCCGACATCGCCGGGGAGAAGTTTGACGGCATGATCATCACCGGCGCGCCGGTGGAGAAGATGGAGTTCGACGACGTTACCTATTGGCACGAGTTAACCGAGCTGATGGAGTGGTCCAAGACGAACGTGTACTCCACGCTGCACATCTGCTGGGGCGCGCAGGCCGGCCTGTACCATCATTATGGCGTGGAAAAGTACCCGATGGCGCGCAAGCTCTCCGGCGTGTTCCAGCACCGTACGCTGGGCCGGAACATTCCGCTGTTCCGCGGGTTTGACGATACGTTCGACATGCCTCACTCGCGCTATACCGAGATACGCCGCGCGGATATACAGGCCGTACCCGCGCTGGACATCGTGGCCGAATCGGACGAGGCCGGCGTTGCGATCGCGATGCTGCGCAGCGGACGGCAAATCTTCATCACCGGGCACGGCGAGTACGACCCGCAGACGCTGCAGAACGAGTACCTGCGCGATCTGGCAAAGGGCCTGAACGACGTGCAGGTGCCCGCGCATTACTTCGACGGCGACGATCCCGCAAAGCCGCCTATTGTGCACTGGCGGGCACACGCCAGTCTCCTATTCTCCAACTGGCTCAACTACTATGTGTACCAAGAAACCCCATTCGACCTGGACAAGATACAGTGCTGGTGACCAAAAAAATTCGCCTTTTTCTCCGAAAAGGCGAATTTTTGCACGTAGACGGGGTAATTGCCGTACACTACAGCGTGGGGATCAGCAGCCCCGGACAAAACCAAAGAGAGGAGCCGTCATGATAAAAGGAGACCTATCCTGTACGCAAACTGCGCTCAACCTCGCCAAGGCCTTTGCAGGCGAGTCCCAGGCGCGCACCCGTTATCTATTCTATTCTGAGATCGCTAAGGCCGAAGGATATCCCACGCTGGAAGAAATCTTCCTCATTACCGCGGACAATGAACGCGGCCATGCCGAGACCTTCTTCGATTATCTCACCGAGGGGCTGCCCGCCACCACGCTCGAACCGCCCGTTCTGGTCCCCATCGGCAAGAAAACAACCGCCGAGAACCTCACCTATGCCAGCCAGGGCGAACACGAAGAATGGAGCCTGCTGTACCCGGCCTTTGGCAAAACAGCCGAGGAAGAGGGTTTCTGCCTAATCGCCAAATCGTTCTTCTCCATTGCCGAGGTTGAAAAGCGCCACGACGCACGGTACCGCAACCTGCTGGACCGCCTGCTTAACGATACGCTCTTTAGCTCGAAAACGGAAGTAGTATGGGAATGCCTCAACTGTGGCTATCGCCACACCGGGCTATCCGCACCCGAAATCTGCCCGGCCTGCCGCCACCCGCAGTCGTATTACCGCATTGTATAAGGAGGTGTAAAG
>JAVBQK010000069.1:0-129022 GCA_031549105.1 Eubacteriales bacterium
TTTTTGTTTTGTTTGATAATGAATCGTGTTCTGACCCTTGCGTGAGCAAACATGGGTTTCGAAAGGGCAACGCCCTTCGCGAGGGGTCCAGGGGAGCAGCGCTCCCCTGGCGTCCCCTGTCACAATCCCTTGATTTCTCCAAATGCGCCCTTTAGCGCCGGGTATAGCCCTTGATATGCCGCGTAACCCTTGGCGTAGTAGGCGGATGCCTCCCCGCTCGGCTGCTTTGCTTCGCCGTAGCGGATGAGGCTCTTGCACGCGGTGCGCACATCCAGAAAGAGGCCGGAACCTACGCCCGCCAGGATGGCTACGCCCAGCGCCGCGCCCTCGGAGGAGAGGGCCGTGCGCACCGGCAGCGCAAACATGTCTGCGATCATTTGCCGCCAGAGCGGGCTTTTGGCGCCGCCGCCGCAGGCTAGCATTTCGGTGGGTGTCACGCCCATGCCGGAGAGGATCGTCAGGCTGTCCTTGAGCGCGTAGGTCGCGCCTTCCATCACCGCGCGCATCAGGTCACGGCGCGTGTGCATTGCCGACAGGCCGATGAACGCGCCCCGGCAGTCCGGGTCCAGGTGCGGCGTGCGCTCGCCCATCAGGTAGGGCAGGAAGAGCAGGCGGTTCGCGCCGATTGGGGATTGTTGGATCGCTTCGTTCATCAGCACGTAGGGGTCGATGCCCATCGCGTCCGCTGTCTGCATCTCCGCCGCGCAGAAGTTGTCGCGGAACCACTTAAGCGACAGCCCGGCCGACTGGACTACGCCCATCACATGCCACGCGCCCGGCACCGCGCAGCAGAATGTGTGCACGCGGCCCTTGGGGTCAATGGACAGCTTGTCCGTATGCGCAAACACCACACCCGATGTGCCGATCGTCGTGAACGCGCGGCCATCCTCCACCACGCCCATGCCCACCGCTGCCGCCGCGTTATCGCCCGCGCCGCCGACGACCACCGTCTTTGTCGATAGGCCGGTCAATGCGGATGCTTCGGCGGAGATGACGCCCGTCACCTCGGGCGATTCGTAGACCTTGGCCAGCAGCGCCGCGTCGATCTCCAGCGCGTCCAGCACCTCCTGCGACCAACGGCGGCCCGGCACGTCCAGCAGCTGCATGCCCGATGCGTCCGATACCTCGGTGGCAAACTCGCCGGTGAGCTTGTAGCGCAGATAATCCTTGGGCAGCAGGATGTGGCGGCAGGCCGCGTACGTCTCGGGCTCGTGGTTCTTCACCCACATGATCTTGCTGGCGGTGAAGCCCGTCAGCGCCGGGTTCGCGGTGATCTCGATCATCTTCGCCGCGCCGACGCGCCGCGTGATCTCCTCGCACTCCGCGCCGGTGCGCTGATCCGCCCAGATGATCGAGCGGCGCAGCACCTCGCCGCGCGCATCCAGCATCACCAGTCCGTGCATCTGGCCGGAAATACCCAGCCCCACGATCGCATCCGGCGCGACGCCGCTCTGCCCCAGCACCGTGCGGATGGTCTTTTGCGCCGCATCCCACCAGTCCTCGGGCGATTGCTCGGCCCAGCCGTTGTGCGGCTGGTACAGCGGGTATTCCGCCGATGCACTGGCGATGATCTCCCCATCCTGGCGGAACAGTACCGTCTTCGTGCCGGAAGTACCCAGGTCAATCCCTAGTAAATATTGCATATCTACACCTCGATTGTTTTCCAATTGCCAACATTTTACGATAGCGGCATATGCTTGTCAATGAACGTATCAACCATGCCCCAGTACAGCTCCGGGTCGGCCGACGCGGCCCCACCGTGCCCCGCGCCGGGGATCACCAGCTTCTCTTTTTCGCACGCGGCAGCTTCGTAAAGCGGCTCCAGCATCCAGAAGGGAACGAACGTGTCGGCGTCGCCATGAATGAACAGCGTTGGCGTGACGCTCTTTTCCACCTGCTCGACCGCGCTGGCCTCGCCCAGCCAGTAACCCGCGCGTACCTTGGCTGTCAGCGACGCGATGTACAGCACCGGGAATGCCGGCAGGCCAAACTGCTCTTTGAGCTGCGTGGAAAACTCGTCCCAGACCGATGTGTAGCCGCAGTCCTCGATGACCGCCTTGACATTCCCCGGCATCGCTTCGCCGGAGGTCATCATCACCGTCGCAGCGCCCATCGACACGCCGTAGAGCAGGATTTCCGCGTCCGGGTCATCCTGGATGATCCGGTCAATCCAGCGCAGCACATCCAGCCGGTCGGGCCAGCCCATGCCAATATAGTCGCCCTCGCTCTGGCCATGGCCGCGCAGGTCGGGCATCAGCACGGAAAAGCCATGTTCAAAGAACCGTTCTCCCCGGCTCGTCATGTCCGTCGCGCGGCCGGTATACCCGTGCACCACGATTGCGTAGCGGCTGCCTTCGGTGCGGGCCATGTACCCGTGCAGCCGAAGGCCATCGGCGCTGTCGATCCAGACATCCTCCGCGTTGTCCGAAAGCCAAGTGCCGTCATTTCGTGCAAACGCGGGCGCGTCCGGCTCAATCGCGTCCGCCGTAGCCGGATTGGTCCCAGTCGCGCCGCGCCGGGTCTTGAGCGAGTAGTTATAGAAAAAATCGCCGACAAAATAGCAGGCGATGCCCACGACCAATACCACCGCCGTAACGATAATAACGATAACGCGCGTCCGTGACATAGAAACCCTCCCATTTATCCTTTGATACAGAATGAGTATAGCACAGTTTCCATTGCCGCGCGATAGCGTTTGCAGATGACAACATTTGACGATATGGATCATCTTTGTTATACTAATGGTGAGCAATAATGCCGAAAGGAGAATGCGATCGTACCAGAAGGAAGGAGTTGATGACATGCCTTGGCAAGACACGCTCAAAAGCGGCATTCATACTGTGGAGGACCTGCTGCCCCATCTGCCGCTTTCTATGGAAGAGCAGAACCGAATGACCGACATCTTGGACCGGTTTCCGCTCGCGGTAACCCCATACTACCTATCGTTGATTGACTTTTCCGATCCGAACGACCCCATCCGCAAGATGGCCATCCCCTCCATTGCGGAGACCGACCTCTCCGGCAGCTTCGACACCAGCGGCGAGGCCGACCACACCGTGCTCGGCGGCCTGCAGCACAAGTATGCCGAGACGGTCATGATTCTCTCCACCAACCAGTGCGCGATGTACTGCCGCCACTGCTTCCGCAAGCGGCTGGTCGGGCTGAGCGACGCGGAAGTCGGCCAGAACTTCGACGCGATGCGCGACTACATCCAATCTCACCCCGAGATCACCAACGCGCTGGTGTCCGGCGGCGATGCGCTGCTGAACACCAACGAGCGATTGGGCCACCTGCTGTCGCTGCTCGCGGACATCGACCACCTGGATGTAATCCGCATCGGCACGCGCGTGCCCGTCGTGTTCCCAGAACGCATTCTGGAAGACGACGCGCTGCTATCGCTGCTCGCCTCCATCACCCGCCGCAAGCGGCTGTTCCTGATCACACAGTTCAACCACCCGCGCGAGCTAACCGCCGATTCGATCGCCGCGCTCCGCGCAATCCAATCCCTGGGCATCCCCACCAAGAACCAAACCGTGCTGCTGCGCGGCGTCAACGACGACCCCGCCATCCTCGGCGACCTGCTGCGCGCCCTCACCCGCGCAGGTGTATCGCCCTATTACGTCTTCCAATGCAGGCCTGTCTCCGGCGTCAAAAGCCAATTCCAGGTACCGCTCCTCCGGGGCGTAGAAATCGTCGAAAAAGCCAAGGCACGGCAGAACGGCCTTGGCAAGGGCTTCAAATACTGCATGTCCCACCCTACGGGAAAGCTGGAGATACTCGGCGCAGTCCCCAGTGGAGAAATGCTCTTCCGCTATCATGAGGCCGTCCGCCCCGAGGACCTAGGCCGCCTATTCACGCTACCGGTGACGGAGGAGGACGCGTGGGTGGGGGACGTGGGGTGACGTAAAAAGACACGCCAGGGGGACTTTGTCCCCCTGGACCCCCTACCAGGAGGCCTCTGCCCGGGTTTTCCTATTGTCACGGCGCAAGCGCCGCTCTGTAGGAAAACCAACCTTCGCCGCATTTGATTCCGCCACTGGCGGAATGCGGCTCAGGTTCCCCTGGACCTCCGACATTTCGCCTGCGGGCGGGTTATCATCTAATACGCATGCATAATCCCAACCCGCCGTGAGGCGAAATGTTGGGTTTGGAAAGGGCAAAGCCCTTCCCGGGGTCCAGGGGGCAGAGCCCCCTGGCGTTGCCTATCTCACGGCCTCTCCCCCACGGCCATCAGCTTGCTCAGCGTCTCCGGCCCGGCTACGCCGTCGGCTTTTAGGTTGTTTGCCCGCTGGAACGCCCGCACTGCGGCGGCGGTTTTGGCGCCGTAGACTTGGTCGGGTTTGCTCTTTAGGTATCCGGCAGTGATAAGGGCCTCTTGCAGGGCGTACACGTCGTCGCCTTCTTTGCCGGTGGAGAGCTCGCGGGTAAAGCCTGCGGGGAAGGTTGGCTCCTCGTACAGCGGGATTTCGATGCCCGCCTCCAGCATTTTTGCACGAGTGGCTGTGCCGACGATTCCGTCCGGCTCCAGGTCGTGCGCTTGCTGGAATTTGCGCACCGCGTTAATCGTGCGCGGGCCGTATACGTTATCCGCGCGGCTGGTGAACAGGCCCATTTCGGCAAGCTGCAGTTGCAGCGCGAGTACGTCGTTGCCTTCCTTCCACAGAATCAGCGTGCGGGCTGTGCCGTCCTCGCTGGGCCTGGGGGTGGGGGTGGGGGTGGGCTTCGGCGTGGGCGCTGGGGTTGGGGTCGGTTCCGGGGTGGGCACGGGTGTCGGGGATGGCGTTGGCGATGGTGTAGGTGACGGCGTGGGCGATGGCGTGGGCGATGGCGTGGGTTCGGGTGTTGGCGACGGTGTCGCCGAAGGAGTCGCCGTCGGTGTGGGTGAAGGCGGTACGATGGACGCGGCAGCAGCATTGACCTTCGTGGTCGCGGTAGGTGCCTGCGTGGCGGTCACGGCCACTGTTGCCGTTGCGGTAGGTTTTGCCGTTGGGGTAGGCATCGGTTCGGGATCGCCGTAGACGATGGAGAAGGTGATGTTGCCAGCGGCGTCGCGCGGCACGCCTTCCTCGCGCAGCACAAAGTCGTTTGTGCCCGCGCCCAGCTCCAGCGAGAACTCGCCTTCCGCAGCGATGAGCTTGACCGTCAGCGGGTACATCCAAATGCCGCGGTGCTTATGCGAGAGTGTGTACCCCATCCCCGGCTCGCCAAAGAACTTGATGGTTACCTGCGCCGTGTCCGTTTGCTCAATGGGGTCGACCAAGCCGTACTTGGCCGCCGCTTCCGACAGCGCCGCACAGGGAATCAGCAGGCACGCAATCAGCAACAGCGACAGCGCGCGTGTAAACATTTTCATTTACATAACCCCTTTCCTCTGTAAAAAAGCCGCGGGCCAATGGCGTCGCGGCTTTGTATGGGTCTGTATTACCGCTTGGGCGGCCGGCGGAGGTAGGCCGGTACGTCGCTGCCGACGCTGCCGCTCTTCTCCTGCGCAGGCTCCTGTGCGGGCGCGCGATCGTATGGGTCATTCTCCGGCTGCTGCTGTTGCTGGTAGCCACCCCGCATCGGGCTGGGGGCGGCGGCCGGCGCGCGGCTGTTGACGAACGAGGGGATGTCCGGCTCATCCTGGCGCCCGCTGCTGCGGGGCGCTTCAGAGCGCCAACCGGAGCTGTATCCGCCGTAGGAAGCGGGCGTCTCGCGGCCATAGTTGCGCTCGCGTTCGCGCTCGTGCGGCTTGCGGGTCGGTTCCTTCGGCGGGAAGGGCGTCTTTTCAAATCCTGTGGCGATGACGGTGATGCGGACCTCGTCCTCCAGCGACTCGTCGATGCCCGCGCCGAAGATGATGTTCGCCTCGTTATCGGCAGCCTGAATGATCAGCTGCGCGGCCTCATTGATCTCTACGATGGACATATTGCGTCCGCCGGTGACGTTCATCAGCACCGCGCGCGCGCCGTCGATCGAGGTTTCGAGCATGGGGCTGGAAACCGCGTTCTTCGCGGCCTCGACCATGCTGTTCTCGCCCGTGCCAATGCCGATGCCCATGTGCGCCATGCCGCCGGACTCCATGACCGTCTTCACATCCGCGAAGTCCAGGTTGATCAGCGCCGGGACCGCGATCAGGTCGGAGATGCCCTGGATGCCCTGGCGGAGCACGTCGTCGGCGATCCTAAAGGCTTCCATCATCGTGGTACCCTTGGTAACCACCTGCAGCAGGCGGTCGTTGGGGATGACGACAAGGGTATCCACGCGCTGCATCAGGTCCTGAATGCCGCCCTCAGCATTCTTCATGCGCTGCTTGCCCTCGAACATGAAAGGCTTGGTGACAACGCCGATGGTCAGGCACCCCATATCGCGCGCCACTTCGGCGACGATCGGGGCCGCGCCGGTGCCAGTGCCGCCACCCATGCCGGCCGTAACGAACACCAGGTCCGCGCCCTTGAGCATTTGGGCGATTTCCTCGCGGCTTTCCTCCGCCGCGCGGCGGCCGATGTCCGGAATCGCGCCCGCGCCAAGGCCTTTGGTCAGCTTATCACCGATCTGCAGGCGGGTCGGCGCCATCGACATGGCGAGCGCCTGCTTGTCGGTGTTCACCGCGATGAACTCCACACCCCGCAGACCTTCCTCCACCATGCGGTTGACCGCATTCCCACCCGCGCCGCCGCAGCCGACGACCTTAATGGAAGCGTAACCGGTTTGTTCCACTTCAAACTCCAGCATTGTCATCCCCCTCATACTCACTGTGAATCGGGTTTCCCCGCTCGTCTACTTGCGAAAGAAGCCTTTGACCTTCTCCAGAATGCCGCCGCTCTCCACCTGCTGCTCGATCGTCTCAAACACCAGATCCATCAGGCCCAGCGCGCTTGCGTAGACCGGGCTGTTGAGCTTGGCCGCCTTGGGCGAAGGCGCGCGCACCGGGCGTTCCATCTGCGCCGAGAGATACTCCCGGCCGCCGCGCATCAGCGCCAGTCCGCCTCCTGTGAGGTAGACGTTCGACCAACTGCCGAGCCTTACGCCCGAGTGGTTCAGCTCCTCTCGGATCAGCTCGGCGATCTCGTCCACACGCGGCTCCAGGACCCTTGCGACATCCTCGCGCGTGAAGGTGACCGGCCGGCCCGAAGAGTCCACGGCGTCTATATTATCACCGCCCGGCATGCCAAAGATGTAACTGCGTTTGATTTGTTCGGCCATTGTCATGGAAACTTCCAGGCCGTAGGTCAAATCGACCGTGATATGCGCGCCGCCGACGGGAACGACCTTGTGAAAGACGAGCGCGTCGCCCTCCACAGCCATGATTTCGCTGTTGAGGTAGCCGATGTCGATGAGCACCGCGGTGCGGTCCCGGTCCTCCGGCGGCAGAAACAGCAGTGCCTCGCCCATGGGCGAGGAGAAAAAGCCAGCGACCGTCATGCCGAGCGCCTGCATGCGCCGGTTGATGTCGTTGAGAAAAAATTCATCCGCAACAATGAAGGAGACGAATGTCTTGAGCGTGGAGCCCTTAATGCCGACGGGCTCCATGGTCTTTTTGCCGTCATCCACCATGAACCAGGCGGGCGAACGATGGATGATAACGCCGCGCACCGGCTGTATCTCCTGGTCGGCCATGGAGAAAATACGCTCCACATCCGCCGGGGTAACGTGCGGGTCAACGCCCTGCAGCTGCAGCGTGGTTTCGGTCACGTAGACGCGGCAGAACTCGCCGGGCACGCCGACGTGTATCTCATGGACGCGGCGGCTGGACTGCCCCTCCGCCTCCTGAATGGACGCGCGAATCGCATCGTTTACTTTTTCCGGGGTATTCCAATAGCCATCCGTATAGCCGTCGTACGGGACCACGCCGGCGCCAATGATATCACAACGGTGGTATCCGCCGCTCTCCGCTACGAGCGTCACGACCTTGGATGTTCCAAAGTCAATGGCCACCGACATGTTCTTCATGCTGTACCCCCCTGTCACTTTGGGTATGGGCGCATTTAACGCCAAAAAAGCCACCGCGCTGATACGCCCATTGCATCATTGTTATTCTACCCTGTCCCGCCTCCGAATGCAACAAAGGAATGCGGCTTTTCGACGAAAAACGGAAAAAAACTTGCGCGCGGCGTCGTTTCTTGCCGGAAAAACGACCGACCGTCGGTCTGTCAATCAGGTTGGGGACGGCGTCGGGTCAGGGGAGGGCGACGGTGTCAGGGTCGGAGTCGGTTTTGCCTCCGGTCTGAAATCCGCGGCCGCCGCGCTGGTGACATCCAGCATGCCCCCTCGAATCGTCTCCGTCGTGCCACGCAGGTAGGCAAGCGCCGCCCGGGCCAGTTCAACCTTCTTGGCCAAATTTTCATCATTTCCAAGCGCGACTTGCAGCCCATCCTGAGTTACCAGATACAGGTTGTCCAGTGTGGCGACATTCAATTCCGATATGTCGCTGAGCATGTTTTGCCGCTGAAGCTCGGCAAGCACGGCGTCGATCGCATCGCCCTGTCCCGCGACTGAATATTTCACTTTTTGTCCGGCGCGAATATTTTCCACCTGCATACCGGTGATCGTTACGCCCGGAGGCATCAGCCCGATATCGGCGGTCTGCTCCAGCACCACACCGCCTTCGCCCAGCAGCGCCATCGTCCCCATCCAGGAGAGCGTCGCACGCGGCGTTTGCTCTTCCACTCGCAGGATCAGGTGGCTGGGGAAATCGCGCCAGAGGCTGACGAACTTTAGGTAACGGTTCTGGTTGATACCGTCGCGCACCCGCGCCGTATCAATGGAGAACATCCCGTCGCCGATCTTCACGCCGGCGCTCTGGATGATCTCTTCCTTTGTGCAGTAACGATTTCCCTCCACGCTGATTTCGCGAATGATGAAGACATTGTTGCCCAGCACAAACACCGCCAATGCGATGAGGATGAGCAACGTGACCAGCGCCACCGCGCCGGGATGGGAGGTCCTTTTTCTGCGCACGGGTGTCGGCATGTTGCGTCCTTTCTGTGGCGCTAATAAATAGAAAAAAGCGCTTCATTGAAACGCTCTTTTTCTCCGTGGCGGCAGGAATTTCCTTCTATTACCCTGGAACTTCCGTTCGCGTGATCCGCGCGCCCAGTGCCGACAGCTGCGCCTCCAACCGCTCATAGCCGCGGTCGATCAGCTCGATCTGGTCCACCTCGGTGATGCCCTCCGCGCAGAGGCCAGCAAGCACCAGCGCCGCGCCGCCGCGCAAATCGTGCGATGTCACGCGTGCGCCATGCAGGCGTTTCACCCCGCGGATGACGGCCATGCGCCCGTGGACCAGGATATCCGCACCCATGCGGCTGAAATCAGGCACATGCGTGAACCGGTTTTCGAATACATTCTCCATGATGACAGAGCTGCCCTCCGCCACCGTCGTCAGCGCAAGCATCTGCGCCTGCATATCGGTGGGGAACCCCGGGTGGGGCGATGTTTGCAGGTGTCCAAATGCCTGAAGGCGCGGTGGCCCAATCAGGTCGATCCGGCCGTAGCCCTCACGGATTTCGCAGCCCATCTCGCGGAGTTTGGCGATCACGGCCGTCAGATCGGCCGCGTGCGCGCCGATGACCGATATCTCGCCGCCGGTAATCGCCCCGGCTGCCAGCAATGTGCCAGCCACGATGCGGTCCGCCATCGGGCGATAAGCGATGCCGTGCAGCTTCGCCACCCCTTCGATGACCACAGTGTGCGTGCCCGCACCGGAAACGTTGCCGCCCATCGCGTTGATGAAGCGCTGCAGGTCCAGTATTTCCGGTTCCCGCGCGGCGTTGTGGATCTCCGTCCGGCCGGGCGTGAGCACTGCCGCCATCATGACGTTTTCTGTGGCCCCGACGCTGGGATAATCCAAATGCACCGTGCCGCCGTGCATTGACCGGCCATCGCAGATGATCAGCCCGCCCTCCTCAGTGATGCGCACGCCCAGCGCGCGCAGCCCCATTAGGTGCAGGTCGATCGGCCGCAGGCCGATATCACAGCCGCCCGGATATGTAACCGTTGCGCGTCGGAGTTTGCCCAGCATGGGCCCCATCAAGAAAATGGACGAACGCAGCTTCTTGGCCAGCTGGTCCGGCAGCGCCCCGCCCCTCAGACCGGAGGGGTCTACGATCACGTCTTCACCTTGCCGGGACGTCTCACAGCCGAGCATGCGCAAAATGTCCAACATATTGAAAACGTCCACGATATCGGGAGCGCCCAGTATAGTCACGGGATCGTCCGCCAAGAGCGCAGCTGCCAAAATGGGCAGCGCAGCGTTCTTTGCGCATCCTACCCGTGTCTCCCCCGAAAGGCGATGGCCGCCCTCGACCCGGAGAATCTGCATGCGCGTCACCTCCCCCCATCAGCCTATGCCGTAACGCCGATCAGGTGCAGGCCGCGAGAAATCTGGGGGATGGACGAAAAAAAGAGCTCCAGGGGACGCTGTCCCCTGGACCCCTGCCAGGAGGCGAGCCTCCTGGACCTCCAATGTTTCGCCTCACAGCGGGTTTCATTTCAACGATGAAATGTAACCCATCGAAAGGCGCGCTTTTTTATTCTTCTGTCAGCGTGTCAAATGCGGCCTGCGCCGCGTCAAACCGTGCAATCTCATCGGCAATCGCGTCCGCGTCCACGCTGTTTCCTACTTGCGCCACCATCTGCTGGAGATGGATGAGCGACAGCGCGTACTGCTGATAAAGTTCGTGCGCGGCGCTCAGCTCCGCCCAGGAAGCGGTATCCGGCAGCTCCGAGAGGCTCTGCGCAAACTGCTCTGCGTACAGCGCAATCAGCGCGCGGTCGATATCCAATGCGCGGGCGTTGGTGGCATCCTGTTCGGTGTTGCCAAGCGACGCGAGGGCGGCATCCATCACGGGGCCGGTCTGATCATCCCGCGTGATGATGCGGTTTAATGTCATCGCGATAATCTCCTGCTGATGCTCCGGCAACTGACCAAAGGTGGACGATGCGGCGACCGACTTGCAGCGTGTATGGATCGCGGTCAGCGCGGTGCGCGCGTCCACATCCATGTTCAGCCCGACGGAAAGCAGCATTTCCAGCACGCCGCCGACGGCGCTGGTCGCAATCTGTATCACTTCCGACGCGGTGATTGCGCTGGACGCGCAGGCGATATCCACGAGCATTGCCGTAACGGAAGTTGCATAATCGTCATAGAACGCCTTGTATGCGGCAGCGTAGCGGGCATCGTCCCACGGTTCGGGCAGGGACAGCGTCCCGGCAAGCAGAACCTGCATCGTCGCCAGGCTTCTCCCCTCGCGCGCGGATTCCACAGCGGCCTCCGCGATCGCGCTTCCGCCAAGCGTGTCGGCATCGCCCACGGCGGCCTTGTACGCGGCGGTCTCATAGCTTCCGGTGCGCTCCACATCGCCCCCCTGGGTAGAGGACACGCCGCTGATGCCAAAGGAGTATGTTTTTTCCACCGTGAAGGTAACCGTCGCCTCGGACGGATAGTAACCATCCGCCGTCGCCGAGACAGTGATGCGGTAGAAGCCCGGTGACGACAGGCTTTCCCCGGGCACGGTAAACTCAGCCGTCGCCGCGGTAAAGGTCTGCTCATCGCCCGTTGCCGGCGTCACCACAATCTTGTACTCAGTCGCGCCAGCGACCGAAAACCATTTCAGCGCCAGGTCATTGCCCGCCGTGTGCTTCTCCACGCCCTGTAGCACCACCGCGCCAAGCGGGGGCAGCACCTCAAACGTGCGCGTCACCATCGCCGGGTCCGCACCGCCCGCCAGCGCGGTGACGGTGAGGGCATATTTGCCCTTGGACGGCAGGTCATCCACCGTGAACGTAGCGGTGGTATTCTGCACCGAACCCGTCGCCTGCTTGCCGCTGGGCAGTGTAATCACCGCGGTATAGCTCGTCGCGCCCGCAACGGTCGCCCACTTAACAGTCAGCGGCTGGCCCAGCGGGTGGACCGAGAATTTTTGCAAAACAGGCGCTTGCAGCGTAACCTTATCGCCCGCTCCTTCACCAACAGCGGTCAGCAGCGGCGCGCAGCTAAAGCTAGCAAACAGGCATACAAGCAGCAACCATACGATGCCGCGTTTTTGTCTCATGGCGTCACCTCCAAACAAGCCGTAAGGCTCGCAGTGTGTCGTCTATAATATAGGTTTTTCTGGCGGTTTTGTCAAGGAAGTGTGTGAGGAGAGAGACAGAGGGAGACGGGGGAACGCCAGGGGGACGCTGTCCCCCTGGACCCCCTGCCAAAGGGCCTTGCCCTTTGGAAACCCAACACTGCTCACGCAGGGGTTGGGGTGGGTTTAAGGCTATCGTTCGCCTACTAACTTTATCCGTTTTCCGCGGTATTCCATGCACAGGGTCACGCGTTTCCAGCCTGTGGGGAGGCGGGGAGAAATGTGTGGGGTTCCTTCGTGCAGGGTTAGGCCGAGGAAACCATGCAGCAGTGTCATGTATGCACCACCGGCTGCGGCGGGGTGGGTGCCGCCTATGTAGACCAGGCCTGCCCACTCTTTGCCTCCTCCGACGAGATCGGCTGTGGCGGACTTCATGAAAAGGGGGTAGGCTGTGTCCGGCTGTCGCAGCAGGCAGGCGACCAGTGCATACATGCACGCGCTCAGCGAGGAGCCGTGCTCTGTGCGGGGTTCGTAGTAATCGTAGTTGGCGCGCAGGGTTTCGGGGGTTGTTTGGTCACGCAGCAGGTAGAGCATCGTGATGACGTCCGCCTGTTTAATCACCTGGGTGTGTGCAGCCACGCCGTATGCGCCGCCCCAGTATTCTTTGGGGTGCAGCAGGCGGGTGCGGACCTCTTCCACAGAGGCGTCTTCCAGCTGGAAGTAGCCGTCGAACTGTTCGATTACGCCATCGGTGCGGGGAAGTTGTCGCTTTAGGCGGGTGGCTGCTTCCTCAAAGCGGGGGATGTCCACGGTGATCGAGAGCGCTGCGTCCAGCGCGGCATAGGCGTCCGGGGCTTCACACTCCAGGCAGCGCAGGCGGGCGGCGGCCTCGCGGAAGCACAGGCGCGCCATCTCGTTGGTGTAGGCGTTATTGTGCACGCGCTCGTGGTACTCGTCCGGGCCAACCACATCCAGCAGCTCGTAGATATCGGAGCCTACCCGCTGCGTGAGGAGGCTCTGGTAAAAGCGCGCGGCCTCCACCAACACGGTCAGGCCGCCTTCGGCCATTAGCGAGGTATCGCCCGTCCAGTCCTCATACTTGCACAGGCCGTATACCACCGCCGCGGTGATGTGGATCTGCTTGTCCTTGAAGAACGTGCGCATGGGCCGCCCAGTGAACACATCGGTGACATTGTAATCGCTACACGCGTCATAGCCGCCTTCCTGGCTCTCCCAGGCATAGAAAGCGCCTCGCAGGCCGTAGGATTGCGCCTTCGCAAGCGCACCGGGCAGCGTGTCGATGCGGTAGCGGAGCGCTGCCTTTGCCACCTCCGGCAGTACAGCGAGATAGAAATCCAGCATGAACATCTCGGTATCCCAAAATATTGCACCCTTATATGTCTGGCCGGAGAGGCCTCGCGCAGCAATGGACAGGCTTTTCGCGTGGCGCGGTGCGATGGACAGCAGGTGGTAGGCCGAGTAGTTCAGCGCCGTTTCAGCTTCTTCGTCGCCGTCGATCGTAATGCCGGCGCGCGCCCACAGGTCGGCCCAGACGGCTTCATGCGCGGCAAGGCGGGCCGCGTATTCCGCGCCGGAGGCGGCTTCCCGCGCGGCGGCGAGCGGGTCCGCACAGTCGTTCGATGTGTAGATGGCTGCGCAGACGGTGTAGCGCAGCGCGCCCGGGGTTTCCTCCAGCAGCGGCCGAATGGCTACTGCTACCTGCTGGCCCGCGTCCGTCTCGGCGAGCAGCCAGTCATCGCCGCGCGTGATGGTTTGATAGTGGGGGCCGTAGATATCCCACACGTCCGCGTCAATGCCGGCCTCCAGCGTGCACGGCGCGCCGCCTTCCCATGTGGCTTCGTACCGCATGCAAAGCAGGTGCACATGTGCCATGTCAGCGAAGCGCTGCTCGCGAATGGCTACGCCTTCGAACTGCGTCTCGCGCAGGTGCAGCCCGCGCGCGATGTCCAGCGCCTGGCGGTGATGGGTACACGGCGTATCCGGCAGCGCGATGGGCACTCCCCCACGCACCAGCCTGGCATACAGCGGGTTTGGGGCGTTAAGCGGTTCACGCCAGCCGTCGCCCACGCGGTGGTAGATGCCGGCCAGGTTTACGCAGGCCAGCTGCGCCTTGCCATACTCGGCCAGCGTGCCGCGCATGCCAAGGTACCCGTTGCCCACCAGGAAGCGATTGCCATTGTCTGCAATGTCGCCGGGATCAAACCCCAGCCGCTCAATCGTCCAGCGCATTGGTTTTCCCTCCGTACGTTTAACGTTAAACTTTCTCTGTAAAAAACAGACCCGGGGATCCGGGCCTGCCCTCACACACGCATCACGGCGCAGCGAACTTGGAGATCAGCGAGTAGATGTCGTTCTCAGAATCGCACCAGATGTCATTCCACGTCTGGCAGTAGAGAAGACCCAGCAGCGACTTGGCATTGACGGAAACCTGCTGGCCACCGTCCAGGCCGACGATGCGGACTTCGCCATCCACATTGCTAACGATCTTGCAGAATTCCAGGACATCGCTCTGCGTGTCGAGGTTAATCTTCATTTTCATGGGCAAAAACCCCCTTTCTTTCCAAATGTTAATTATAACCAAAAAAATGCAAATGTCAAGGCGGCCTTGCGCCCTTGCCGTTCCGCGCGCGATAGCGTATCATGGCATTCAAATAGCTGCGCCGAACGGAGGGACCCGCATGACGCCCAAAGAAAGAGCCATTGCCGCGCTGACACTGCGGCAGCCGGATGAAGTGCCCACCTTTGAATTGGAGTTCCAACTGGCGGAGGAGATGTTCGGCAGGCCGCTGATGCCGGATATGCTCGCGCCCGCATCGCTTGCGCGCATGGGTCAGGCCGAAAAAGAGGCTGCCCTCTACGATGCCGCGGCATTTGCGGTACGGGTCTTCAGTACGCTGGAGTACGCGATCTACCCCGTCCATGGCTTTGTGGACAACGCGCTTTTCTGGAACGATGGCGTGGTGGGCGAGAACCTGAAGCTGTTCCTGCGCTATGTAAAAGAGCTGTCCGGCAGCAAAGCGCTGCTGGCGTACCACGGCGACGGCACGTTCGCCATCCCGGACGGCGACGGCATGGTGGAGTTCGCCTACCGGCTGGCCGATGATCCCGATGCCGTGAAGGAAGAGGCGCAGGCCGGGGCCGACAAGGCGATCCGGCGCAACCGGCAGCTGGCGGAAGCGGGCATCGACTGCCTGCTGCTGTGCAGCGACTACTGTTTCAACGCCGGGCCGTTCCTCTCGCCCGCGATGTTTGAAGAGTTCATCCAGCCGTATCTGTATCAGATCATCGACGCCGCGAGGCGCGACGGGCAGTACGCCATCAAGCACACCGACGGCAACATCATGCCCATTCTCAGCCAAATGGTGGAGTGCCGCCCGCACGCGCTGCACTCGCTGGACCCGATGGCGGGCGTGGACATCCGCGAGGTGAAGCGCCTCGTCGGGGACCAGGTGTGCCTGTGCGGCAACGTGCACTGCGCGGCGATGCAGACCGGCACGGAGCAAGAGGTCATCGACAGCGCGACATACTGCCTCACGCACGGCAAGCCGGGCGGCGGCTACATCTACTGCACCAGCAACGTGCCGTTCAAGGGCCTGCCTGCCGAGCGCTACCAGCTGGTGCTGGATCTATGGAAGAAACACCGCGCGTATTAATAGTAAACGGAGGCGAGGCACCATGACCTCAAAGGAACGCGTGCTCCGTACCCTCGATTTCAGCCACGAAGGCCGCGTCCCGCAAGAGCTGTGGGCGCTGCCTTGGGCGCACATCCACCACGCGGAGGCGCTGCGCCGCATCACAGAGGACTTCACCTGGGACTTCACTGGCGTGCCCGGCCCTTGCGCCGAGTATCCGCGCACCTATGGCGACCCGCATGAGGTCGGCGAGTACACCGACGCGTGGGGCTGCACCTTCACGAACATCCAGCGCGGGGTGATTGGCGAAGTCAAACACCCCATCAGCACCGACGAGGGCTGGAACGATATCGACAATGTGCACATCCCGGTGGAATGCCTGACGCTGGATGTCGCCCAGGTCAACGCGGCATGCAAGGGCCAGGATAAGTTCATCTTCGGCGGCGCATGCCCGCGCATCTTCGAACAATTGCAGTTCATCCGGGGCAGCGAGCAGTTCTACATCGACCTGCTGCAACGCCCGCCACAGATGATGGCCTTTATCGAGCGGATGCACCAGTTCCACTGCGACCAACTCTCCGTATGGGCCAAAACGGACGTGGACGCGCTGAACATGATGGACGACTGGGGCGCGCAGCGTGCCCTCCTCATCAGCCCCGCGATGTGGCGCGAGCTCTTCAAGCCCCTCTACAAGGACTACATCGATATCGCCCACCGTGCGGGCAAGAAGATGTTCATGCACTCGGACGGCTACACGCTGGACATCCTGCCCGACCTGATCGAGCTGGGCCTGGACGCGCTGAACACGCAAATCTTCTGCATCGGCCTTGACAAACTCCTCCCCTACGCGGGCCGCATCACCTTCTGGGGCGAGCTAGACCGCCAGCACCTGCTGCCGTACGGTACAGTGGAAGAGGTGCGCAAAGCTGCGCGCGACATGAAAACCGCCCTGTACAGACAAGGCGGCGTAATCGCGCAGCTAGAGTTCAGCGCGGGCGCGAGGCCGGAGAACGTTAGGGCGTTTTACGAAGAGTGGGAGGCGGGGGGACGTTAGGGGACTCTGTCCCCTAAAACCCCTGCGAAGGGCGTTGTCCGGGTTTTCCTATTGTCGCGCTGCTACGCATCGCTCTGTAGGAAAACCGACCTCCGCCGCATTTGATTCCGCCACTGGCGGAATGCGGCTCTGGTCCCTTTCGAAACCCATGTTCGCTCACGCGAGGGCAAGGACGGGTGTTCTTCTGATGGGAAAACCTACCCTTGCCGTGAGGCAAAGACAGAGGTCCAGGAGACTGGTCTCCTGGTAGGGGTCCAGGGGGACAAAGTCCCCCTGGCGTTCCCTCCCTCACAGAACCCCCAACAACCACGCATACGCCGGGATCGCTAACAACCCCGCCAGCGTCGATAGCGCGATGCCGCCGCCGGCGTACTCGGCGTCTGCGCCGTGCTCTTGGGCCCAGAGGCAGGTTTGGGTTTGGGTGGGCATGCCTGACTGCACGAAGAAGACGCCGAGGACTTCTTTGGGCAGCCCCATCAGCAGGCATAGGGGCAGGCAGATGGCCGGGCCGATCAGGCAGCGGCCGATTAGCATCGCACTGTAGCCTTTCTGCCAGCGCAGGCCGTGCGAGAGCATCGAGCAGAGCGTGCAGCCGATGAACAGCATCGAAAGGGGCGTTACTGTTGCGCCCAGATAGCTGGCGGTGGTCATTACTACGTTCGGAGGGGTAATGCCGATGAGTACCAGGGTGAGGCTGAAGAGACAGGCGATCAGCGGCGGGGATGCCAGCCGCTTCCAGGGACTTTGCACGCCTCCGCCGCCATCCTTGGCAACCGCCGGTGCACCGATCAGCCACCAGAACAGCGTGTTGACAAGGTAATAGAATAGGACGATGGGCACCGCTTCCTCGCCGAAGATCGCGCGACAGACCGGCATGCCCAAGAAGGCCGAGTTCCCCAGCGAGAACAGCGCGCGGAATACGCCGCGCCGCTTCTCGGGAATCTTGATCCACACGGAAAGAGGGCCTGCCAGCATGTACATCCCCGCGATGACCAGGAACGGAACAATGAGATAAACCGCGCCATCCAACAGCATAGCGCGGTCATAGTTGCTCAAAATATTGGAAAAAATGAGGCCCGGCATGCCCACGCGGAGCGTCAGCCGGGAGATGACGGTCTGCGCGTTCGCGCCCAGCCAGCCGTAACGCTGGCACGCGTACCCGATCGCGATCAGCAGAAATATGACGACGACAATCGATACCGCGCTCTCAAACATGCGCCTTTATCACTCCACAAACGTGTTGTATATGGCGCGCACCGCCGTCTCAAACTCGGCGTTGTCCACGCCCACGATGATGTTCAGCTCGCTGGAGCCCTGGTCGATCATCCGCACGTTAACGCCCGCGCGCATCAGCGCGCTGAACAGCTTGGCGCACGTGCCGCGCTGGCGGACCATACCGCGTCCCACGGTGGCAATCAGGGCCATGCTCTCCTTGATGTCGACATAGTCCGGGTCGGTCAGCTCGTAGATGCGGTTGACAATCGCGGCCTGCTTACCGTTCTCCAGCTGCTTCTCATCCAGCACCACGCACAGCGTGTCGATGCCGGAAGGCATGTGCTCAAACGACAGGCCGTGCTCTTCCACCGCCTGCAATACGCGGCGGCCGAAGCCCGTCTCGGCGTTCATCATCGCCTTTTCCACGGTGATGACGCGGAAGCCCTTGTGCCCGGCAATGCCGGTGATCGTCGCGTCAATGATGTCCGTCTGCGGCACGATGCGCGTGCCCGGGTGCTCCGGGTGCACGGTGGAGCGGATGTTGACGGGGATGCCCGCCTTGCGCACCGGGAAGATCGCGTCCTCGTGCAGCACGGACGCGCCCATGTACGATAGCTCGCGCAGCTCCCGGTAGGTGAGGCAGTCGATGAGCTTGGGGCTGTCGACGATGCGCGGATCGGCCATCAGGAAGCCGGGCACGTCGGTCCAGTTCTCATACAGCGCGGCCAGCGCGGCGCGCGATACGATCGCGCCGGTGATGTCCGACCCACCGCGCGAGAAGGTATGCACCCGCCCGTCCGGCATGCTGCCGTAAAACCCGGGGATGACCGCATGCTCGTGCTGGGCAAGGCCATTTTGCAGCGCCTCATTGGTACGCTCGGCGTCCAGCCGCCCGGTGTCGTCGAAGAAAATATATTGCTGAGGGTCCATGAAATCCCAGCCGAGGTACTCGGCCAGCATGCGCCCGCACAGGTATTCGCCCCGGCTGGCGGCGTAATCGGCCGTCTCCTCCAGCGGGATGCGCGCACGCACGATGTCGATCTCTTCTTTCCATGTGGAAGACAGCGAGAGCGCCTCGGCAATCTCGCGGTAGCGCCCTTCGATCTGGTCAAAGGGTCCTGAGAAGTCCTCGCCCGCCGACGCCAGCGCGTGGCAGCGGTAGAGAAGGTCGGTCACCTTGTCGTCCTTGTCCACGCGCTTGCCTGGCGCGGAGGGCACGACATACCGCCGGGACGGGTCCGCATGTAAAATGGACGCGACGTTCTGAAAGCGCGCCGCGTCGCACAGCGAGCTGCCGCCAAACTTGGTCACAATGATGGACATGGTATCACTCCGTTTCCTGCTGCGGCGCGAATTAAAAGATATCGCGCCATATGGAGACAATTTCGCTATAACGTATGTTTTGCCCCGTCAAGGGGTGCACGTATGCATACGCCGCAAAACGGATTGGAATATGATACCACACGCGCGCCCATTTGTGAACCGGCAATTTGCCGGGAAATGGCGAAAAAAGGTGTGCATGGTTTTGCAGGATTCCAAATCGCATGCTGCAAAACGGTGTTTTGCGATCGTGTCGGAAGGAGCCTGGGCGCGCTGTGGCGAACTGTACACACAGCATTATAACAGCACGGAGGAATAGGATATATGCCTGAAATGAAGGGGCTTTCGCAGTACCGGTTCTGGTTCGTCGTCGGCTCGCAGCATCTCTATGGCGAGGAAACGCTGCGGCAGGTGGCCGCCCATGCGCAGGCGATGGCCGAAGGGCTGTCCGCCGCGCCGGAAATTCCGTGCAAGGTGGTGATGAAGCCCATCGTCACCACGCCCGACCAGATCGAGGAGACGATGCGCGCCGCCAATGCCGACCCGGCCTGCGCGGGCGTCATCACCTGGATGCACACGTTCTCTCCCTCCAAGATGTGGATCGGCGGGTTTTCGATACTGCAGAAGCCGTATTGCCACCTGCACACGCAGTTTAACCGCCATATCCCCGATGCGGGAATCGACATGGATTTCATGAACCTGAACCAGAGCGCACACGGCGACCGGGAGCACGGGTTCATCGGCGCGCGCATGCGGCTGGCCCGCAAGATCGTCGTGGGGTACTGGGAGGACGCGCCGGTGCGCGAGAAGATTGGCGCGTGGATGCGCTCCGCCGTGGGTGCGGCGGTCAGCCGTTCGCTGAAGGTGATGCGCTTTGGCGACAACATGCGGCAGGTGGCCGTCACCGAGGGCGACAAGGTCGAGGTGCAGATGAAGCTTGGCTGGCAGGTGAACACCCACCCGGTGGGCGATCTGGTCGCGATTATGAACGACGTAACCGACGCCGAGGTCGACGCCCAGATGGCGGCGTACAGCGAGAAATACAATCTGGCGACGGATGATGTGGATACCGTGCGCTACCAGGCGCGCGAGGAAATCGCGATACGGAAGATGCTGCAGGCGAATGGCTGCGGCGCGTATACCAATACGTTTGAAGACCTGCATGGCATGCGGCAGTTGCCCGGGCTGGCATCGCAGGACCTGATGGCCGAGGGGTATGGCTACGGCGGCGAAGGCGACTGGAAGGTCTCCGCGATGACGCACGTGATGAAACGCATGGCCGAGGGCATGGGCGGCGGCACGGCGTTCATGGAGGACTACACCTACGACCTCGCGCTGGGCAATGAGCTGTCGCTCGGCGCACACATGCTGGAGGTCTGCCCTTCGCTGGCGGCGGAGAAGCCGCGCATCGAGGTGCATCCGCTGGGCATCGGCGACCGGGAACCGCCCGCACGCCTGGTGTTCGAGGGCAAGGCAGGCCCGGCGATCGTCGCGTCGCTGGTGGATATGGGCGGGCGGCTGCGGCTGATCGTGCAGGATGTGGAGGCGGTGAAACCCATCTACCGCATGCCGAACCTGCCAGTGGCCCGCGTGATGTGGAAGGCGTACCCGGACTTCGCCACCGGCGCGGAGTGCTGGATTCTGGCGGGCGGCGCGCACCACACGGTGTTTAGTTACGACGTAACCGCCCCAATGATGGCTGACTGGGCGGAGATCATGGGCATTGAGTATGTGCACATCGGCAGGGAAACGACGGCCGAAGGGCTGAAGCAGCAGCTGTTCATGGCGGACCTGGCCTGGAAACTGCGGTGAGGTGAGAAAGATGCTGGAAGCGCTAAAGCAAAGGGTTTTTGAGGCAAACATGCTGCTGCCCGCACACGGGCTGGTGACGTTTACCTGGGGCAACGTGTCGGGGATCGACCGGGAAGCCGGGCTGGTGGTGATCAAGCCATCCGGCGTGGACTACGCGGTGATGACCGCTGCGGACATGGTGGTCGTGGACCTGGAAGGCAAGCGCGTGGAGGGGACCATGAACCCCTCCTCCGACACGCCCACGCACGTCGCGCTCTACAGTGCGTTCCCGGCGCTGGGTGGCATTGTGCACACGCACAGCCGCTGGGCGACGATCTTCGCGCAGATGGGCCGCGGCATTCCCGCACTGGGCACCACACACGCCGATTATTTCTACGGCGAAATCCCCTGCACGCGCCGCATGACACAGGCCGAGATTGAGGGCGAGTACGAGCTGGAGACGGGCAATGTGATCATCGAGCGGTTCGCCGGGATCGACCCTATGCAGGTGCCCGCCGCGCTGGTGTACAGCCACGGGCCGTTCGCCTGGGGTAAGGACGCGATGGAGGCCGTGCACAATGCCGTCGTGCTGGAAGAGGTGGCCATGATGGCGTGGCACACCGTGCACGCAGCAGGCACCGCCCCGATGCAGCAGGAGCTGCTTGACAAGCACTACCTGCGCAAGCACGGCGTGGGTGCTTATTACGGGCAGACAAAATAAGACAATTTGGCACAATCAGAGGTTTATCTGTCGGCGCGGCAAGAGGATGGAGCCGCGCCGCGTCGTATTTATTGATGAGATTTTCGCGCATGGGTACGACTATTATAGAAATCGAGGAGAAACAATATGCCTCACCTTCTTGCGATCATTGGCCTGGGCGGCATGGGCGGCTGGCACTACGAGAACATCACCGAGAAGATCCCCGGCATCCGCGTCAAGGGCGCGTATGACATCCGCGAGGAGGCGATGGACAGGGCGCGCGATCTGGGTCTGTTCCCCTATGCGTCGGTGGATGCGCTGCTGGCAGATGACGAAATCGAGCTGGTGACCATCGCCACACCCAACAACTTCCACAAGGACCTGGCGATCCGCTGCCTGCGCGCTGGCAAACATGTCGTCTGCGAAAAGCCGGTAACCCTCAACGCCGCCGAGCTTTCCGAGATCATCGCAGTCTCGGGGGAGACGGGCCGCCTCTTCTCCATCCACCAGAACCGCCGCTGGGACCGCGACTACCGCATCGTGCGCGAGGTGATCGAGTCCGGCCTGATCGGCACACCCTACTTCATCGAGAGCAAGGTACAGGGGTCGCGCGGATCAATGCACGGCTGGCGCGGGCACAAGCTCAACGGCGGCGGCATGCTGCTGGACTGGGGCGTGCACCTGATCGACCAGGTGATGGACATGATCAAATCCCCGGTGGTGGCGGTTGACGGGCATCTCCTGTCCGTCTGCACCCCGGAGGTGGACGACAATATCAAACTGCTGCTGCGCTTTGAAAGCGGCGTCTCCGTGCTGCTGGAGATGGCGACCAACTGCTTCATCCGCCAGCCGCGCTGGCACGTCTGCTGCACAGACGGCACCCTTCAAATTGACAACTGGAAGTGCGACGGCCGCATCGTCCAGCTGAACTGCGACCAGGAGATGGCCTGGGCGGACGACATCGTTTACACCGAAGCCGGCCCGACCCGCACCATGGCCCCGCGCCCCAAGGAGACCACCCGCGAGCTGCCGCTCCCCGACGTGAAGACCGACTGGAGCGACTACTACCAAAACATCGTTGCGGTCCTGGAAGGCCGCGCCGAGCTGATCGTCCGGCCCGAGCAGGCGCTGCGCGTCATGCAGGTGATCGATCTGCTGTTTGAATCGCAGGTGCAGCAGCGCGGGTTGGCGTGCAGGGTTTGACGACGGGGAGGGACGGGGGAACGCCAGGGGGACTCTGTCCCCCTGGACCCCCTGCGAAGGGCTTTGCCCTTTCGAAACCCATGTTCTCCTCCGGGCGAGGGTGGGGTTCTTCTATGTGATAAGGAATGGGTAGGGATATGACGACGGAAGAGGTTCTGGCTTATTCTTTGGCGAAGCCGTGGGCTTATTTGGAGCATCCGTTTGGGCCGGATTCCTGCTGTGTGAAGGTTGGACCGGAGGAGGGACCTCGGCGTATCTTTGTGCAGCTGTTTTCGCTGGGCGGGGAGGCCTGCGCGACGTTTACTTGCGATAGCGCTGCTGGGGAATTGTACCGCAATGCTTACCCGGGCGAGGTGGTGCGTGGGTATCACTGTCCGCCGGTGCAGCAGCCGTTTTTCAATACCGTCAGGCTCAGTAGCAGCGTGCCGGATGAAGTGATCCTTGCGATGGTCGACCATGCGCATGCTGTCGCGGCATCCAAACTGCCCAAGCGCGCGCGGGTGAAGCTGGTGCCGTGATCAGGCCTTGCCGCGCAGCTTGAGGATCGCGCGTTCGGGCGCGTCCTTGGAATTGCCCCATGGCTTGTCCGAATTGCGGTAGTCAAACTTGAGCGTGAACCATTCCAGTTCCTTCTCGATGCGGTCCAGGTTTTCGCGCTGCAATGTGTCCAGCGCCTTCGCGAACTCGTCCGATCCCATTTGGGTCAACGCCCGGGCATGCGGCATGCATACGCCCTTGGACGCGGTGAACACCTTCTTAAAATCCACATCCGTTTTCCACAGATGAACAACCGTATAGAGGTAGCGGTTCATCGTTACCTCCAACCGGTCGCAGAGGATGCACGTCTCCGGCGCATCTAGCTTCGGCTCCTTTTTCGCAAAGAAGCCTTTTTTGCCTGCGGGCGCGGGCAGCGCGGCAATCATTTCCTTCAGGTGCGTGTGCGTCATCAGCGCCAGCCCCAGCCGGTTCTGCATGCCAAGCATCATCTCAAAGTGATGCGCGCAAAACCCTTTGGCATTGACCTCGATGCGCACATCCGGCTCCATCACCGAAGCGCCCAGAAAGCTCTCCAGGTAGGACTGCTCTGCCGCCGCGCGCAAATCACAAAGCGGGCACTCGCTATCCTTCTTGTATGCATCCCAAACCGGTATCGTATCAATATGGTAGTGCAAAAAAGCACCTCACCCTCGGAGTAATTGCGGATAAAAAAAGAAAACCCACCCGCAGGCGAAATGTCGGAGGTCCGGGGGAACCGAAGCCGCATTCCGCCAGTGGCGGAATCAAATGCGGCGCAGGTTGGTTTTCCTACAGAGCGGCGCTTGCGCCGCGACAATAGGAAAACCCGGGCAGAGGCCTCCTGGCGAGGGGTCCAGGGGCGCAGCGCTCCCCTGGCGTCCCCCCGTCCCCCGCTCTTCCCTACCGTGCGCTCTTCACCGCCAGCCAAATCTGGTTATACACGCGGATGTCCTGGGAGATGTCGTTGAAGAACTCGCAGGTGTCCAGCGTTTCCTGGCTGGGGAAGAGGGTCTCGTCGGCACGGGTCTCGTCGTCCACCATTTCGACAACGGCGCTGTTGGGTGTGGAGTACCAGATTTCCTCGAAGTTCAGGAGGGCGATGTCCGGGCGGCACATGAAATCGATGAAGATTTCAGCGTTCGTCTTGTTCTTGGCACCCTTAGGTACACACATCGCATCGACCCAGACGTTGCTGCCCTCGTCCGGCACTACGTAGCAGAGGCTGTCGTTGTAGCCCATCGCGAAGGCCGCGTCACCGGACCACATCACGGCCAGGGCAGCTTCACCCGCGATCATCTTATCCTTGGTTTCGTCTACTTGATAGGCCTTGACGATGCCCAGCTTTTTCTGCTCGATCAGCTTCTCTTTGGCGTGGTCCAGCGCGTCCTTGTCGCGGGTGTTCATCGAGTAGCCGAGCATCTTCAGCGTGACGCCCACGGTGTCGCGGATGGAGTCGAGCATGAAGACGTTGTCCTTGTAGTCCACGTCCCACAGCGCGGTCCAGCTCGTCACGGGCTCCTTGACCATCTTCTCGTTGTAGAGGATGCCCACCGTGCCCCACATGTACGGCACGGAGTACTTCATGCCCGGGTCATAGCCTGGGTCCATGAGCCAGTCAAGCGTGTTGGCGGCATTCGGGATGTTCGCCATGTCCAGTTCTTCCAACAGGTCCTCGGCGATCAGCCGCTCGACAATGTAATCCGAGGGGAAGATCACGTCGTAATTGGCCGGGTCGGCGCGCACCTGCACGAGCATATCCTCGTTGGTGGTGAAGCGCATGTAGTTGACCTTGATGCCCGTCTCTTCCTCAAAAAGCGAGAGGGCTTCCTCGGAGATATAATCCTCCCAGTTGAAGACGTTGACTTCCTCCGCGGCAAAAGCCAGCGGCGCGGCGGAAAGCAGCATCACCAGGGAGAGCACGGCGGCAAACAACTTTTTCATGGGCAGAAGTCCTCCTTGTTTGGCAGAATGGGTGTATCCTAAATCCCGTTAGCGGGGTTTCAGGCGCTTCTTTTTCTCGTCGCTGCTGCCGCGGTGGTTGACGACCAGCAGCAACGTGAGAACAATCGCAAACATCAGCGCGGAGAGCGCGTTGATCGTCGGCGGTACTTTGCGCCGCGTCATCGAGTAGATCAGCATCGACAGGTTCGCGGTGCGCACCGAGGTAAAATAACTGATGACGAAATCATCCAGCGACATGGTGAAGGCCAGCAGTGCGCCGGTCACCACGCCTGGCATGATCTCCGGCAGAATCACCTTGAACAGCGCCGTCTGCGGCCTTGCGCCCAGGTCCAGCGCGGCCTCGTAGAGGTTGGGGTTCATGCGTTTGAGACGCGGCAACACGGAGAAGATCACATACGGCGTATCAAACGTGATGTGCGCCAGCAGCATCGTGCCGTAGCCGCGCGGAAATTTCATGAAGATGAACAGGATCATCAGCGAGATGCCGGTGACGATATCGGGCGTGAGCATCGGCAGGTTCGTGATGTTCATGAACAGGTCGCGCATACCGGTCTTCATAGAATGGATGCCAATCGCCCCGATAGTGCCCAGCACCACCGATGCAGCCGTCGCCAGCGCGGCGACCGAGAGCGTCACGTACAGCGCGTCGAGGATTCCCTTGTCGTGGAACAAGGCCTGGTACCACTTCAGCGAAAACCCGCCCCAAACGGCGCGCGTCTCGCTGGCGTTGAACGAGTATACCACCAGCACGAAGATCGGCGCGTAGAGGAACAGCAGCACCAGCCCCAGATATACCCTGCGGAATGTCTTCACCAGAGCCCGCCCCCTTCCGCCGCCTGGTTGCTCGGGTCCACCCGATTGAGAATGCCCAGGCTCACCAGGATCAGCGCCATCATGATCAGCGACAGGGCGGAGCCGAAGTTCCAGTCGCCGGTCGTGAGGAACTGGTTCTCAATGAGGTCGCCGAACATCATGAACGTGCCACCGCCCAGCAGGCGCGGGATGACGAATGTCGTCACCGCCGGCATGAACACCATCGTGATGCCGCTGACGACACCGGGGATGCTCAGCGGCAGCGTCACCTTCAGGAACGACAGCCAGCCGTTGGCGCCCAGGTCCTGCGCGGCCTCCAGCAGGCGCGCATCGCTCTTGCTGAGCACGGAATAGATGGGGAAGATCATGAACGGCAGGAAGTTGTAAACCATGCCCATCAGCACCGCGTTCTCGGTGTACATCAGCTTCACGCGACCAATGCCGATCCATTCCAGGAACCGGTTGATCAGGCCCGTGTCCTCCAGCAGCGTCATCCACGCGTAGGTGCGCAGCAGGAAGTTCATCCACATGGGGATGACGAATAGCACCACGATGATGCTGGAGCGCTTCATGTCCTTCGATGCCAGGAACAGCGCCGCCGGGTAGCCGATCAGCAGGCACAGCACAGTGCACAGAAACGCCAGCCACAGCGAAAACGTCAGGATGCCCACGAACTCCGGCTCCAGAAACAGGCGGAAATTCTCCAGCGTGAAGCCGCCGTCCCAGGCGGTGAAGGCATAGTAGGCGATCAGGAAAATGGGTACGATGGTAAACAGCAGCATCCACACGCCGTACGGCGCGGCAAATGACGACCGCTTCACGCCTCCTCGCTCCCTTCATCCGGCTTGGCTACCGGCTCCGATTTCTTCATAATATGGATGCCGTCGGGCAGGATGGACAGGCCCACCTGCGCGCCCTCGGGCTGCATCATCGTGGAGTGTACCTTGAAGGTGAACGCGCCGGTATCGACCATCATCTCGTAGTGGACGCCCTTGAACAGCACCGACCGCACGATGCCGCGCAGCATGCCAGCTTCCTCATAGACGACGATATCCTCGGGCCTGACGACCACATCCACCGGGACGTTGGTGCCAAAGCCACTGTCCTCGCACATGAAGTCAAAGTCCGCAAAGCGCACGCGCTTGTCAAAGAGCATCGTGCCGGGGAGAATATTGCTCTCGCCGATGAAGTCCGCGACGAACGCGTTCTTGGGCTCGTCGTAGATTTTCTTGGGCGAGCCGATCTGCTGGATCCGGCCATCGCGCATGACGACAACGCTGTCGCTCATCGTCAGCGCCTCTTCCTGGTCGTGCGTCACGTAGACGAACGTGATGCCCAGGCGCTGCTGCATCTTCTTGAGCTCCAGCTGCATATCCTTGCGCAGGCGCTGGTCCAGCGCGCCCAGCGGTTCATCCAGCAGCAGCACTTCGGGCTCGTTCACCAGCGCGCGTGCGATGGCCACGCGCTGCTGCTGCCCGCCCGACAGCGCCTCGATGTTGCGCTTTTCGTACCCGGCAAGGCCCACCAAGTCCAGCATCGCGCCCACGCGACGCTTGATGTCGTTCTTGCTCACCTTGGCGATGCGCAGGCCGAACGCGATGTTGTCAAACACGTTCAGGTGCGGGAACAGCGCATACTTCTGGAACACGGTGTTCACGCTGCGGCGGTAGGGCGGCACATCGGTAATGTCCGCGCCGTTGAAGAGGATGCGACCGCTGGTGGGCATTTCAAACCCGCCGATCAGCCGGAGCGTCGTCGTCTTGCCGCAGCCGGAAGGGCCTAGCAGTGTGACGAACTCCCGCTTGCGGATGTATAGGTTCATGCACTTGAGCGCCTCAAAGCCGTTGAACTCCTTGGTGCAGTTTTCCAGCTCGATCAGGTGGATATCTTCGACCATAACGCAGCACTCCTCGCATGTAAGAATCGACTAAAAGCTGGGCGGGGTGGCGATCCAGAGTATTTTGGCGGCGGAGCGCCCGGCGTTTTCCAGCCAGTGCATCGCCGAGGGATGGAAGCAGAACGATTCGCCGGTCTTCACGCGCTGCTTGCCCGCGCCGGTGTGCAGAAAGATGCTGCCGGTCAGCACGTAGCCAAACTCCTCGCCCTCGTGGGGGTCATCCGGCTGGGTGGCCTGCCCGGTGCCAAGCGTCACCAGGATCGGCTCCATGGTGTTGCGCTGTGCGTTTGGCACGAGCCAGGTGATTTTGCCGTGTTCCTCGTCCTCTTTTTCGAACATGTCGGCCTGGGTGAAGACGATCTTGCGGTGCTCGTCGTCGGTAAAGAAAGCGCGCGGGCTGGTGCCCAGGCACTCCAGAATGTCAATCAGGGTGGCGATGGACGGCGACGCCACATCGTTTTCCAGCTGCGAGATGAACCCCTTGGAAAGCTCGCACCGGTCGGCCAGCTCCTCCTGGGTGAGGCCCAGCTGCACGCGCAGCCGCTTGATCTTCGCACCGATCTCCATGAGGCAGCCTCCTTTCCAGCGGTACTAAACTTTATGTTTAGCGGTTCTGAAAGTTTAGGAATGCTAAACAAAAGGTCGACCCATAGTAAACCACAAGTTTCGCGCGATGTCAATATATTTTCGCGGAAAAGAAACAGAAATGGCAATATTCTTTTTAGGGTACACAAAAAATCACATTGACAAAGTAGTTGCAATTTTTTTCGCGAGCTGTTATTATATTAGATGGCCTCGTATGGAAGGGTACGGTGCCTCATGGAAAAACAAACCGCAGCGCTACTGGCCTATGTGCAGGCCATGGTGCAAAACAGCAAAACAGACCCTGCCGCGCTGGACGCCGTGGATGGTGAGCTGCGCCCGCTAGCCGATGCGCTTCGCTCCCTTTCGCGGGATATTGGCGAAATGCAGGGGTATGCCGCGGCGCTGGCTGCCGGCGATCTCGCGTTTGTGCCGCGCGCGCAAAACGCGCTGCTGATGCCGATGAAGACGCTGCACGCCAGCATCAACCACCTGGCCTGGCAGGCCCGGGAGGTTTCCAAGGGCAACTTTGACCAGTCCGGATTCTTTCTGCCGGAGCTTTCCGATGCCTTCGAGGCGGTAATCGAAGAGCTGAAGCGCCGTGACGAGGCGCTTCACCGGGAGATCGTCGCCTCAGGCGAAAAAGAACGCGCCGCGCGCGAGGGCACCCGGCTGTTCATGAACATGATCCAGTCGATTAGCCTTGGCATCACGATTGTGGATACGCAGACGCACCGCATTCTCTTCAGCAACGAAAAAGCGAACGAGCTGCTGTACGCGGTATCCGCCGAATGCTACGACTGCCCGGATGACGGGTCGTTTTCCAAGACCATCGCCGAATACCAGGGCGAGGAGGCATCCCGCGCATGGGAGCTTACCTGCGCGCGCGCCTCGCGCTACTACCATATCAACTCGCACCGCATCTTCTGGGAAGGCCGTCCCGCCTACGCGCACGTAATCGAGGATGTATCGCAGCAGCTTCTGCATACCTCGGCGCTGGCCAAGCAGGCGTACCGCGACGAGCTGACACACCTGTACAACCGCCGCTACTGCCTGGAGCAACTCGCTGACCTGCTGGCCGGTGACGGCTTCTTCTCGATTTGCTACTTTGATGTGGATAATCTCAAATACGTCAACGACGTGTTTGGCCACGTTGAAGGGGATGAGTACCTAAAGCTGATTTCGGAAACCGTAAAACGCTCTATCCGTTCCGAAGATATCTTCGGCAGGGTGGGCGGAGATGAGTTCATTGTGCTGTTCCGAAGCACCCCGGCGTTCATCGCCGAGAGCAAGTTTTCCGCCATCAGCCAGACAGTCCGCGACTATTCCCATGTCGTTAAGCCGTATGACGCGTCCATCAGCTACGGCGTGCTGGAAATAAAGGGCGGGGACGGCATGGATGTGGAGGAGCTGCTTCGCCTGGTGGACGAAAAGATGTATGAATACAAGCGGGCCAACAAGCCAAAGCCCGCCGGCCCTTCGGTACGATAAATCCAAAGGAGATCAGCCATGAACGCTCAGGATGTGAAGCGGCTGCTCGGCGCCGTGTCCGTCTTTTTTCCCCAGTTCTACCTGGTCAACCTGACCAAGGGCGTCTACCGCGAGCTATCCATGGAGGATGGCACGCCGGATGCCGCCGAGCGGGAACTGGACACCCTATACGAGCTAACGCTCACCTCCACCCACCCGGCCGACCGGGAAGCGTTTATGGCGAGTCTGTCCCAAAAGAGCCTGCTGGAAGCTCATGCGCGCGGGGATGCGCGCGTGCAGGCCGAGTTCCGCAGCGTAGGGCCTGACGGCGCGTACTACTGGGCGGTGGTGGATAGCATCTTCACCCAGGACGAGGCCGACGGGGATGTGCGCAGCATCACGCTGGTACGCCCGGTTGACCGGCGGACGATGCGCGAGGAGACCGAGGCGCGGCTGCAGAAGCTGCTGGGGTTCTCCGCGCTGGGCGGGTATGAGTATGTCAGCGTGGTCAATGCGATCAGCGGCGCGTATGAGCTGTTCGCCGATGATGATAAGCACTCGCACAGGGTGCCATTGCGCGCCAACTATGATGACGCGCTTGCCCGCATCTGCGCAACGATGGTGCCCGAAGCCGACCGAAAGGCGTACTGGGACAACCTGCGGCTGACGCGCGTGCTCCGGCGGATGCAGGAACAGGAAGAGGGTTTCGCCTACCGCTACCGGCTGGAGGAGAACGAAGGCCCGCGCTGGTATGAGGTGCGCTATACCTACTACAATCCCGAAAAAACAGAGCTGCTAATGACCGTGCGGGACATCCAGTCCGAGTGGGCCAAAGAGGATGCCGCGCGCCAGAGCGAAGCGCGCCTCAAGCGCGTGATGGCCGAATCGCTTGCCATCGCTAAGGATTCTTCCGGCGCCAAGAGCGCTTTCCTCGCGACGCTGTCCGATAACCTGTGCGAACCGCTCACGGCCATTTCAGGCCTGGCGGCACTGTGCGGCGCGCAGCCGGAGGATACCAAGGGAAACGCGGAGCGCCTGCGCGAGATAGACAGCGCGGCTACGCAGCTTGGGTCGCTGCTGTCTGGCTGCCTCGATGTGGCGCGTGCGCCCGACCGCGCGAGTGCGCTTTCGGTGGAACGCTTTGCGCTTATGTCCCTTGCAGAGGACGCGGCGCGCATCGAGGCGGATGCACGGGCGAAGGGGCTGATCGCTGAGGTGGACATCGCGCACCTGCCCGACCTTACGGTCTCCGGGAACCGCGCGGCAATCAGCCGGATGCTCGTGAGCCTCGGCGACAACGCGGTGCGCTACACGCCCAAAGGCGGCCATGTGCGCTTGAGCGCGGATGTCAAGTATCAAAACGGCGATATGCTGATTATCCATATAGAAATTGAGGACGATGGCCCAGGCATGGGCGAGGCGTTCCTGCACCGGGCGTTTGAGCCGTTTGCCCAGGAGTGGGCAGGCGATGTGGGCGCGGGGCTGGGCCTTGCGATCTGCAAGCGCTACGCCGATGCGATCGGCGCATTGGTCACGCTGCGCAGCAAACCGGGCGAGGGTACGCTCGCGGCGCTGGATATTCCCTTGCAGGCCGTCGATAAGGAGGCCACGCTGCTGCGCCCGGCCGAGGTATCGGCGCAGGCCCCGGCCGTGTCCCTGCTCGGCCGGCACATTCTGCTGGCGGAGGACAACGAACTGAACGCGGAGATCGTCGTCGCGCTACTGAGCCTCAATGGCATGGCGGTAGACCACGCGGTGAACGGCCGTGAGGCGGTGGACCAGTTCCTCGCGAGCACGCCCGGCGCGTACGACGCGATTCTGATGGATATACAGATGCCCGTGCTGGGCGGCATGGATGCTGCCGCCAAGATACGCAAAAGCGCCCGGCCCGACAGCGCGTCAATCCCGATCATCGCGATGAGCGCCAACGCGTTCCAGGAAGACCTGGTGCGCGCGCTGCAAAGCGGCATCAATGACTACATCACCAAGCCCATCGAACTGGATCGGTTGCTATCGGCGCTCAAGGCGCGCATTGGAGAGCGGGAGCAAGGCCGTCACGCGTAGGCGCGGCAGGCCTCCACGTACGCCTCAATATTCTCAAAGGGTACTTCTGGCTCGAGCATGTGCGTCGGCGCGACGAACAGGCCGCCGGACTTGCCCGCAATGTCCAGGTTGCGGAATACCTCGCGGCGGATATCCTCCGGCGTGCCAAATGGCATCAGCGTCTGCGTGCCCAGCGTACCGTGGAACGACACCGCACCCTTGTACAGCGCGTGCACCTCGGCGAAGTCCATGCACTCGGGCTGCACGGGATTGAGCACGTCGATGCCCGCCTCGATCAGATGGCCAATCAGCGGCTTAACATACCCGCAGCTGTGGTAGAAGATCATTACATCGGGGTTGATCCTGCGCATCTCGGCGATGAGGCGCTTCAGGCGCGGCTTGATCCATTCGACATACAAATCCTCACTCATCAGAAGCGTGCGCTGCATACCGATATCGTCACCCAGGAACAGGATGTCCACGCCCGCCTCGACATACAGGCGGCCGAGCTTGATATGCAACTCAGTGACGATGTCCAGCAGCTTTTCGGCCAAAGGGTCGTCCGACATCATGTCCATCATCAGGTTTTCCATGCCGCGCAGGTACCACGCGGTTTCCCAGATTGTCACCTGCATATTGCCCACCGACGCGAGGCCCTGCGCCTTGAGTTCTTCCGCCTCCAGCCGCTGCGCGGCGTTGTTTGCGCCGTCATAGCTGGGAAAGGGGTAGGCCAGCAACTGGTCCATCTCCTCGATGTCACGGAGTGGGTTGCGCATGTAGGTCATGTGCACGGCAGCGGCGCTGCCGGGTTCGTGTGCCACGCCATAGGCGTCGATCTGCGCCCCGGGCTTGAGGTCCTGGTAGTACTTTCGGAACCGGTCGGTGTTCATGTCGGTGGGCGGGATTCCCGTCACCCGCCGCCAAGGCATGCCGTAGTACGCCTCATAGTCCCGCCCGCCTGTGCGGTTCTCAAACGCCTTCTTAAGCGAAGGGCAGAGGAAGAAATCAACCGGAGCGCTGTCAAATCCCTTGCGCCGGAGCAGCGAGAGCAGGTTTTCCCTCGGGTTCATCATGGTTTTCCCTCCACATAGTCCACCATGCAGGTCAGGTCGCGGATGACCCATTCGCCTGTGTGTTCGTCTTTTCGGTCGATCAGGAAGGAAGTGAAACCTTGCTCCCGCGCGCCGTCGGCCTCGACATCGTAGTCGTCCACATAGAGGCTTTCGGCGGCGGTGACGCCCTGCGCGTTCAGCGCGGCGTTAAAGATGATGGGGCTGGGCTTCATCGCGCCAACCAGCGAACTGGCGGTGAAGGAAGTGAAGTATTTCGCCAGGCCTACCGCTTCGAGTGTCAGGCGCAGCGACGGCGATGTGTCGCTGATCACGCCCATCTTGTACCCGCACGACTGGAAGTATGCGAGCACACCCTCCACTTCCGGGTAGACCGCCTTGCTGCGCAGCCATGTCGCCTCGTGCATCTGCTGGGCGTAGCGGTCCAGCGGACCCTGGACACCGTACTCGGATAGCAGCACCCGATAGTAGCGCAGCCAGAAGCCGATCTCGTCCTCCACATCCCGGTACCAGGGCTTGCGCCCCCCGGCGGCGATCTCAAAGAGCGCCATCATCTTGTCGTAGGATATCTCATAGGGCGCGCCGCCCCAACGGGTGACCATCGCGTTTGTCTCCGCCTTGACGGCCGGGTCGCTGTAGGTCAGCGTCCCGTCCCGGTCAAAGAAAGCAGCCTTGTAGCGCATGGCCGTATCCTCCGTTTTCGTTTGCTGTCTATTTTCCGTCCTTGCGCATGCTCAGCGCGATGCGCTTGCGCTGCGCGTCCACCTCCACCACCCACACGGTGACGATGTCGCCCACCTTCGCCACCTCCGACGGGTGCTTGATGAACCGATCCGCCATGCGGGAGATATACACCAGACCGTCCTGGTGCACGCCAATATCGACAAACGCGCCGAAATCGATGACGTTGCGGACGGTGCCGGTCAGCTCCATGCCGGGGGTGAGGTCCTTGATATCCAGCACGTCGGTACGGAGCACCGGCGGCGGCAGGTCGTCGCGCGGGTCGCGGCCCGGCTTCATCAGTTCACGCACCATGTCATTAAGCGTCGGCTCGCCGATGCCCAGTTCTTTCGCCAGCGCAGGCGCACCCTTTGCCCCCACGCGCTCGGTCAGGTCGGAGAGCTTGCCGGCCGCGATGTCCTTCTTTGTATAGCCGAGCGTACCCAGCAGCGCCTCCGCCGCGTCATACGACTCGGGGTGCACGGCGGTGGCGTCCAGCGGATTCTTGCTGGCGGCAACGCGCAGGAACCCCGCGCACTGCTCAAACGCCTTGGGGCCCAGCTTGGGCACTTTTTTCAGCTGCGCACGGGTGGCGATGCCGTTTTCCTCGCGGTAGGCGACGATGTTCTTCGCCAGCGCCGGGCCGATGCCCGCCACGTGTGACAGCAGCGCCGCCGACGCGGTGGATACCTCCACGCCCACAGCGTTCACGCACGATTCCACCACGCCGTCCAGCGCCTCGGTGAGCTGCGCGTCCTTCAGGTCGTGCTGGTACTGCCCCACGCCGATGGCCTTGGGGTCTATCTTGACCAGCTCCGCCAGCGGGTCCTGCATGCGCCGCGCGATCGACACCGCGCTGCGCAGTGATACGTCAAACTGCGGAAATTCCTCCGCGCCAAGCTTGGACGCGGAGTACACCGACGCGCCCGCCTCGCTGACGATGGCGTACTGCACGCCCTCCGGCAGCGTCGGGAGCAGCTCCGCGATGAACGCTTCTGACTCACGTGAAGCCGTGCCGTTGCCGATGGCGATCGCCGTGACGCCGTAGCGCTTTACCATGCCTTGGATCAGCACCTTCGCCTGCTCGGCCTGCCGGTCCTGGCCGGGGATGGTGAAAAAGCCCACGCCCGTCTCCAGCACCTTGCCGGTGGCATCCACGACCGCCAGCTTACACCCCGTGCGGAAGCCCGGGTCCACGCCCAGCGTCGCGCGGCCCTTGACGGGCGGCTGCATCAGCAGCTGGCGCAGGTTGTCGGCGAAGACACGTACCGCCGCGGTGCCTGCCTTGTCGGTCAGGTCAGCGCGCAGCTCACGCTCCAGCGAAGGGAAGATCAGCCGGTCCCACGCATCCTCGGCGGCCATCTTGACCTGTAGGCCGCAGGGGCCGGAATTGCGCACGAACGACTCGTCCAGGATGTGCAGCGCCCTTTCGGCGTCCACCAGCACGCGCACACGCAGCCATTCCTCGCGCTCGCCCCGGTTGACGGCGAGCACGCGGTAGCCGGGCAGGCGAAACACCTGCTCGGAAAAGTCATAGTAGAGGCGGTAGACGCTGTCGCCTTCCTTGGCCTGCTTGCTCTGCAGCACGGCCTGCGCGTTCATCAGCGTGCGGAGCCTGCGGCGGCATTCGGCGTCGTCGCTCATTGTCTCGGCGATGATGTCGCGTGCGCCAGACAACGCGGTTTCAGCGTCCGGAACCTCTTTCTCAAGGTCAATGAACCGCGCCGCGACTTCCTCCAGCGGGGCGTCCAGCTTCTGCTGGAGCATCAGCAACGACGCCAGCGGCGCGAGGCCACGCTCCATTGCGATCGTCGCACGGGTGCGGCGCTTGGGCTTGAACGGGCGATAAATGTCCTCCAGCTCCGCAAGCGTCGCGGCGGCGGCGAGCGATGCTTTCAGTTCGTCGGTCAGCACGCCCTGCTCGGCCATGGATTTTTCGATCGCCTCGCGCCTTTTGTCCAGCGCACGGAGCGCGGCGAGCCGCTCGCTCAGTTCCCGCAGCACCTGGTCATCCAGCGATCCGGTGGCCTCTTTGCGGTAGCGGGCGATGAAGGGGATGGTGTTTCCCTCGTCAATGAGGGCGATAACCGCTTCGACCTGCGCAATGCGCAGGCCGAATTCTTTGGCTAGAATTGTTGTAATATTCATTCAGCAATTTCCTTGGAGACGAGCGCGCTGTCCACGCGCCGGTCCTCTATTTTTTCTACCTGGATGTGCAGGCCGAAGGCGTTCACCGCCGGTGTTGCGCCATCCTCGGGGATGGTGCTCATGCGGCTGTATACCAGGCCGCCCAGCGTGTCAAACTCGTCATCCAGTGGGAGATCGACATCCAGCGCCTCGCCCAGAGTTTCCAGGTCCACGCCGCCGCTGACACGCCAGAGGTTATCCTCCAGCTGTGCGATCTCTGTTTCCTCCAGCGGGTCGAACTCGTCGAAGATGTCGCCGACGATTTCCTCCAGCAGGTCCTCCATGGTGACGATGCCGCTGGTGCCGCCGTATTCGTCCACGATGACGGCCATGTGGGTCTTCTTTTTCTGCATGTCGCGCAGCAGCGTGTCGGCTCTGACGGTCTCGGGCACAAAGTATGCCGGGCGAATCAGGTCCTTGAGCGGCCGAGGCGTGCCATCCTGCGTATTGAGCAGGTAGTCCCGCGTGTTCAGCGTGCCGACGATGTCATCCATGTCTTCATCGTAGACCGGGAAGCGGGAGAAGCCCGTCTCGCGGATGGTCTTTATGATATCCTCGGGCGTGCCGTTGATGGAGATGGCGGACATGTCCGTGCGATGCACCATTACATCTTCGGCCACCTGGTTGTTAAACTCGAATATGTTCTCGATCAGCTCAGCCTCGGCCGCCTCAATGGCGCCGTTTTCCTCGCCGATGTCCACCATCATGCGGATACCCTCTTCGGTGATCTCATCAGGATTGCTATCAGTTTTGATACCGAAGAGCTTGAGCACGAAGTTGGTGGAGGCGGAGAGAAACCATATGACGGGCTTTAGCCCAACCGTAAGCACGCGGATTACGCCGGAGGCGAAGGACGCCACCTTGTATGCGTAGTTCATCGCGATGCGCTTGGGCACCAGTTCGCCAAGGACCAGGGTAAAGTACGACAGGATCATGGTAATCAAAAGTACACAGACGGTTTCCATCGTGGCGCGGCTCATGAACGTGATGCCCCAGCCGATCAGCACATCCGCCAGGCGGCCACCAAAGTTGCTGGCCGCGAAGGCGCTGCCGAGGAAGCCTGCCAGCGTGATGCCAATTTGGATGGTAGACAAAAACTGCGAAGGTGATTGCACCATCGAAAGCAGCGCTGCGGCCTTTCTATCGCCGCCGTCTATTTGTCTTTTCAGCTTGTTTTCATTCAGTGACAGGACCGCGATTTCGGTCGCGGCAAAGAACGCGTTGAGAAGAATGAGTACCCCCTGCAACAGCAAACTGCCCCATATAGGGTCGGGTACGTCGCTAGGCAACAATGATTCCCCCTTTGTTTAATAAGCAATCTAATATTCATTATATCACAAGCTCTGCTAAAATGGAACCGGGAAGCATAAATTGCGTACGGTTTTGTTTTCTGCCCAAAAAAATCCGGTTCGATTGCATTTCAATATGGTTTATGCTATCGTAGTATGGGTAAAACGCAGTTATTTATACACTGGACGGCAATTTCATCCGCACTGTCAGTGCGGTGAGATAGAAACCTCGTGGCACCAACCCCGACATTAAAGGAGGTTACACAATGAGGCGTTTTCTGGCATTGATCCTGGGCGTAACCATGCTGCTGTCCCTGGCCGTTCCCTCGGCGCTCGCGACGGGCGACACCTACCGGATCCTGTATTCGGGCGAACTGACCACCCTCAACTACCTGATTACCGGTACGACGAATGAGTTTGCGCAGGCCGCAAACATGATCGACACGTTGGTCGAGTATGACAACCTGGGCCAGGTGAAGCCCTCGCTGGCAGAGTCCTGGGAAGTCAGCGAAGACGGCCTGACCTGGACGTTCCACATCCGCGAGGGCGCCAAGTGGGTGGATAACACCGGCGCGCCCGTTGCCGATGTGACCGCGCCCGACTTTGTCGCCGCGGCCAAGTACATCCTGGACGCGCAGAACGCATCCGACACCGCCAGCATCATTTACGATGTGGTTGCTGGCGCGGAAGAGTACTACAACGGCACCGCCACCCCCGAGGAAGGCAAGGAGGCCGCCCCGGTGATGGAATGGGATACCGTGGGCATCAAGGCGGTAGACGACTACACGCTCACCTATGAGCTGAAGCAGCCGGTCCCCTATTTCCTGTCGATGACCACCTACGTCTGCTTCATGCCGGTGTACGAGCCGTTCCTGCTGGAACAGGGCGAAAACTTCGGCGTGCCGACGAGCAATGGCGCCATCCTATACTGCGGCGCGTACTACCTCAGCGAGTTCCAGCCGCAGGAAAAGCGCACGCTGACCAAGAACGCCACCAACTGGGACGCTGACCGCGTCTATCTGGAAGAAATCCAGTACATCTTTAATAAGGAAGCCTCCACCGTGTCGCCGGAAATGTTCCTACGCGGCGAGGTTGACGTGTCGGGCATCTCCTCCGCGATCGCGCGCGAGTGGCTGGCCGATCCGGTCAAAGCGGAGTACATTCGCCCCTATCGCCAGGATGGCTTCTACTCCTACTTCTACGCCTTTGACTTCCAGCCGACCTTTGACGCCGCCTACGAGCCGGACAACTGGCTGAAGGCTGCGAACAACGAGAACTTCCGCAAGGCGTTCTATTACGGGTTTGACCGCATCAAGGCCAACCTGATCAACGAGCCGGAGAATCCGGAATCCATCACCTACAACACCATCACCCCGCCGCTGTTCGTCGACTATGGCGGAGAGGACTATGTGTCCATGGGCGCGCTGGCCCCGATCACCGCGCTGGGCTTGGCCACCTATGACGAAGCGAAGGCGCTGGAATACCGCGACGCGGCCAAGAAAGAACTGGAAGCCGAAGGCGTCACGTTCCCGGTCAAGGCCCTGATGGTATACAACCCCAACGTCAGCGACTGGGCCGAGGAGTGCGAGGTTGTCGAGCAGCAGCTGGAAGCCCTGCTGGGCACCGACTTCATCGACTTCATCATCGAAGCCGGCCCCTCCACGGGCTTCCTAACCGAGACGCGCCGCGCAGGCAAGTATGCGTTCCTCAAGTGCAACTGGGGCCCCGACTACGCCGACCCGCAGACCTACACGGAACCCTTTTCCGTGGACAACAGCTATAACTTCATGGACAAGGGCTGGACGCAGGTAGACGAGAACGGCGAGAAGTTGATTGACCAGTACTACGCGCTGGTGGACGCGGCCATGGCCATCACCGGCGACATCGAGGCCCGCTATCTGGCGTTTGCCGAGGCGGAAGCCTTCCTGATCGACCATGCGGTCATCATCCCGTTCGGCTTTGGCGCCGGCGGATACTACGCGGCCCGCGTCAACCCCTTCGAGAGCCAGTACGCGCCGTTCGGCATTTCGCGCGACCGGTTCAAGGGCCAGCACCTGCTTGACCATCCGATGAACACGGACGAATACTACGACGAGTTCGACAAGTGGCTGGAGGAGCGCGCCGCGATCGCGGGCAAGTAAGCTTCTTCCCCCGCACGGTCGTGCGCGTTGGTTCCCGAGGGACTGTTGGGGTGGGTACGAAGGAAAGAAACGCCAAGGGGCTTTGCCCCTTGGATCCCCACCAAAGGGCAAGGCCCTTTGGAAACCCAACATTTCGCCGCACGGCGGGAGGGATTTCATTGCGATAAATCCACCTGCCCACAGGCGAAATGTCGGAGGTACAGGAGGCAAGGCCTCCTGGCAGGGGGGTCTGGGGGGACAGCGTCCCTCTTCGTCCCCTCCCCCGGCAGCCCCTTCCCGGTATTGCCGCACTATCATCGGAGCGTTAGCGCTCCCCTTACGGAGGGGTGACCGGCGTGTTTAAGTATGTTGTAAAGCGCCTCGGCGCGGCGGTTCTCACGCTGTTTCTGATCATCACGGTGGTGTTTGTTCTTGTACGCCAGATGCCCATTGAGGGCTACTTCGACAACTATGACAAGCTCGCGCCCGCTGTCATCCAGGCAAAGCTGGTGCAGATGGGGCTGACCGATCCCGTTCCCGTCCAACTCAAAAACTTCTTTGTCAATCTATTTCAAGGCAATCTGGGCACGTCCGCGCGCTACAGCGTCGGCACGTCCATTACCAGCATCATCGCGAAAAAAGCGCCTCTGTCCATGACGCTAGGACTTCTGTCCATGGCGGTTTCGCTCACCCTGGGCATTCCGCTGGGGGCGGCGATGGCGCGTTCCAAGTCCCGCGCAACAAGGCTTGACAAGGTGTGGGATAGGTTTGGTACGGCGTTCATTGTGTTCATCACCGCGGTGCCCGCGGCGGTGTACCATATCTTCATCCAGGCGTATGGCTCCAAATGGTTCGGCGTATCCATGCTCTTTGACCGGAACAACATTACCACCTGGATTCTGCCGATCTTCTCCATGTCGCTGGGCGGCATCGCGTACTACGCGATGTGGCTGCGGCGCTACATGGTCGATGAAATGAACAAGGACTATGTCAAGCTCGCCCGCGCCAAGGGCGTCGCAAACCAGAAAATTACCATGCGGCACGTGTTCCGCAACGCGTTCGTGCCGATGATCCAGTACATCCCCAACTCCATCCTGTACACGGTCGTGGGGTCCATCTATGTAGAGTCGCTTTAGTCCATCCCCGGCATGGGCGGCCTGCTCGTGGACGTGATCACCAGGCAGGACAACCCGATGGTGCAGATCCTGGTGATGATCTACTCCAGCATCGGTATCGTGGGCCTGCTCCTGGGTGACCTGCTCATGGTCACGATTGACCCGCGCATCAGCTTTGCCAAGAAGGAGGGTTCGCGATAATGTGGAGCCCAAATAAGGCGAAGAAGCAAACCCTGGAAAATTCAGTGCAGAAGGCGGTTGCGGAGCGCATTGAGGCCGAGGACGCGATGTTCGTCGCCGCGCCGTATGATGACGCAGCGGCCGAGCGCACCGGCTACTCCAACTATTCCTATTGGGGCAGCACGTTCCGTGTGTTCCTCAAGAACAAGGTGGCCGTGGGGCTTTTATGCGTGCTGGTGGTGATCGTGCTGTTCACATTCATCCAGCCGCTGTTGCCGGGCCAGTATGAGGCACTGAAGATCGTCAATCACCCGATTACCAAGATGCAGCTTTCAAACGTCTCCCCCTCCACCACCACGGTGAAGAACACCGCGCCGGCCGGCACGGAATTCGTCGTCACGCGGATGCTAGGGCACGAAGGCTGGACAGCCGTCACCAATGTGCAGATGGTCGTCCCCAGGCGCGAGAAGATGGAGGCGATTGAGTACATCCCCCAGGACAAGGCGACGGGCGAGGCCTCCTGGCTGCGCGTGCGCTACGGCGACACGGAAGGGTATGTCATCAACGACTTCACCACCAAGATGAAGGTGCCCGATGACCCCACCGCCGTGCCGTATGAGACGTTCTCCAACTTCCCGATCAATATTTTCCTCTCGCCCGAGGACTACACCGAGAGTGGGCACGAGCTATTCGTGGAGACGGCCAGCCTTACGCTGTCGGAGGACGGCAAGAGCGCCGTCACGAACGAAGCGGTGCAGCTGCGCATTCTGCCGTCGGAGATGCCGTTCATCTTCGGCACCAACAACACCGGGCAGGACCTGTGGTCGCTGGTATGGTCCGGCACGCGCACGTCGCTGTTCATCGGGTTCATGGTGGCGCTGGTGGAGGCGTTCGTGGGCATCCTGGTGGGCGTACTGTGGGGCTATGTGCGGCAGCTGGATAGAATCATGACGGAGATCTACAACGTGGTGGACAACATCCCCACCACCATCGTGCTGATCCTGTTCTCGTATATCATGCGGCCGGGCATCTCCACGCTGATTTTTGCGATGTGCCTGACGAGCTGGGTGGGCATGGCGCGGTTCATCCGCAACCAGATCGTCATCATCCGCGACCGCGACTACAACCTTGCGTCCCGGTGCCTGGGCACCAGCACGTTCCGCATCATCTCCAAGAACCTGCTGCCGTATCTGGTATCGGTCATCATGCTGCGCATGGCGCTGGCGATCCCCTACGCGATCGGCAGTGAGGTGTTCATCACCTACATCGGCCTGGGCCTGCCGGTCAGCCTGCCGTCGCTCGGCAACCTGATCAACATCGGCCGGAAGCTTGTTTCCACCTCACAGAGCTATCAGCTCATCTTCCCCACGATTGTGCTGTCCATCGTGACCATCTCCTTCTACATCATCGGCAACGCATTCGCCGATGCCGCTGACCCCAAGAACCACGTGTAAAGGGGGCTCAAATCCATGGAAAAAATCCTGACGGTAAGCGACCTGGAAGTAAAGTTCAGCCTGCGCGGGCAGGTACTGACGGCGATCCGCGGCGCATCGCTGGAACTGAACAAGGGCGAGAGCCTGGCCATCGTGGGCGAGAGTGGGTCGGGCAAGAGCGTGTTCGTCAAATCGTTCATGGGCATGCTGGACAAAAACGGCTGGATCAGCAGCGGTTCGATCGTCTATGGCGGAAAGGACCTTGCGCAGTTCCAGACTGAAAACGAGTGGCTGACCATCCGCGGCAAGGAAATGGCGATGGTCATGCAGGACCCGATGACCAGCCTGAACCCGCTCAAGACCATCGGCGCTCAGATCGGCGAGGCGATCAAGCTTCACCAGGGGCTTACCGGCCCGGCGCTGAAGAAGGCCGTCATCGAGATGCTGGTGGATGTGGGCATTAACAACCCCGAACACCGCGCCAAGCAGTACCCGCACGAGTTCTCCGGCGGCATGCGCCAGCGCGTCGTCATCGCGATCGCGATGGCGTGCCGGCCGAAAATCCTCATCTGCGACGAACCGACGACCGCGCTGGATGTGACGATCCAGGCGCAGATCCTCGATCTGATCAAGGCGCTGAAAAAGAAATACGACCTGACGACCGTCTACATCACGCACGACCTGGGCGTCGTCGCCAACGTATCCGACCGCATCGCGGTGATGTACGCGGGCGACATCGTCGAGATTGGCACGGCCGAGGAAGTGTTCTACGAGCCGGCGCACCCCTACACCTGGGCGCTGCTCTCCTCGCTGCCGCAGCTGGGCATCAAGGGCCAGCCGCGTTACTCGATCAAGGGCACGCCGCCGAACCTGTTCAACGAGATCAAGGGCGACGCGTTCGCCCCCAGGAACCCCAATGCGCTCCAGGTGGACTTTGAGGTGCGGCCGCCGTACTTCACCATCTCCCCCTCGCACAAGGCGCGCACCTGGCTGCTGGACCCCCGCGCGCCCAAGGTAACGCCGCCCACCGTCATCCAGAACCTCAAGGGCGCAACGGGAGGTAGCACGCATGGAAAATAAGCGCGAGGTGCTCCTGTCCATCCGCAACATGGTGGTAACGTTCGGCAAGGGCAAAAACCTGCTGAAGGCCGTCAACGATGTGAGCTTCGACATCTACCGGGGCGAAACGTTCGGCTTGGTGGGCGAGTCAGGATCGGGCAAGACGACGCTGGGACGCGGCGTCATCCGCATCTACCCCGCAGAAGGCGAGATCATCTTCAAGGGACAGAAGATCAACGGCAAGATTGACAAGAAGCTGGATCGCGAGGTCACGCGGCGCATCCAGATGATCTTCCAGGACCCGATGGCGTCGCTGAACGAGCGCGCGAAGGTCGACTACATCGTCTCCGAGGGCCTGCTCTCCTTCGACCATAAGATGACCGAGGAGGAACGCAAGGCACGCGTGGACAAGGCGCTGATGGATGTGGGGCTTCTGCCCGAGTTCGCCAGCCGTTTCCCGCACGAATTTTCCGGCGGTCAAAGACAGCGTATCGGTGTGGCCCGCGCGCTGATCATGGGGCCGGAGTTCATCATCGCCGATGAACCGATCTCGGCGCTGGACGTATCCATCCGCGCGCAGGTGCTGAACCTGCTGGCCGAGCTGCAGAAGGAAATGCGGCTTACATACCTGTTCATCTCGCACGACCTGTCGGTGATGCGCTTCATCTGTGACCGCATCGCCGTCATCCACAAGGGCAGACTGGTGGAGCTGGCGCAGACGGAGCTGCTCTTCGCCAATCCGCTGCACCCCTACACCCGCGCGCTGCTCTCCGCGATCCCCATGCCCGACCCCGTGTCCGAGCGGGATAAGGTGCTGGAGGTGTACAACCCAAACCAGCATGACTACAGCACCGACAAGCCCGTATGGGTGGAGATTGAGCCGGAGCATTTCGTGCTGGGCAACCAGAAGGAGCTTGCGGGGTACCGGGAGAGGCTGCTGCAAAAGGCATAATACCCCCGCACCGCGGGAGGAAAGGATTCCAAGGCTGACCATGCTTACATATGACCTGGCCACCGCCCGCACCTGGGCGGAGATCAACGTAGACCACATCCTCTTCAACTACCGCAGCGCGCTCAGCGAGCTTGCGCCCGGGGTTGTGCATTACACAGTGCTCAAAGCGAACGCATACGGCCTGGGGGCCGTGCCGATCGCGAAGATCCTCTACGCGGAGGGCGCGCGGCTGTACGCCGTCTCCTGCGTAATGGAGGCGCTGGAACTGTCGCGCGCGCTGCCGCCTGATGTCGACATCCTGGTGATGGGCGAAACGATGCCGGCTGAGATGGAGCTATCCCTGCTGCGCGGGATCGTATCGACGGTATTCCGGGTGGAGACCGCACGGATGCTATCCGAGATGGCTGTGCGGATGGGCGTGACGGCGCGCATCCACTGCAAGGTGGACACCGGCCTGCATCGGCTGGGCTTCTCGGTGGAGGAGGCGGCCGGGGGCATTGCAGAAGTTATCGCGCTGCCGAACATCAGCTTTGAGGGCATGTTCAGCCACCTGCAGCGCAGGTCGCCCGCGCATGACCGGCTGCAGAGCGAGCGCCTGGTACAGGTGCGCGATGAGCTGCTGGCACTGGGCATCACCGTGCCACGTCTGCACCTGTTGGATAGCATCGGCATGTGGCGCTACCCGGAAAACCAGTTTAACGCCGTGCGCGACGCCGCGTTCATCGTCGGCCATACGCCGCACGATTACCCGCGCCCGGACCAGATTCGGTTCTCGCTGGCGTTTAAAACGCGGATCGTCCGCATCCACGATGCCGAGGCCGGTGTGTGTCTGGGCTATGATGCCGACCACCCGCTTGAGAAACCCACGCGCGTGGCGACGCTGTGCGTCGGCTATGCGGACGGGTACCCACGCGCAATGTCGCACGTGGGCGAAGTGGATATCCACGGAAAGCGCGCGAAGGTACTGGGCGTGGTCTGCATGGACCTGATGATGGTTGATATCGGAGATATCCCCGAGGCAGCAGTCGGCGACGTGGCGATCATGATCGGCGGCTCCATCGGCATTTGGGACTATTCGGGTTTCTCCGGCGGCTACAACAACGAATATTTATGCATGCTCACCCGCCGCGTGCCGCGCGTGTACATCAAGGGCGGGCATGTGGTGGACATTGTGGGGTATATGGAATGAACGATACGATTTTGCGCGAGAAGGCCGATGCGCTGGCCGGGTTCACCGCCAACATCCGCCACCGGCTGCACCGCATCCCAGAACTTGGGTTTGAGGAGTTCAAGACCGCCGCGCTCATCCGCGAGGTGCTTGACGAGATCGGCGCGCCGTACACCGCAGACGGCACGGCGACCGTCGTGACCATCCAGGGCGCGTTGCCCGGCAAGACGATCGGCATCCGGGCGGATATCGACGCGCTGCCGCTTCAGGAGCAGACGGCGCTGCCGTACGCGTCCGAGCACCCCGGCCGCATGCACGCCTGTGGGCACGACGCGCACGCCGCAATCCTGCTGGGCACGGCCAAGCTGCTCTGGGATCTGAAGGACGAGCTGCCCGGCACGGTGCGCCTGTTCTTCCAGCCCGCCGAGGAGACGACCGGCGGCGCGGAAGGGATGATCGCGGCGGGCGCGATGGACGGCGTGGACCATGTGTACGGGCTGCACGTCGCCGCGCAGACGCCGGTGGGCCGCATTTCCACGCGCGCCGGGGCAAACCACGCCGCGTGTGACGAGCTGTTCATCGACGTGCTGGGCCGCAAGGGCCATGGCGCGCACCCCCGGAGCGGCATCGACGCGATTGTGATCGCCGCGCAGATGATCACCGCGATGCAGACGCTGATCTCCCGCGAGATCGAGGCGACCGACGCGGCGGTGCTGACCATTGGAAGCATCCATGGCGGCACGACGAACAACATCCTCTGCGATGAAGTCAAACTCCACGGCACGCTCCGCACGCTGACGCCCGAGGTGCGAGCACAGTACCAGCACCGCATCCCCGAGCTGTGCGAGGGGATCGCCCGCGCGATGGGCGGCGATGTGCGCGTGAACATCCGCAGCGGCTACTGCGCCTGCGTCAACGACGCGGCCGAGGCGGCGCGCGTGCTGCGCATCGCCGAGCGGCTCTTCGGCAAGGGCGCGACGTACGAGACGCCGAACTCCAGCATGGGCGCGGAGGACTTCGCCTATTTCCTGCGCGAGGCGCCGGGCGCGATATACCACCTGGGCTGCGGTTCCGCCGCGCCCGGCCACAACGAGCTGTTCAGCGTGGACGACGCGTGCCTGCCGTTGGGCGTGCTGATGCACGCGGCGCTGGTGTGGGACGCGAACGGCTGAGAGGACGAGACGATGTCAGCTAGAAGCATTGAGGATATCATTGGCACTGTGCTAACGGGCGATGCTCAGAAGAACGCGCTGGACTTTATCGCGTTCCTGGGCGCGAATGAAATATCCTATACACAGTCCGACAACTATTTGGATGTGCACTATCAGGGCACGAACGTGTGCAGCGTATTGATCACCGGCGCGGACGATGTGCCCGGCCCCTGGACGATTTGGTCTGACCAGGAGCCCGGCAGCTGGATCACCTGGCCTTCCGAAGGCAATTCCGCGAGGCGCGAGGAGCTTTCCGTGGACGAGCGCACAAAGGAAACCGTCTGGGCGCATGTCAATTACTGCGCGAGCTGCGGCGGCGATTGCAGCCCGGGAAAGACCAAAGAGGTTCTGGGGAAGAGCTTTGACGGCCTGTGCAGCTCGGCCCTTGCGTTCACCAACCCGGACGCCGAGGCCCTGGACTGTGCAAAAAGAATGATCGAGATGCGGAAACGCGATATAGCAAAGGAGCACCACCCATGAAGAAACTGTTTATCAGTGCGGACATCGAAGGGACTTGCGGCATTGCCCACTGGGACGAGACCGAGCACGGCAAGCCGGACTACGAGTATTTTCGCGGACAGATGACGCGCGAAGTCGCGGCGGCGTGCGAAGGCGCGCTGGCGGCTGGATATGAGGACATCCTGATCAAGGATGCACACAGCACCGGGCGCAACATCATCCCGGCGGGGCTGCCGGAGGCGGCGCGGATTCTGCGCGGCTGGGCGAAGCACCTGTACATCATGATGGCGGGGCTGGACGACTCGTTTGACGGCGTTGTCTTCACCGGCTACCACGCGGCGGCGGAAATGCCCACCAACCCGCTCTCCCACACGATGAACGGGCGCAACAACTACATCAAGATCAACGGCGTGCTGGCGAGCGAGCTGATGCTCAACAGCCTGACTGCGTCGATGCTGGGCGTGCCGGTCTACTGCGTCTGCGGCGACAAGGGGCTGTGCGACTGGGTGCAGTCGGTCAACCCGAACATCCAGGTGGTGCCCGTCAGCGAGGGCTGCGGCAATGGATCGCTGTCGATTCACCCGGCAGTCGCCGTGCGCCGCATCCGCGAGACGGTCGAGAAGGCCGTGCAGCTGCCGCGCGAAGCCTGCCTGTTCCCGATGCCGGAACACTTTGTTGTGGAGATTAACTTTAAGCAGCATTATGACGCGCTGGGCGGGAGCTGGTACCCCGGCTGCGTGCAGACCGGCGCGCGTACCGTGCAATTTGAGGCGGATAAGTACGAGGACGTGCTGAAGTTCATCTACTGGGTACTATAAATGGAAAATGTGCAAAAACCAAAGGCGCTGCGGCCCGGTCAAACGATCGGGCTGCTCGCGCCCTCCAGTGGGCTGCCCAAGCCCGAGAAGCTGCCGGTGGCCATCCAGTACCTGGAGGCGCTCGGCTACCGGGTGAAAACGATGGAGAGTTGCACCAGCCGGTACGGCTATCTGGCCGGGCCGGACGCACTCCGCGCCGAGGACATCAACTGTCTCTTCCGGGACGACACCGTGGACGCGATCCTCTGCGTGCGCGGCGGCTACGGCGCGACGCGCCTGCTGGGCGCGCTGGACTATGATGCCATCCGCGCGAACCCGAAGGTGTTCTCCGGCTACAGCGACATCACCGCGCTGCACGGGGCATTCCTGCGGCGCGCAAACCTTGTCACGTTCCACGGCATGATGGCCGTGCCCGACTTCGGCGGCGAAAAGGTCGATCCATTCAGCGCCGATTGCTTCTGGCGCATGGTCGGCCGCGCAGAACCATACGGCCCGCTCGACAACCCGCCGGACTACCCGCGCGAGGCGATCGCGCCCGGACGCGCCGAAGGCATGCTGATCGGCGGCAACCTGAGCCTGCTGGCCTCATGCCTGGGCACGCCCTACGCCCCCAGCTACGAAGGCGCAATTCTCTTCATCGAGGAGATCAACGAAAAAACCTACGCGGTCGACCGCATGCTAACGCAGCTGAAGAACGCCGGCGTCCTAAACCAGTGTGCCGCAATCCTCCTGGGCGAATTCACCGACTGCGGCAGCGAGCGCGACCATGACCTAACCCTCCGCCAAGTCTTTGACGACATTCTCGCCCCGCTGGGCATCCCCGTCCTCTCAGGCATCCGCTGCGGCCACTGCACCCCGAACCTGACGCTGCCCTTCGGCATCCGCTGCACGGTAGACGCGACGGCGGGCACGGTGGAGATCGTGGAGAGCGCCGTGGGGTGAAGAACGCCAGGGGGACTTTGTCCCCCTGGACCCCCTACTAAAGGGACATTGTCCCTTTGGAAACCCTAACTTTGCCTGCGGGCAAGGGTAGGGTTTTGCATAGAAATCCAACCCGCCCGAGGGCGAAACAGTGGAGGTCCAGGAGGCATGCCTCCTGGCAGGGGTCCAGGGGACCGAGTCCCCTGGCGTTCCTCATCCCTCCTCCCCCGGAGGTCCCATGCGCAAACTCTTCGCAGTCTTTCTTTTTTTTCTTCTCATTCCTGCCGTCAGCCTTGCCTCCCTCGCCCCCACGCTTACCGTTACGCAGGACACGGCGGAGGTTAGCGGGGCGGGCATTCGGGTGACGCTTGCCGTGGACGCGCCGGGCGCGGTGACGGTGCAGCTTTTTTCGTATGCGGAGAGTTGGCTGAAGGACCTTTTTTCGATGCGGGCCGGCACGGGCGAGATGTCGCTGCATTGGGATGGGTATGTGGGCGGTGTGCGCGTGCCCGCTGGGCGGTACAGCCTGATCATTACGTATGAGCCGCAGGGTGGGATGGCGCAGCAGCGGTACTTGCACTTTGATGTGATGCCTATGTCCACGCCGTATTCCGCTGTGCGGGATGGAACGTTTTGGGCGATGCCGCCGGGCGAGATTGATGACGCGGTGATTTGGGACGTGCTGACACAGCCGATCACCGTCTACGACAATGGGCGCATCGGCGCAACGGGACACATGTATCTGATGGAAAACCCGGACGGCACCGGCGGGCGCATCGCGCAGATACACGGCAAGTCGCAGGGGCTGCATGTGCTGGGCGAGGTGAACGAGCATGGCTATGTGCTCGTGGAGGCGTTCAGCAATTACGACCCCTCATTCCAGCCGATCAGCGCGCTGGCGCGGGAGCACGCGTTCGAAGTCAAGCAGGGCTATATCAAAGCCGACGGCTTGGTGACCATCCCGGTCAATCAGCAGATCGGGTTCCTGGTGGACAAGCTGACGCAGCGCCTGTACATCTTCATTGACGGCGTGCGCGTCACCGAGCTATTCATCTCCACCGGCAAAAACACATCCGAGAAGTACTTCTATGAAACGACAGCGGGCGAATTCACCACGATCGCCTATACCGCGTCATTCATGCAGAGCGGCCTGTACAACGCGATGGGCATTCGCTTCAACGGCGGAAATCTCCTGCACGAGGTCCCCTGTCAAATTGACGAGGAAGGCGTGCAAAACTACATCCCCTTTGAAAAGCTGCTGGGCCAAAAAGCAAGCGGTGGCTGCATCCGCGTACAGCGCCACAAAAGTGCCGAGGGATACAACCACACATGGATATGGGAAACCCTGGACCGCGAAGAGCGCTACAAAGTCCTCGTGTGGAACGACCTAAACCGTGTAGACACGCCCGCGGTCTGGCGAGAATCACCATAAGAGAGGTGGTTTCCCGCCCGCAGGCGAAATGTTGGGTTTCCAAAGAGCAAGGCCCTTTGGTAGGGGGTCCAGGGGACAACGTCCCCCTGGCGTCCCCCCCCCCGTCCCCTACCGTTTCTCCTGGAACTTCTCCCGATACGCCTCAATCGATCGCCCGATCAGCCGCTCAGCCTCAATCGCAGACCCGAACGAGCGGACGACGGTCACCTTGCGCTCCAGCATTTTATATACCTCAAAGAAGTGCTGCATCTCATCCACTGTGTGCATCGGCAGCTCGTCGATGTCCTTGTATTCTTCCATGGACGGGTCGTGCACCGGCACGGCGATGATCTTCTCGTCACGCGAGGCGTTGTCGACCATGCGCATCACGCCGATGGGCCGGCAGTCCACCAGCGTCAGCGGCAGGATGGCCTCCTGGCAGAGCACGAGCACGTCGAGGGGATCGTCATCGTCCGCGTAGGTGCGCGGGATGAAGCCGTAGTTCGCCGGGTAGTGGGTGGAGGTGTAGAGCACCCGGTCCAGGCGCAGGAAACCCGTCTCCTTATCCAGCTCATACTTGTTCTTGCCGCCCTTGGATATCTCGATCACCGCGGTAAATACCTGCGGGGTGATCCGCTCCAAGGCGATGTCGTGCCAAATGTTCATGGCGCTTTCATTTCCTCCATCCGTTTCATTAGCGAGGAGAGCATCTGCTTGCTGCTCTCAAGCTTGTCGCGCGTCTGTTTCACCAGCGCCTCCGGGGCCTTGGCGATGTAGCTCGCGTTGCCCAGCATGCCTTCCGCACGCTGTATTTCGCCGCGCACAGTGGCAATCTCCTTCTCCAGTCGCGCGATTTCCTTCGCCGTGTCCACTAGGTCGCCCAGCGGGATCAGAATCTCCGCCGCGGGGCACACGGTCGCGATCGTCTTTTCGGTGGGCTGTGCGCCTTCGGAGAGCATTTCCACCGCGCTCGCGCCGCACAGGCGCCTGAACGCGTCCTCCGATGCGGCGAGCGCTTCCGCCCACGCGGGCGTCGCCGCGCGCATCATCAGGCGCAGGCGGCGGCCGGGTTCCACCTTCATCTCGGCCCGGATGCCGCGCACCGCGCGGATCGCCTCGATCACGCCCTCCACCGCCAGGGACTCGGATGGGAACTCCAGCGCCGGATCTCCGAGCGGCCAGTCGGCCAGCATGATCGTTTCAGATGCGCCCGGCAGCTGCTGCCAGATCGACTCGGTGAGGAACGGCATGAACGGGTGCAGGAGCCTGAGCAAGCCCTTGAGGCTGTGCAGCAGCACGGCCTGCGCGGTCTTCTTCGCCGCAGGCGCATCGCCCATCAGGCGCGGCTTCGCCCACTCGATATACCAATCGCAGAACTCGCCCCACGCAAAGTCGTAAATGCGCTGCGCTGCCAAGCCCAGGTCGCAATCCTGAAGGTGCGCGGTCATGTCGCGGCTGCAATCCGAGAGGCGCGTCAGAATCCATTTGTCGCACAGCTCCAGCTGTTTGCCGGAAAGGGATTCGTCGCCTTCCAGGTTCATCAGCACGAAGCGGCTGGCGTTGTACACCTTGTTGGCGAAGTTGCGGGCCGCTTCCACCTTCTCGGTGCCGAAACTCATGTCGTTGCCCGGGGCCACGCCAAACACCAGCGCGAAGCGAAGCGCGTCCGCGCCGTACTCGTCGATGATCTCCTGCGGGTCGATGCCGTTATCCAGCGACTTGGACATCTTGCGGCCCTGCGCGTCGCGCACCAGACCGTGAATCAGCACGGTATCAAACGGCGTCTCGCCCATCTGCTTCAGGCCCGAGAAGATCATCCGCGCCACCCAGAAGAAGATGATATCGTACCCCGTCACCAGCGTGGACGTGGGGTAGAAATAGCGCAGGTCCTCGGTGTCATCCGGCCAGCCGAGCGTAGAGAACGGCCACAGCGCGGAGGAGAACCAGGTATCCAGCACGTCCTCGTCCTGGCGCATCGGCGCGCCGCACTTGGGGCAGGCGGCGGGCGCTTCCCGCGCCACGATCATTTCGCCGCACGCGTCGCAGTGGTACGCAGGAATGCGGTGTCCCCACCACAGCTGGCGGGAGATGCACCAGTCGCGAATGTTCTCCATCCAGTTGAGGTACGTCTTCTCAAAGCGCGGCGGCACGAACTGGGTCTTGCCGCCCGTCACGGCCTCAATGGCCGGTTCGGCCAGCGGGGCCATCTTCACGAACCATTGGCGGGACGCCAGCGGCTCTACGGTCTTATGGCAGCGGTAGCAGGTGCCCACGTTGTGCGTGTACGGCTCCACCTTCACGAGGAGTCCAGATTCCTCCAACGCCTTCACCACAAGCTTCCGGCACTCCAGCGCGGGCAGGCCCGCAAACGGCCCGGCGTTTTCGTTCATCGTGCCGTCGTCGTGCATCACGCGGATCAGCTCCAGGTTATGGCGCTGCGCCACCTCGAAGTCATTGGGGTCGTGCGCCGGAGTCATCTTCACCGCGCCGGTGCCGAATTCCTTATCCACATAGGCGTCAAACACCACCGGAATCGCACGGTTCAAAATGGGCAGGATCACGCGCTTTCCGCGCAGCGCGAAGTAGCGTTCGTCCTCCGGGTGCACGGCCACGCCGGTGTCGCCGAGCATCGTCTCGGGCCGCGTCGTCGCCACGGTCACGCCCTCTGAGCCATCCTCGCCCGGGTAGCGGATGTGCCACAGGTGCGAGTGCTGCTCCTCGTACTCCACCTCAATATCGGAAAGCGTGGTGCCGCACGCCGGACACCAGTTGATGATGCGCTCGCCCCGGTAGATCAGGCCCTCATCGTACAGGCGCACGAACACCTCGGTCACAGCGTGGGAGAGGCCTTCGTCCATGGTGAAGCGCTCGCGGCTCCAGTCGCAGCTGGCGCCCAGGCGGCGGAACTGCGTCACGATGCGGCCGCCATACGTCTCGCGCCAAGCCCAGGCTCGCTTGAGAAACTCTTCGCGGCCAATCTCCTGCTTGGTGAGACCCTCCTGCGCCATCGCGGCCACAATGCGCGCCTCGGTGGCGATGGCGGCGTGGTCGGTGCCGGGCAGCCAGAGCGTGGGATCGCCAAGCATGCGGTGGAAACGCGTGAGGATGTCCTGCATCGTGCCATCCATCGCATGGCCCATGTGCAGCTGGCCGGTGATGTTGGGCGGCGGCATCACGATGGTGAAGGGCTTCTTGCCCGGCACGCGGTGCGCCTTGAAGTAGCCTTTTTCTTCCCAACCAGCGTACATCTCGGCCTCAATCTGCTGGGGCTGATAGGTCTTCGGCATTTCTTTTTCCACGATAATCCCTCCTGCTAGATGGTGGCAAAAAGCCGCATCATCCCATAAAAGGACGGATGCGGCTCCGTGGTACCACCTTTTTTCCCGGCGTGTTCACCGGCTCATACCGCGATAACGCGCGGACGCGCACAGGCTGGCGGAGCGACGCTCCCTCACCCATGACCCTCCGAAGCGACCTTCCGCACCGTCCTGCCCAGGCGTCCTTACAGCCGGTGAGACGCCCTCTCTGATGGCAACCTGCGCGTACTCCTCTTCTTCCACGGGAATTATGATATCACATCATACGCGATGAAAGTCCAAAAGTCAACGGAAATTTGTGCTTGCATCCGCACGCCCGTCTATGGTATACTACACGTCGCGATTGAAAACGGACGGTCCGCTGCCGGCAACGCCAATAAGCCCCGCATGAACGTCTATGAGGAAAGGAGGACATTCCCAATGAATGAAATCATCCGCTCCCTGGAGCGCGAGCAGCTTCGCAGCGACATCCCGGACTTCCGCGTCGGTGACACCGTGCGCGTGTTCGTGAAGGTTGTCGAAGGCAGCCGCGAGCGTCTGCAGGCCTTTGAAGGCGCGGTTATCGCCCGCCGTAATGGCAGCGTCCGCGAGACGTTCACCGTGCGCCGCGTTTCCTACGGCATCGGCGTGGAACGTACGTTCCCGCTGCATAGCCCGCGCGTGGACCGCATCGAGATCATGCGCCGCGGTAAGGTCCGCAGGGCCAAGCTGTACTACCTGCGTGAGCTGTCCGGCAAGGCCGCAAAGATCAAAGAGGCCCGCTACCGCTAAACGTATTTTTCCGCAAGGCCCGCATGCGTGCGGGCCTTGTTCGTTAATGTAAGTAAGGAGACCCTCATGCAAATCCAATGGTACCCCGGCCACATGGCCAAAGCAAAGCGCCTTTTGCAGGACCAGCTAAAGCGCGTGGACGCGGTGATCGAGCTGTGCGACGCGAGGCTGCCCTTCTCCAGCCGCAACCCGGACCTGATCGGCATGACGCAGGGCAAAGACCGCCTGCTGGTGCTGAACAAGGCCGACCTGGCCGCGGAATCCGTGACCAAGCGCTGGGTCGCCGCGTTCGCGGAGCGTGGCCAGGAGGCGTTCGCGTTCAACGCCGCGCGCGGAAACGCGCAGGAGGCGCTGCGCCGCATTGAACAGCTGACCGCCGAAAAGGTCGCCCGCCACGCCGAGCGAGGCATCCGCAAGACGGTGCGCGCAATGGTTGTGGGGGTGCCGAACGTGGGCAAGTCCACATTCATCAACCGGCTGAACGGCACGCCGGTGGCGATCACCGGCGACAGGCCGGGCGTCACCCGCGCCAACCGCTGGGTACGCGTAGGCCCATACCTGGAGCTGCTGGATACGCCGGGCCTGCTCTGGCCGCGCCTGGACGATAAGAATGCCGCCCGCCGCCTGGCTTGGCTGGGCACGATAAGGGATGAAATCCTGGACGGCGAGGACCTGGCGATATCGCTGCTGGAAGCGCTGCTAATTGTCCGCCCGCAGGCCGTGCTGGAGCGCTACAAGCTGACCGACGCCCAGCTCACCGGCCCAGCGCTGCTGGAAGCGGTGTGCAAGGGACGCGGCTTTCTGCTCTCCGGCGGGCGCCCCAACACCGAGCGCGCATCGGCGATTGTGCTGGACGAGTTCCGCGCGGGCCGTCTGGGCAGAATCACACTGGAAGAAACGCCGAAATAGAGGTAGAGCTGATGGTCACATCAATTTTAGGCATCGCACTGGACTGCAGGAATGCGGACGCATTGGCGGACTTTTACGTCGCGCTGCTGGGGTGGAAAAAGACGCTCTCCGGAGACGGCTGGGCGGGCATCCATTCACCCAGCGGACTGGTGCTGGCATTCCAGACGGTTGAAGAATACATCCCACCCGTCTGGCCCTGGAAAGAAGGCGAGCAGCAGCAGATGGCGCATATCGACTTCAAGGTGGATAATCTCGCGGAGGCCGTAGAGCACGCGCTGTGTTGCGGGGCCACAAAATCCGATGTGCAGTACTTCGAAACCTCCACGGTCATGTTCGACCCGGAAGGCCACCCGTTCTGCCTGTCCACAGTATCACAATAACCCTACCCCCGCGCGTGAGCGCAAAATGGGTTTGGAAAGGGCAAAGCCCTTCCCGGGATCCCCAAGGGCCGCGCCCTTGGGCCGCCGGAGGCCGTCCTCCTCCCCCGTTCTTCCCTCTCTCTAAGTACCCCCTGCCGTCAGCCCGCTTATGGCGGGCTGCTTTGCTTTTGGTTGTGCAGTCCCGATTCGTTTTTTTCCCCGCCACGGAAAACCTTGTCATACAGCGTCATCGCCCCCAACGCGACCATGGTGGCGTTGATCGCCGCCAGCAGAATATCTGATGTGCTCAGCTTCCCATTGGTGTAATACTGCGCAAGCAGCAGCACGCCCAGCGACACCGCATAGGCGAGGTACTGCGTGCGTATTTTGATCAACCGGTCCACCAGCCCTTTTCCGAGCTGTACGATGAGCACCACCAGCGCCACCGCACCGGAAAACGTGTTGATCGATCCCCAGGTGAACAAGTTCCCCTGAAAGCCCGACAGCGGCGTGATGACACTCGCGGCCTGGGCAGCAGCTTCCGTCGCCGAAGCGTCGATCGTCTCCGCAAGGGCGGCAAGCGCAATAAGCATCATGTGTGTCTCCCTTCCGGCTCTGACCCTCTATCAATGTATGCAGATGCCCCTGCACCTGTCAAACGACTACCCATTCACTGACTTGAAACTCCCAATTTCGCCCACACATTCTAGGCTTACCAAGGAAAAAAAGGGGGAATTAACATGGGCGCGGAGTACGCGACCACACATCAGTATGAGCCGCTGCGCACGCCTGCCGACTGGACCGGGGACGAGCGGCGGTTGATTGTGCAGCTGACAGAGATTTTTGATGACCTGTACCGGCGGTTTAACCGCCTGCGGTTTGAGGACCTGGGCACGGCTGTCCGGAACCGAATCGAGGATAGTGAGTACAACCTATCGGAGGTGCGGCAGACGGCGACGGCGCTGACGGCGCAGGTATCCTCGCTGGATGGCGGGGTATCACAGCTGCAGCTGACGACTGCAGGGCTTTCCGCCGCGGTGGCGGGCAACCGCCTTGCCTTCACTGCGAACGGCCTGGAGATCAGGAACGCGGCGGGCGTGACGGTCTTCCAGCAGGATGCGGGCGTTGGCAATCTGATGATCACCGGCAACATCGCCGCCACCAGCGGCACCATCGGCGGGTTCACCATCGAGGCCAACTCGCTGCACAACGGCACAAGCATCATGCTCGGCGCGGACGGGTTCGTCCGGCTGGGCGGGCTGACCATTACCGACAACCCGGAGCTGGGGCCTGTGCTGCAGGCGGATGGTGCGCTGACACTACGGGTGGGCGAAGCAAACTACCTGCTGCTGACCGATGCCGGGATCGCTGCGCTCTACCCGCTGACGGCGGCGTTCGGGCTGTACGTTGACCCTAACGATATCACCAGCAACCCGCCCAACGCGTACATTGACCCGGCAACCGGCAAGGTGTGCCGTTCCACCAGCACGGCGTCCTCCGGGTCACTGGCCGGAACCATCGCACTATCCAAAACCAGCCTGGTGGCCGGGGCTTCGCTGACGATCACCGCAGCAGCCAGCGGCGGTACCGAGCCGTACACCTATGCCATCGCCGTATCCATCGATGACGGCGAGTACACCGCCATATCCGGCAGCAGCGCATTGCGGACCTACACGCCCGCGCAGGCCGGAAACTACCGCTTCCGCCTGACGGTGAGCGATGCGGCGGGCAACCAAGATATCTCCTACAGCGGCACTGTAGCCGTTACGGCCGCCACCGATCCGCTCAGCATCACGGTGAGCGCCAACAAGTCAACCCTGACGGGGTCGGGCAGTGTGACCTGGACCGCCACCGCGACGGGCGGCAGCGGGTCGTACAGCTATGCCTTCACCATCTACAAAGGCAGTGAGATCTATAAAACCGGAACGAGCCGAACCCTGACGCTGACGCTCACCGAGGCAGGCGTCTATACCGCGACGGCTCAGGTGACCGATACCGCGCTGGCTACCGTAAAACAGGTATCCGGCGGCAAGGTGACGGTGATCGCCTTTGTCAATTACGCCATCACCACAGAAGCAAGCGTGGTCATGCGCAGCGGTCCGGGCACCAGCTATGGCACGGTGGTGACCATTTCAAACAGAGGTACCTACCTGATCATCACCGGTGATGCGGTCAGTAGCTATTACCCTGTACAGTGGAATAGCTACATAGGCTATATCCCCACCAACCGCCTGACCATCGTCACCTGACGGCCATCTATGAAGAAGAGAGGGAAACACAGAAATGATATATATTGAGGTTATAGGCCGGCAACTCGTGCCGGCCAGCGCGGAACTGGGGTTGTCCCTGGACCGAGGAGCGGAAACGGTACGATTTGCCGTGACCGCGCCCCGCGCGGCGGTGTTCTTGCTGCCTGCCATGCACGCACAGGTACACTGGATCGCACCAAACGGCGCAAACGGCGCGGACACGCTGGCACTTGCGGAAAGCAGCGGCGCGCTATGCGGCGAGTGGACGCCCCCGGCTGAAGCGCTGCTGTGCGCCGGAACGCTGCGTGCGGAGCTGCGCTGCTCCGCGCAGGGCGAAACGGTATGGCACTCGCTGCCATTGACGCTGCAGATCACGCCCAGCATTGAGGACGCGCGCGGCAACACCGTGGTGCTGCCCAAATACAAGGAAGTTCTGGTGCAGGTGGAAACCCTGCCCGGGGACGAGATGCCGGTGGGCAGCGCCCTGCACGACGCGCAGACGCTGTCCCTGTCGCTGGGCATTCCGGTGCCCAAGGGCGATACGGGCGATGTGGGGCCGCAGGGGCCGCAAGGGATGCAGGGCGATATGGGGCCGCAAGGCCCTAAGGGAGACACTGGGCCGCAGGGCATCCAAGGCCCACAGGGAGAAACCGGTGCCGAAGGCCCCCAGGGCGCCAAAGGCTCGACCGGCGCAAAGGGCGCGCAGGGCGTGCAGGGCGATCCCGGGCCTGGCGTGCCGACAGGTGGCGAAGACGGCCAGGCACTAATCAAGCGCGGTGCGGAGCCATATGCGACCACCTGGGCACGGCTGACGACAGAGGCGATTGCCTCCGCATCCGGCATATCGCTGCAAGCGGAGCTGAACACCCTGGCCGAGCGCACCGACGAGCTGGAAAGCGAACTGCGCAGGGTCGATGAAAAGACCGCGCACCGCTATGGCCTGCGCTGGGACCGCGTCAACGCCAAGGGGACGCGGCTGTGGGACGCAGCCGCCATCACGACCACAACGACCAACTTCTACCATTATTCGGTGAAGAACGCCAGCTACAACAACCCGTTTGACACCCTATACCCCTGGAGCCACCGCACGCTGTGCAACGTGGACCTTGCCGCGTACAAGGCGATCTATCAGGCGGGCGGCGACATTCTGGGCGCGATAACCGCCTGGGAGGGCGAGCCGGGCTTTGCGTATGACGGTTCGAACGGCGCGGTGATGGTGTATACGCCCGCATTCTGGGCGATGGCTGAGCGCGAGGGCGACTACGACATGTTCGGCATCGCCGATGGCAAAATCCCTGGCTGGGTGAAGATTTCCTCGACGATTGGCGGGCGGTACTTCGCAAGCGGCGATGGGCAGGGCGGCATGACCAGCGCGGCCGGGGCGATCCCCCTGCGCGACCGCAGCTTTGCCAGCCTGCGGGAAATGGCGCAGGCACAGTGCATGACGCTGGATGACATCTGGACCTGGAGCGCCGATTCCCTGCTGATGTGCGTGGAGTATGCCACGCTGAACACGCAGAACGCGTTTGGCTTCGGCTGCCATTCGCTCTCCGCAACCGGCACGCCCTACCAGGCGGGCACGGCGGCAAACGCCGTGGTGATGCCGGTCGCCTTTGCAAACAACGCGCAGGTGGGCGCGATCCTGGACTTCAGCACCGGCGGGGAATCGAACCTTTACGCTGCGCGCGCCGTCACCGCGGTGGAGGCCTATGCAGGCGACGAAAACTATCGAACCGTACGGTTTGATGGGGACCCCGTTACGTTCCTGACAAGCCACACGATCTATGTGCACGGGTGCGTCCCGCAGGCGGATGAGGTTATCGGGAGCCAGTCGGGGTTCATCGGCACAAACGGCAAGAGCCATACCCACTACCGTGGACGCATCTCGCACGCAGGGTCGTGGCGCTATCTGCTGGGCGCGTACCGGCAGACCGGCACCGTCGCGCTATGGGTCGCGCGCAGCCGCACGCAGGCTGCCGCCTATGACGCGCTGGATACCGCCGCGCATGTGGATACCGGCATCATCCTGCCCTACAGCGCCACGAGCGCGCTTTCCGGGTTGCTCTCGGGGCTAACGGTGTACAAGCCCATCCCGCTTGCTCCGATCGGATCCGGCATCGGCGGCAATGACCAGAACCCCATCGGCGATTCGATGGCTGTGGCGCAGCCATCTGTAGGCAACACAGTGGCGCGCGCCGGCGGCACATCCAACCACGGCACCGGCTGCGGCCGGTTTTTCGTGAACTGGGCCGACACGGCCACCTACAAGAACTGGGCAGGGTCCTGTGTGCCCTTCCTGCTCGACCCCAAGGAGGCATAAAGATATGGAAGTATATGTGGAATTCTCAGCCCAGCCGCCGCGCTTTGCGATTCATCCGCTGCCGGATGGCATGGCACAGGTGGACTTTTACGAGGATGCGGAGCGTCTTCCCTGCACCGAAGGCGAGCGCTGGTGCGCATTCCAGACGACGCTCATCACCCATAACCACCCTGCGCTCGCAGCGCGCATCGGCCAGGACCTGGCGGCATGGCGCGCCGCCGCGATGGAAAAGGCCTGCATAGACGCTGAACCGGCCGCGCGCGCCGCGCGAAACGCCGCGCTTGCGGAAACCGATTACCTGTTCGCGTCCGATTTCCCAATCGCCGATGCGCAGCGCGCCGAGGTTGCCGCCTACCGCCAGGCGCTGCGTGACCTGACAAATGCGCCCGGGTGGCCCACGCGGCACAACCTGCCCAGGCGACCATCCTTTCTGACGAAGAAGGAGGCAGACGATGGCCAGTCCTAAAAATACCGCTGTGGTGCAGGTTGCCCTGTCGCTGCTGGCAGGGCCTGTTATCCCTTATGTGGCCGCCGGGGAAACACGCGTAGGCCTGGACTGCCAGGGGCTGGTGGAACTGTGCGTGCGCGAGGCGGGCGGTAAGATCAGCTACGCCGGCAGCAACGATATGTTTCGGAACGCACTGACCTGGCGCGGCACGCTGGCGGAAGCCAACGCGCAGGGGAAGTTGCTGCCGGGCGCGGCGCTGTTTATTCTGGAGGCGGATGGTAAGGAACCCGCCAAGTACAAGGCCGACGGCATCGGCAATGCATCGCATGTGGGGCTGTACCTGGGCGAGAAGAGCGCGGAAGTCGTGCATGCGTCGGCGTCGAAGGGCTGTGTTTGCGCATCGACCCTCAAAAACGCGTGGACGCATGTAGGACTGCTCAAGGCAGTCGACTACGGCACGCAGGAAGGAGGCGGAATCATGGCGGAAAAAGCGACAATTGTCGCGCAGAGCGGCACAACGGTCAACATGCGGGATAGGCCCGACGGGGCGCTCGTCGTCCGTGTTCCGGTCGGTGCGGAGGTCACGGTCAGCATGCGCAGCGGCGGCTGGGCCAGGGCTTCATACGGCGGGTATGACGGCTATATCATGGAATCATTCCTGGCATCGGGCGCAGGCGCGGCCGGGTACATCAGCGTCAGCGCGGCGGACCTGCGGTATGTGGCGCAGGTGCTGGGCGATGCGCAGGATGCCATCGCCAGGTGGTTGAAAGAATAAGCAGCTCAGTCTTACCCCAATGGGAGGCCCTCCGGTCCATGTGGCCCAAGGGCCTCTTTTTGCCGAAACGTTGCATAGAAATCCCAAAATGTAACCGAAATGTAAGAACCGCGCGCTATAATACTATTGGACCGTGAGAATTAGCTTAGATTGGGTCTTTTTCCCCATTTTAAGCATGGAGGGGAAACAATGACAAAAACAAAGAAGCGGCTGGGCGCGAGGGGTCTTGCAATTCTGCTGGCGTTCCTATTCGCGTTTTCCAGCTGCGTCACCGCGCTGAGCGAAGGCGAAGCGGCAAGCCATGAGGGCGATGCCCCCATTAGCGAGCCTGTGCAAGAGCCTGACCCGACGCCGGAGCCGACGCCCGAACCCACGCCGGAGCCGACGCCTGAGCCCACGCCAGCGCCGACGCCGGAACCCACACACGCGCCCACCGCGACGCCCGAACCCACGCAGGGTGGGACATCCGGCTTCTCGTTTGGCGTAGCCGAAGCGCCGGATGGCGCCGGCCCGGTGATGCGCGCATCCTCAAACGTATACCTGGTCTCGTTCCTGGCCACCGATGACACGCCTTACTTCATCAGTGAAGTGAACGAAGGCGCGCTCGTGGAGAAGCCGGAGATGATCCCCGAGCTGGAAGGGTATATGTTCCAGTACTGGTTTGACATCTATGGCGATGAGTGGTCGCCCTACAACTTCAACGCCCCCGTCAAAGGCGACCTGTTCCTGCGGGCGATGTTCATTCGCGAAGTGCTGCCCGAGGATCTGGAGGACGGCGAGGAGCCGGGTGAAGTCGTCTACGAAGGCGGCGGCGTGCAGACGCATGATGTCATCAACTTCGTGCTAGGCCTGGAATACACCATTGAGATGGAAGACCACGAGTTCACACTGGAAGAGCTGGCCGAGGGCGGCGAGGAGTTTAGCTTCCTGGAGATCGTCGTTGTGGAAAACCCGGAAGAGGCGGCCACGGAAGATCCCACCGCTGAACCCACGGTTGATCCTACAGTTGATCCCTCCGCCGATCCTACAGTTGATCCCTCTGCTGACCCCTCCGCCGACCCCACTGGCGAACCCGAGGGCGGCGACGCGGTCGTCGAGGCCGAGCCGACCAAGGTGCCGTACTCCCTGGAGAATTGCGGCGTGCAAGTTTACTCGTCGCACGCAACCTGGATCGTCGAGGGCGAGGTCATCGAGGTTTGGGGCGAACTGGTTGGGTTTGATAACATCCCTGTTACCTTCCAGTGGCAGTACAATGCTCCCGGCAGTGACGGCTGGGTGGACGTGATCGGCGCGACGAGCCTGCGCTATGCGTTTGTTGCCACGAGCGAAACGGTCCAGTACAACTGGCGGCTGGTTGTGAAGATCGCTGAATAACCCATCCTTTGGGACCGGGGGCATTGTCCCCGGTCCTTTTTTTACCCCGCGCATTTCTCTTGAAACAATCGTCCGCTGCCCTTATAATGACAGTATCTATGCCAAACAACCACGCATAACTGCCGTATTGAATGGAAAGGGTGTCCCTGATGAAGAAAGTATTTTCGCTGTTGCTAACCCTCTCGCTGCTGCTGGGCTGCGCCGTATCGTTGGCCGAGGAGGCTGGCAGTTCCGATATGCTCATAATCAGCAGCTTCCCGCCGGTGGTGGATACCATCGGTGTGCAGGCCGGAACAGAGATCACCGTGGGGCTGACGACGCCGATGTCCGGTTACTTTGCCACGGAGCTTTTTGGCTCCAACACGGCGGATATGGACGTGCGCGCGCTGCTGCACGGGTATAGCACCGTCGCGATGACCCGCACGCTGGGCATGTCGATTGACGGCAACGCGATTCAGAACGTCGAAACCCAGCCCATGGCCAATGGCAATCGTGTCTATACCATTACCATCCAGGACAACCTGGTCTACAACAATGGCCAGCGGATCACCGCGAAGGATTATGCCTTCTCCGTGTTGCTGTGCGGCGCACCGGCCATCCACGAAATTGGGGGCACCCCGTTGGGCATGAGCCACATTCTGGGCAATGACGCGTATATGGACGGGCTGACAAACAAGATCAGCGGCGTGCGTCTGCTGTCGGATACTACGTTCTCGGTGGAAGTCAGCGCGGCCTACCTGCCGTTCTTCTACGGCCTGGGCATGCTGAACATCCAACCCTACCCCATCTCCGTGATCGCGCCGGGCTGCGATGTGTACGACGACGGTGACGGCGTATACTTGGGCGCGTCGCCCGAGGCCGCCGCGCTGACCGGCGCAGGCTACACACCCGGTGAGTTCTCTGCGGCGATGCTGCGCGAAACGCTGCTTAACCCTGAGACCGGCTACATCCTCAATCCGCGCGTCACCAGCGGTCCTTATATGCTGGAGAGCTATGACAGCGACACCCATACAGCTGTTTTCACGGTCAACCCCAACTATCTGGGCAACTATGAAAGCCAGAAGCCGCACATTGAGCGGATCGTCTTCACATGCGTTACGGCGGATACGATGTTTGAAAAACTCCAAAGCGGCGAGATCGATCTGCTGAACAAGGTTGCCGGGATGGAGAACATCCAGGCGGGCATTGCGGCGGGGACGAAGCAGGTGCAGTACCTGCGCACGGGCCTTACCTTCCTGGCGTTTGCGTGCGAACTGGGCCCCACGGCCTCGCAATCGGTTCGCCTGGCCATCGCCGCCAGCCTGGATAAGCGCCTCATCGCCGATGAGATTGTCGGCAGCTACTATGGCATGCCCGTGTTCGGCTACTACGGTCTGGGGCAGTGGATGTTCAACCAGCGCTTTGACGCGGATACCGACAAGCGCCTGCCCGCGGTGGACACGCGCGAGTTTGTCGATACGCTCGAAGTTCAAAAGGACTTGGCGTACGCCAAGGAGCTGCTCGTCGATGATGGCTGGACGCTGAACGCCGAAGGCGCCGCGTTTGTGGAGGGTACGGATACCCTGCGCTACCGGAGCGAAAACGGCGCGCTGGTTCCCCTGACGATCCATTGGGCAAAGACCGAGGGCAGCGCCATTGCCGACCGGCTGGAGGTGCTGCTGCGCGAGTCCTTTGCGGAGCTAGGCATCGGGCTGGAAACCACCGAGATGGCGTTTGACGACATACTGCCCCATTACTACCGGCAGGAAGAGCGCACGTATAACATGCTCTTCATGGCCAGCAACTTCAACTATATTTTCGACCCGTACTATGACTACAACACCGCCGATGTGTACCAGGGCATGATCAATACCTCCGGCCTGAAGGACGAAAAGCTGATGACGCTGGCACTGGATATGCGCGAAACGGTGCCCACCGACATGCATAGCTACATCGTCAAGTGGATGGCGTTCCAGAGCCGTTTTGCCGAAGTCATGCCGCTTGTTCCATTGTACTCCAACCTGTACTATGACTTCTACGCCAACACGCTGCAGAACTACAACATCACGCTGCACCCCGGCTGGGCGCTCGCAATCCCCTACGCCTACATCGGCGAAACCCCGGTGGACGCCACCCGGGTGGAAACAGGCGACAGCGGCGATCTGGGTACGGGTGAAGTGGTTATTGTGATCGAGTAAGGGTTGGGCGGAGGACGACGGGGCGCCTCCGGCGGCCCAAGGGCTCTGACCCGGGTTTTCCTATTGTCGCGGCGCAAGCGCCGCTCTGTAGGAAAACCGACCTGCGGCGCATTTGATTCCGCCACTGGCGGAATGCGCCTCCGGTCCCTTGGGGAACCCGGGAAGGGCTTTGCCCTTTCCAAACCCATGTTGCGCTCACGCGCGGATGGGGGTAGATTAGGTATGTCCCTCCCGCCGTGAGGCGAAATGTTGGGTTTCCAAAGGGCAAGGCCCTATGGCGAGCGGTCCAGGGGAGCAGAGCTCCCCTGGCGTTCCCCCCGTCTTTCTCTCCCCTACTCGCGCTTACGCGCCTCTTCCGCTTCCTCGTCTACCTGGGGCATGTGGATCGCGTAGAGGCCCGCATATGCCTCGGCGGCAGTTTCGTCCATTACCGGCGCAGGGGCGATGCCCGTGCACTCGGCAGCGGAAACGGTGTTTTCAATGTCGTAGATGGGCTCGCGCGGCGGCTTGCGGTCCTTGCGTGGGTTCTTGGCCATACAAATCCCTCCTGTGCGTTTTCTATAGCATGTGACGAACGGACCGGAAATATCATCTCTGAGACAGCGTAAGAGACAATTTAGCGGCGCGAACTTGCAAAGCCGCTACGGACCGGATATAGTTTGCTATGGAGGTGTTTGCCATGTATGTGATGCGGGAAAGGGCGCAGATCAAGGAAGCCGCAAAGGAGCGGCTTGCGCGGGTGCGCGGTCAGTCGATTGGCGTGTATGTTGTCTATACGGTGCTTGTGTATGCACTGACGGGTATGACGCTGGGCATCGGAGCGTTGCTGGTGATGCCTCCGCTGCTGATCGGCCTTACGTATTTCTTCATGGGCGTGTGGCGCGGCAACAACCCGCCGTTTGAGACGCTGTTTAGCGGCTTTTATCGGTACCTGCAGTCGCTCGTGGCGATCCTGTGGCGGTATCTGTTCACGTTCCTTTGGAGCCTGCTGCTGGTGATCCCCGGGATCATCAAGAGTATGGCGTACTCGATGACGCCTTACCTGGTCGCAGATTATCCAGATTTGGACGCCCGTCGGGCGCTCAAAATATCCATGGCCATCACCGATGGCCATAAAATGGAAATATTTGTTATGTATCTGAGCTTCGCTGGCTGGATGGTTCTCAGCATGTTTACGCTTGAAATCCTGCATCTGGTATACGTCGGTCCATATATGGAGACAGCGATGGCCGGCCTATACGACGAATTGCTCGCCGATGCGCTGGACCGCCGCGTGATCACCGAGGCGGATCTGCGCGGCTGATTCTACCCTTTATATATATATAGCACTGCCAGCCGGTTTTGCGCTCCGCATACCGGCTGTTTTTTGTGGCCTGGACGTAAACATAAAGCTGCCGCGCCATGCAGGATTTTGTTAGAAATCCTTACCTCTTTCCTAGCGATTGACGCACACAGGGTTTTTGTGATACGATATAAAGTAAGGTATTGTAAAGTAGGGAGGCTATTCCATGTCAGGGCATTCGAAATGGGCTAACATTAAACATAAAAAAGGCAAGGCGGACGCCGCGCGGGGTAAGATATTCACCAAGATTGGCCGGGAGATTGCCATCGCCGTACGCGAGGGCGGTTCCGACCCCGCCGTGAACGGCAAACTGCGCGATATCGTGCTCAAGGCAAAGGCCAATAACATGCCCAACGACAACATTGCCCGCTCAATTAAAAAAGCCGCGGGCGAAATGGGGAACATTTCGTACGAAGAAATCGCCTATGAAGGATACGCAGCGGGTGGTCTGGCCGTTATCGTGGAGTGCGTCACCGATAACCGCAACCGCACTGCTTCCGATATCCGCCATTATTTCGACAAATTCGGCGGCAACCTGGGCGCGACCGGCTCGGTCGGCTGGATGTTCGACCGCAAGGGCCTGCTTGTCGTCGACCGGAAGCCCGGCATGGACGAGGACGAGATGCTGCTGCTCGCGCTGGAAGCCGGCGCATCCGACATGGAAGCGCTGGAAGATGCGTTTGAGGTATTCTGCGAGGTGGCGGATTTTGCCACCGTGCGTGACGCACTGGAGACAGAGGGCTGCACATTCCTATCCGCAGAGCTGACGCGCGTGCCGCAGAACACCTCCGCCATCACCGACCCGGAAACGCTGGAGAAAATCTACAAGATGATGGAAGCGTTGGACGACATGGACGATGTGCAGAATGTTTATCACAACGGAGATCTGCCCGAGGAGGAGGACGAGGAAGACTGAATTTTCTTGCGATGAGCCTATACTTCTGGTATGATGTCAATGCCTTTGAGGCGTAAATGAGGAGGAAAACCCGCAATGACCAAAAAAATATGCCTATTGACCCTCGTGCTGACGCTGCTGGTTTCGTCCGTAGCTGTCGCGGAGGTGACGAACCGCGATATGCAGCTGATGGGCGGCGTCGTGGTATCCAATGCAACTGACTCGTTCTTCTTCGCTCCAATGGAGGAAGGCGTTACCAACCACTGGGGCCTGTACGCGCTGAGCAAGGCCGCTTCCGGCCCGATCGTGACGATCACCAGCGGGTACCCGGCGCGCCTGGTGCAGGCGAGTGATACGACGGTCTACTTCTTCGGCTACTCGGACGCCGATCGTACGGTGCACGAGCTGTACTCCGTGGATATCGCCACCGGTACGGCCAACTCCACGCCTCTCTTGACCGATGTCGCCTCCGCATTCGTCGGCGACGATGACAACACGTTCCTCTATGTCACCAAGGCCGATCCCTACACGCTGCACAGCTATGACCTGTCCGCGCAGAAGTCCACCAAGATCAAGGACATGAGCGGCAGCAAGAAGAAAATCTACGACGCCATTGTCTACAAGGGCAAGACGTACTTTGTTACCAAGACTGATTCCGGCAGCGAGGATGCGTACGAGTATCACCCGGAGAGCGGCAAGGCCACCAACCTGGATGTGCCCAGCCCCAAGGCGCTTACCAGCGTCCTCTATGAGGGCTACCGCCTCTATGGCACCGATGCCCAGGCCACGCGTGTATACGCGATGAAGCTGGGTAGCAAGTCTTCCACGCAGATCAGCCAGAAATACCCCATCAGCCTGGGCAGCCCCCGCTTTGGCGAAGCAATCTACGTCTATGACGGCGATGGCAACCGCATCATCCGCTACCCGCTGGACGGCTCGGCTGAGAGCAGCATCCAGCCGGACGACGGCAACGTGCTCACCCGCATGGTAATGGGCGGCAACCAGGATGAGCTGCTCCTGCTGACCGCCACCTCCGTGTGCTCGGTGAGGCCGGACCTGTCGTCGCAGACCAAGCTGTTTGACTTCACCATCGGCGGCCAGATGTGGAACTATGTCGTTCCGGCCGGCAACAACATCCTGGTGATGGGCTATGGCCCGGAAACGCTGACCCACGCCTCCAACATGATGCCCACCGGCGTCTACGCGTTTGACCGCTCGGGCAATCTGCTCTTTGGCTATCCCAGCTACGATCCCGAAGCCGAGTCGGCTACCGCCGCGAATGACGGCCAGGTCCACCTGCCCGAAGGCCTTGGCAGCGTGCCGGTGGACGAGCATGAGGAAGGCGAGACGTATTTCGTGTTCTAAGAGACGGGAGGACGCCAGGGGGACTTTGTCCCCCTGGACCCCCTACCAAAGGGCATTGCCCTTTGGTAACCCAACACTGCTCACGCAGGGGTTGGGTTTTTTGTTTGTACAGCATTACCAGATCCTTGAACCCTCGCGTGAGCGAAGTCGGAGGTCCAGGAGGCGTGCCTCCTGGCGGGGTCCAGGGGCAGAGCCCCTGGCGTCTCCTTTTTCATCTCTCAACTTGTTAACAAACCGCCTCCCTTTGTTCATAAAATATTCTTGCATAAATAGCAAAAGCCCCCTTTTCACGGGGGGCAAAACGTGCTACAATAGTCTCGGCAATGCATGTCAACCCCTACGGTTAAGCCGACGGACTGCTCCCCTCATGTCCGTTTTCCGTAGCGCTTGATGTGCATTGATCTTTTTTGCGTTTTATGACATCCGGAAGGCCAGTGTCTGTCCCCTGGCCGCTGGGGATGTAATAGGTGTGGCCGATTAGGTCTTCGGGCATGTACCGCTGGGGGATCCAGTGGTCGGGATAGTCGTGCGGGTAGAGATAGTTTTCGCCGTTGCGCTCGCCTTCAGCCGTACCAAGGCGCTCCGCTCCCCGGTAGCTGGTATCGCGCAGGTGTACCGGCACCGCGCCAAAGCCACCCTTTTCCGCGTCAGCCATCGCTGCGCCAATCGCCGCAACCACGCTATTGGACTTAGGGCTCATGCACACTGCGATAATCGCCTGCGCGATGGAGAGCTTGGCCTCCGGCATGCCGACGAACTGTAGCGCCTGTAACGCGGAGACTGCTTGTACCATCGCCATGGGATTGGCAAGGCCTACATCCTCGCTGGCGTGGGCGATCAGCCGCCTCACAATGATGCGCGGGTCAACGCCCGCATAAATCATCCGTGCAAACCATGCTAGCGCAGCATCAGCGTCTGATCCGCGCAGGCTTTTACAGAATGCAGACAGCATATCGTAATACAGCGATTCATCGCATTGCAGCACTGGCTGCTGGATCGATTCTTCTGCCACTTCCAGCGTAATGTGGATATTGCCGTCACGGTCGGGCGGGGTTGTAAGTGCGGCAAGCTCAAGCGCGTTATACGCGGAGCGCATGTCGCCATTCGCGACGTGCGCAATATGCAGCAGCGCCTCTTCATCTGCGAGCACACCCATGCGTGCCAGCCCGCGTTCCCCGTCGCTTAGCGCTGTCCGAAGTCCCATCAATATATCTTCCAATGCCAACGGGTAAAACTGAAACAGCCGACAACGGCTAACGATTGCCGGTGTCATGGAGACCATCGGGTTTTCCGTCGTGGAGCCGATGAAGCGGATTGTGCCCTTTTCAATGGCCGGCAGAATCGAATCGCTCTGTGACTTGCTCCAGCGGTGGCATTCATCCAGCAGCAGGTAGGTCGGCTGGCCGTACAGTCGCCTGCGGTTCTCGGCTTCTTCCAGCACCTTCCGCACGTCCGCCACGCCACTGGTGACAGCGTTCATCTTAGCAAACGCTGCGCTTGTGCTTCCGGCAATTACCGACGCGAGCGTCGTTTTGCCACAGCCTGGCGGACCGTAGAAGATGCAGCTAGTCAGCCTATCCGCCTGAATTGCGCGGCGAAGCAGGCGTCCCTCGCCTACCAGGTGCCCCTGGCCGATGAACTCATCCAGCGTGCGTGCGCGCATGCGGTCCGCCAGCGGTGCGTCATTTGGCCGGGCGGCAAACGAAAACAGATCGTCCATAGATCCTCCCCAAAATGTTCCACGTGAAACAATTCTCTCCAGCTCCGCCAAAATGTTCCACGTGGAACAAGCCTTACGGTTGCATCTTGCGACTTCCCTTAACGCGAAGGGTGCGCACCTGCGCACGATGGCGGTAGAGCGATACCGCTGCCATGACGCCCATAAATCCCGTTATCAGCAGCATCAGCGGTAGACGCGGATGGTCTACCTGATTTGCCAGCGCTGTCACCAGCAGGCAAAGCGCTGTCAGAAAAAGCAGCTCGTTCGTGACCCGATTTGTCTTTGGCATACAGTTGCCCCTTTACAGCAGAATGGGGATTGGCCTTCTCGCATCAAAAGTCAGCGCATATTTGAAGCCACACTCTTTCGCCAGTTCCCGCGCATCATCCAACCATCTTCCGACAGCCTCCGGCGTATGCGCGTCCGAACCAAGCGTAACAAACTCACCGCCCAACTCATGGAACCGTGTCAAAAGCTCGCGGTCGGGCAAGCACTCCCCCATTGTTCTGCGACCAGAGGTATTGATCTCAAGCGCCTTGCCGCCCTCCGCAAGGCGGCGAAACAACGCATCAAGCGCATCTGGCGCGTGATGAAAGCGGAGCGGACGCTCCAGCGGCGGATACGGCGCAAACTTCGCACAGTAGCCCAGATGCGCTATCGAATCGTACTCCGATGGGTCCCAGGCAAGTGCCGACTCAAGCTTGGACTCCACATAACGCCGGTAAAAATCATTCTGCTCCCTTTCCTCAAAGAAACCGGGGAAATATGGGTCGGCATTGTCGATCAGGTGCAGCGATAAAAGCCTGAAGTCTAGCGGCAATGAAAAGTGCCACGCTTTGATCTCATCCCGGCAGAGAGGATTGTCGCCGATCTCAATACCCGCGCGGATGACAAGCGAGGGAAACGTTTCCCGTGCACGCGTGATGTCCGCAAGCCAGTCCCCCGGCACAGGTGGCACATTGCAGCTAGATTCCGGATGACCAAACTCCGTGTGGTCCGTGATGCAAATCTCCGAAAGACCCGCGGCAAGTGCCGCCTCACAAAGCGTGTCGATCGTCATCTCGCAATCCATGGAGTGACGGGTGTGCAGGTGGTAGTCAAACCGATACATGTGTTGCTCCTTTATACGGTAATGCCGGTCTCCAGATCAAGCAAAAACATAATGCGCTCGCGCACAGGGATACCGGTGATCGTCTCCAGTGCCGACGCGTACAGCGCAATCTGTGGGCGATAGCGCTCCACCAGCACCGACGGGTCGCTTACGCGGTCCGACTTATAGTCGACAAGCACCCACTGGCCATCCTCCAGAAAACAGCAGTCGATGACACCCTGTAACAGTGTCCGCTCACCGTTTTCCTCGCGGCGCAGGTTAAACGGCCACTCGCGGCGGACGACCCCCGCCGAGCGAATGCGCACAAAGAGTGGACCTTCCAGGCAGCGAGAGAGCTTCGCCAGCGGCAATGCCGCCCCCTGTTCCGCTGATAGAACGCCGCGCGCAAGCAGATCACTCCGCAGTGCGATGGCATCCACTTCGGCTCCGGTCGCGGCACGAAGGAATGCATGCACTGCATCGCCACGCTCCGATGCCGTAAGGCCCCGCGCCTCCATAAACAGAGGACGCTTGGGCATCGACTCCAGCGAAAGCGGCGCATCCGGCTCTTCGCCGGGTTTGGGCGCTGCCCTAGTGACTGCCGTCACGCTCTGCTTAAGCGCACGGAGGCTACGTGCTGGCATGCGCCATCCAAGCGCGCGCGCAACACGGCCGGCAGAATCCGGGATTATTGCGCGCACATCTTCCACTAGCGAGGCGAGCGCCTCTTCCCGCACCGGTGCATCCAGTCCCACACGCGGCGCATGCGTATCGATGTGCCAGCCTTCTTCACCCTGTGCGCAGGGAACCAGCCAATCCAACGCACACGTGGCAGATGGCAGAGCCTCCCGATCCCAGCGCTCCCGATCGCCCTTACGGGGTGTACCGATCAGGATCATTCGCTTTTCCGCGCGCGTCATCGCGACATATAGTACGCGCGCTTCCTCGGCAAGCGCTTCCTGGCGGCGTTTCTCGGCAATAGCGTCCTGTGCCACCGTCGACCACTTGGTACGCAGCACCGGGTTAATCGTAGGGAGGGCCGCGCCCAACTCCGCATGCAGCTGCAGCGCATCGCGCGATTCCGCTTTGCCATAGCGCGACCCAAGCCCCGCCACGAACACAACGGGAAACTGCAACCCCTTGCTCTTATGGATCGAGAGCACGCGCACCACGTCATCCGCCTCGCCAAGCTCAACCGCCGCCAAGCCATCGCGCGCTTTGATGCGGTCGAGATAGCGCAAAAAGCCACCGAGCCCACCAAACTGCGCACGCTGGTATGCTCCCGCATGTTCCGCCAACGCGCGCAGGTTTGCCTGCCTCGAAGCGCCATCCGGGAGTGCTCCGACAGTGGCATAGAGGCTCGTCTCCTCATAGAGGCCGCGTAGCAGCGTGTCGAGCGGCAGTGCATTTGCATCCATCGCCCAGCCGCGCACCTGCGCAATGAACCCGCTCAATGCCCCAGCCAGCGCATCGCCCCTTTCAGCGTAGGCCAGCATCGCATCGGCGAACGAGCCTTCCGGCCTGGCAACGCGGATCTGGGCAAGTGACTCGTCCGTCAGCCCTAGTGCGGGGCCACGCAGCGCCGCCAGCAACGGCACATCCTGGCGAAGGTTGTCCACCGTCCGGAGCAGCGCGACAACATCCTGCACCTCGGGGCGCTGAAGCGTATCCTCTCCCAGATCGGACCAAGCGGGTATGCCGCGCGACCGCAACGTCTCCACCACCTGTGCCGCCTTGCCACGCACCGTGCGCATCAGCACCGCGCAGTCACGCGGGCGGTATCCGCCCTCCGGTGCGTCACGAAGCGCCAGAATACGATCGGCGATGACCTCAGCCTCCTGGCAGATCGCGGCGCGGGATTGTGGCGTAAGCAGCTCGTCCTCATCGGTAGCATCATCCTCTGCTTCAGCACCCTCAATGAGATGCAGCTCCACCGGCGCACCGGTCCAATCCGCTTCGCGCCCCGCGATCAGCCAATCCTCCGGGGGATATTCAAGTTCCATCGCATCCCCGCGGAAAACCCGCTGGAAGACCGCATTGACCCCATCAAGCAGCATAGGATGCGAACGAAAGTTTGCGTTCAGCGCAATCTTGCGATCAACATCGCCCTGCCATGTACCGAACGTCCGCAGCTTGCGCAGGAACAAACCTGGCTCCGCCAGACGGAACCGGTAAATGCTCTGCTTGACATCGCCGACCATAAACAGGTTGTTTCCACGGCAAACCTGATCCAGAATGGCCTCCTGCAACTGGCTGGAATCCTGGTATTCATCTATAAACACATAACTGTAACGCGCCTGTAGTGCCTGCGATACATCCGCCGCATCCAGCGCTCTCAGCGCGAAATGCTCTAGGTCATGAAAGTCAAGCAGGTTCTTTTCAGCCTTCCGCTCGGCATAGCGGTCATGAAACGCGCGTGCGGCCTCAGCCACACCGCGCAGCATAAGGCCTGCGCCCTGCAAATCCTCCGCACGGCGGGGCAAATCGGACAGCGCCACCGACGCTTCCACCGCCTGCTTAAGCAGCGCTGAAGCATCCGCACGTAGCTTCTTATAGTGTTCTTCCTGCGCTTCATCGGTGCCCTTGGGTTTACGGGGCTTATTACCCGGCTTCTCGCTGTAGAAGGACATGCATGCATCGTAACCGTTCTGTGCGGCCACTAGGAAATCCAGCGCGTAACAGCGTTCCGCTTCGGCAAAATCCTGATACAGCCCGATCCCCTTCGCGTAGTCCAGCGCACGTGCATATGCATCCACAGCGGCCTCGGCATCCGCAGCAATCTTGCCTAGCAGCACGCGCATCCACGTAGATTCCTTCAGCGCAGCCGGTTCCATTTCATGCAGCGCAATCGTACCCTCCAGCCACTCCCAGGGATCAGGTCGGGCCATCAGAAACGCATGCAGGGCCTCCACCGCCGCGCCAAGCTCCGCCTGCGAGAGGCACGCCGCCGCATGCGCAAAGGCGGGCGTTGGCGCTTCATAGCAAGCAGTCAGCGCCTCCACCAGCGCCTCGGCGTGCAGCACGCCGGCTTCCGCCGCATCGGCCACGCGAAATGTCGGGTCCACGCCCGCCGCCTGAAAGTGTTCACGGCAGACTTGGCCGCAAAAAGAATGCAGCGTGCAGATATCCGCACGCTCCACGCGCAACGCCTGCTGCGCCATCCACTCCGCGCGTGGCCCGGCCATGTCCGCGATCTCGTGCAATCGGGTCAAAATGCGCGCGCGCATCTCCGCCGCCGCCGCCTTGGTGAAGGTGACGACCAGCAGATCATCCACGCGCGCGCCCTCCGTGACCAGCGCGGCAATGCGGGCGGCGAGCACCGCGGTCTTGCCGCTGCCCGCCGCCGCCGATACCAATAGGTTCCCACCGCGCGCCTCGATAGCCTCGCGTTGCGCAGCAGTCCATTTCTCACTCATTATCCCATCGTGCGCGCATCCACCGGCGCAAACGTCCAGGCAAAGACCCTTGGCTCATTGAACTTGAGCAAGTAGCTATCCATCGGAGCCGGGCCACAGGAGTTGGAGCCCAGCGGGCCCATCGCAGCGTCGAGCAGCACCTGGGTCAAATCGCCTTCCGAAAGCTCGCATGTATGCCTAGCGGCTGTCAGCGCTTCGAGCGTGTAATGGTGGGCGGAGAACGCAAAGCCATCGCCGGTAACGCGCAGGCCCACGCCCTGCCGGTTGGTGATCGCGATGCACTGCGTATCCTCATGCGATCCATTCTCCTGCGGGAACACATACGGCTCGTGGGTATCCGCCACCGAGGCGGTGAACACGCCCAGCCACGCGGAATCCTTCTTATCCGGGTAATTCTCATGCGGCCCACGGCCCGCCCAGCGTAGCGCATCAAACGCGCGCGGCATTGCAAAGCGCACGCCCAGACGCGGCATGTGCGGCAAACTCTCCTGATAGGGCGTGAACGTCACGGCCAGCTCCATCGTGCCGTCGCCGCGCAGCGTGTACAACTGCGCAAAGCGCAGCACGGGCCTGTACGTGTACGGGCCGTGCACGGTTTCCACGCGCACCACGAGCGTCTCTGCGTCCGGCTGCTCCCACGCAAACGACGCAACGCGGCTCTGCAGGTTGTCCAGCCCTATCGCTCGCCATTGTTTGGATGCACCGGCCCAGCCGTTGTCGTTGTCTGTCGGCGCGCGCCAGAGGTTCGGTCGCACGCCCGCCTGCAGCAGTTCCACGCCGGAGAAGCGGTACGAGACCCACTCGCCCTTGCGGGGATCGAACGCCGCGGAGAAATCTTCGCCCGTCGCGGTGAGCAGCACGCCATCCTGCACGAGCAGCGGCGCGCTGATGCGGCCACAAGGTTTGCACGTCGTCAGCTCGCCCGCCTGCGCCCAGGCCACCTCGTGCCCGCGCGGCGCCCACGGCGCGTCATCCGCGAGCGTGAAGCGGATATCCAGCAAGCAGTCCGGCGCACTGCAAGGCACGGGCAGTGTCTGTTTGCCGCCCGGTGGTGTGGTCAGCGCCGGGAGCATTCCCTGCGCGATCACCTTGTCCCCGCGCAGCGCACGCCAATGGGCATTCAGCCCCGACAGGTCGGTAAACGCCAGCCGGTTTTCAATGGTCATCACGCCGCCTTCAAACGTTACATTCACCGGCTCCAGCACCTTTTTGTACTCGATTAACCCAGTGTGCGGCCTGCGGTCCGGGTAACACAGCCCGTCTACGCAGAAGTTGCCGTCGTTGGGATAATCGTCAAAGTCGCCGCCGTAGACATAGTAAGGTTCGCCATCCGCAGTGTGCTTGATCAGGCCATGATCCGCCCACTCCCACACGCACCCGCCAATCAGGCGCGGGTACTTGTAGATCGCATCCCAGTACTCGCGGAAGTTGCCCGGCCCCTGGCCCATCGCGTGCGCATATTCGCACAGGAAGAACGGCCGGTCATCGTCCTTCTCGCCCTCTTTGATGACCCCTTCGACGTTGGTATACATCGCCGAGTAGAAATCCGCCGTCTTGGCCTCGCGATCCTGCTCGTAGTGGACAGGCCGCGTCAGGTCCATCGCACGGATCGCGCGGTACTGCGCACCGTTGTTGACGCCGTAGCCGCACTCGTTGCCCAGCGACCAGAAGATCACCGACGCGTGGTTGCGGTCGCGCGCCACCATCCGCACCGAGCGGTCCACGAACGCCGCCTCCCACTCGGGATCATCGGACAGCAGGTTATACCGGTCGAAGATCACGGTGCCGTGCGTCTCCACGTCGGTTTCATCCATCACGTACAGACCCAGCTCGTCACAATAGTCGTAGAACCTGGTATCATTCGGGTAATGGCTGGTGCGAACGGCGTTGATGTTGTGCCGCTTCATGATGAGGATGTCACGCCGCATCGCGTCCGGCGGCACTGCCGCGCCCAACTCCGGATGGAAGTCGTGACGGTTGACACCCTTGATCTTGATCGACACGCCGTTGACGAACAGTTGCCCATCCCGAATCTCTACCACACGGAAGCCCACGCGCAGGCGCTGTGTCTGCACCACCCCGGCATTTCCTTCCAGCGTGACAACCAGGTCGTACAGCGCGGGCGTCTCCGCCGTCCAGCGCTTCACGCCCGGCAACTCCACCTCAAACGTGGGATCATCGCCCGGGGTGCTTCCGCTCCAGATCATCTCTTCACCGTCGTACAGCGCAGCCTTCACCGTCAGGATCGCCGCGCCGTGCGTTACCGTGCGGATGGCCAGCCTGCCGGTCGTATAATCCGCTGTGTCCAGCAGCGCATCCGCCTGCACATCCCAGATATGTGCCTGCGGCATGCTGATGAGCATCACATCGCGGAAGATGCCCGATAGCCGCCACTTGTCCTGGTCCTCCAGATACGTGCCATCCGACCACTGGAACACCTTCACGCAGACCTCGTTCTCGCCCGCGCGCACCAGCGCCGTGACATCAAACTCGGCAGGCATATGCGGCACCTTCGAAAACCCCGCCAGTTCGCCGTTGACATACGCATAATACGCACTGTCCACACCGTCGAACCGCAGAATCGTCCGCCGCCCTTCCCAACCCTGCGGCAACGCAAACGCCCGCCGGTACAGCCCCACCGGGTTTTCATCCGGCACATATGGCGGGTCGTACGGAATGGGATACTTGACATTCGTATAATTCGGTCTGCCATACCCATGCAGCTGCCAATTGGCAGGCACGGGCAACGTCTCCCAGCAAAGCGCACCCGTCTCCCCCGGAAACTCTCCCGGCACATACGCGGGCCCTTCGGGCACATAGATAAAATCCCACAGCCCGTTCAAGCACCGGGCATACTCCGCACCATCAGGCGCGCCAATCGCGCGCGCGGGAAGGCGATTGCGGTGCAGCAAATCCTTGTTCTGCCAATCAGGTATCATAGCTCCTCCTGTGTATAGATCCGCGCCCGCAGGAACGAGGGAGTAACGGGGGAACGCCAGGGGAGCTCTGCTCCCCTGGACCCCTCGCCAGGAGGCATGCCTCCTGGACCTCCGACATTTCGCCTGCGGGCGGGTTGTGTTTTGTCATAAGAGAAAGTTCTTCCCGCCGTGAGGCGAAATGTTGGGTTTCCAAAGGGCAAGGCCCTTTGGTAGGGGGTCCAGGGGGACAACGTCCCCCTGGCGTTCTCTTGTCACCCCACAACCTTCGGCTTCCTCGCCGCCAGCGTCTGGTCGGGCCTGCCTACGGGCGTCGTCAGCGGGAATGCGTGCAGCGCTTCGGGGGTTTCGCGGGCTAGGGCGGCCAGCTCCAGCATGGCTTCGCAGAAGGTGTCCAGGGTTTCCGGGGTTTCGGACTCGGTGGGCTCCACCATCATCGCTTCGTGCACAATCAGCGGGAAGTAAATCGTCGGCGGGTGGATGCCCCGGTCGATGATCCCCTTGGCCACGTCGGTCGCCGTCAGGCCCGGGATGTTCTCCGTGGAGAGGACGAACTCGTGCATGCAGGGGCGGTTCGCGGCGATCTTGTAGGTGTCCTTTAGACGGTGCATGATGTAGTTGGCGTTGAGTACGGCGGCCTCGCTGGCAGCCTTCAAGCCTTCCGCGCCGAGCGACAGTATGTAGGCGTAGGCGCGCACGCACACCGCGTAGTTGCCGTAGAATGCCTTCACCTTGCCGATGGTCAGCGGCCGGTCGGATGAAAGCGCATACTGCCCAGCGCCATCCTTGGTCACGACCGGGACCGGCAGGAACGGCGCGAGCGCCGCTTTGCAGCCGACCGGGCCAGCACCAGGGCCGCCACCGCCGTGCGGCGTGGAAAACGTCTTGTGCAGGTTCAGGTGGACGACGTCAAAACCCGTATCACCCGGGCGGACGATGCCCATCACGGCGTTCAGGTTCGCGCCATCGTAGTAGAGCAGACCGCCAACGCCGTGCACGATCTCCGCGATCTCGCAGATGTTCGGGTCAAACATGCCCAGCGTGTTGGGGTTGGTCAGCATCAGGCCTGCGGTGTCGCCGCCGCATACGGCGCGCAGCGCGTCCAGATCGACGCCACCGTCCGCACTGGACGGAATTTCCACTACGTCGAACCCTGCCATCGCGGCGGAAGCCGGGTTGGTGCCGTGCGCGGAATCGGGCACAATGATCTTGGTGCGCTTGGCAAGCTCGCCATTGTGCGCGTGGTACGCGCGGATCAGCATCAGGCCGGTTAGCTCACCATGCGCGCCAGCGGCAGGCTGCAGCGTCATCGCATCCATGCCGGTGACCTCGCACAGCGCGCGTTCCAGGTCGTACATCAGGCGCAGAGCGCCCTGGGTATCCCGCGCGTCCTGCAGCGGATGGATGTCCGCAAAGGCAGCTGCGGCGGCCTCGTTCATGCGTGGGTTGTACTTCATCGTGCAGGAACCCAGCGGATAGAAGCCGTTGTCCACGCCGTGGTTGCGGCGGGATAGTGCCGTATAATGGCGCACGACCTCCACTTCGCTCATCTCCGGCAGCGCGGGCGGCGCATCAAGCAGTGACTCGGGCAGCAGCCCTTCGCGTACGGGCACGTCTAGAAGCGGCGCTTCCGCACCACGGCGGCCGGGCCGGGACTGTTCAAAGCAGGTGGGATGGACGCTGCGGCTCATGCGATCACCTCCAGCACGCGCACGAGCGCGTCGATTTCCTCGCAGGTGTTCATCTCGGTGACGCAGTAAAGCGTCTGGTTCGGCCCCACCGGCAATCCGCCGACAAAGCCGCTATCCCGCAGCGCCGCGTCAATCTTCGCGGCGGGCAGGTCGCTCTCGATCACAAACTCATGGAAGAATGGGCCTTGATACGCCATGCGCATGCCGGGCACGGCGGCAATCTTCTCCGCCGCATAGTGCGCTTTCTGCAGGCAGGCATTTGCCACGTCCCGCAGGCCCGCAGGTCCCATCGCCGTCAGGTAGATGCCTGCCGACAGCGCGCACAGCGACTGGTTGGAGCAGATGTTGCTGGCGGCCTTCTCACGGCGGATATGCTGCTCGCGCGCCTGCAGCGTCAGCACGTAGGCGCGATTGCCCGCGTCGTCCACCGTCTCGCCGACGATGCGGCCGGGGAGGTTCCGCAGCAGCTTCTTCGTCGCGGCCATGAACCCCACGCCCGGGCCGCCAAATGACATGGGAATGCCCAATGGTTGCCCGTCGCCGATGGCGATATCCGCGCCCAGCGCGCCGGGTCTCTTCAAAATTCCCAGCGAAATGGGGTTGACGTATGCGACCATCAGGCCCTTGGCCGCGTGGATGGTGTCCGCAAGCTCTTTGATGTCTTCGATCAGGCCAAAGTAGTTGGGCGAGGCGGCGATCAGGCCCGCCGCGCCGGGGGCATTCTCGGCGGCAAACGCCGCGTCGGTAACGCCATCCTTCAGCGGGATTTCGACTAGCTCCATGCCGACGCACGGCGCGTAGGTGCGCAGCACCGCCAGCACGTCCGGATGCAGACCCTGCGAGACAAGCAGCTTGTCCCTCCGGGCGCTATCGCGACACATCAGCATCGCCTCAGCGGCGGCGGTTGCGCCGTCATATACCGAGGCGTTGGACGCCTCCAGCCCCGTCAGCCGGGCGATCAGAGACTGATACTCGAATATCGCCTGCAGCATGCCCTGGCTCATCTCGGCCTGGTAGGGCGTGTAGGCGGTAAGCAGCTCGCCCCGCTGCGTCAGTGCGGGAATGATCGCCGGAATGAAATGCCGGTACGCACCCGCGCCGCGAAACAGCGGCTTTGCGGTGTCGTTATCCGCCGCGTAGGCAGCGATAAGCCGCATCGCATCCGCCTCGGGCAGGCCATCCGGAAGGTCGAGTGGGCGGTCCAGCCGCACGCCCGCGGGGATGTCGCGCAGCAGGTCTTCGATGGACGACATGCCCATCTGGGCCAGCATCCGCGCCTGTTCCTCGCGGGTGGCGGGAACATAGCTTCTCATGCCTTGTCTTCCTCCGCGATGACCAGCGCGTTATACTCGGTGTGGTTGAGCAGCATGCCCTCATCCAGCGCGTCAACCTTGATCTTCGCGATCCACGCGCCCCACGGGTCTCCGTTGATCGCCTCGGGCGCATCCTCCAGCGCGGCGTTTACCTCCAGCACCTCGCCGGTCGGCACGCAGAACACCTCGGACGCCGCCTTGACGGACTCCACCACGGCCAGCTGGCTTCCGGCCTCCAGCACATCGCCCACGGCGGGCAGTTCTACATAGACGATGTCGCCCAGCATGCGCTGCGCGTAGTCAGTCAGGCCGATCGTGGCCACGCCATCCTCGACGAGGACCCATTCGTGTTCCCGGGAATACTTGCGGTCGTTAGGAATCATAGGAAACGCCTCCTCAACGCTCAATGCGTTTATTTGCTCGTGGACTTGTAAAACGGCAGCTTGGTCCGCGCCGCGCGCAGCTTCTTGCCGCGCACCTCGATAAACAGCTCACTAAGTTCTGCTGCCTCCAGCGTCACCAGCGCCATCGCGACGTTCTTGCCCAGGGTCGGCGCGGGGCCGCCGCTGGTCGTCTCGCCGACGATGTTGCCCTCCGCGTCCAGCACCGGGCAGTGTTCACGCGCGATGCCCCGGTCGATCAGTTCCAGGCCGATCCGGCGGCGTGCGCGGGGCTTTGCTTCCAGTGCAGCCTTGCCGATGAAGTCCGGCTTGTCCATCTTAACGAACGTCTTCAGCCCGCATTCCAGCGGGGTGATCTCTTGGCTCAGCTCGTGGCCATACAGCGGCATGGAGCACTCAAAACGCAGGGTGTCCCGCGCACCGAGGCCGCAGGGCACAGCGCCCGCCGCGATCAGCGCATCATGCAACGCCGGGGCATCCGCAGGCGCAAGGTAGATTTCCACACCCGGCTCGCCCGTGTAGCCGGTCTTTGACACAAGGCACGGAATGCCCGCGATCTGGACCTGCTCTACGAACGTGTACGGCTTCTCCGGCAGTTCGCCCGAAACGCCCGCCTTGGCCAGCACATCCCGGTAGAGCGGGCCTTGCACCGCCAGCTGCGCGGTCTCATCGGAGATATTGGCAAGCACCACACCCGCGCCCTGGTGCGCCTGCATCCAGGCGTAGTCCTTGTCCGTGTTGGACGCGTTGACGATGATCAGGTAATCGCCCTCGCCGCGCTTGTAGACGATCAGGTCGTCGACCGTGCCGCCGTCCTCGTAGCACATGGGCGAATAGCGACAACTGTGGTCCGGCATGCCTGTAAAGTCATTGGTGCAAATGGTGTTGAGGAACGCGAGCGCGCCGTCGCCACGGGCGGTAATTTCGCCCATATGCGATACGTCGAACACGCCGCAGGCCTCGCGCACGGCCTTGTGCTCGGTCAGGATGGCGCTATACTGTACCGGCAGCGCCCAGCCGCCGAACTCCACCATCTTCCCGCCCAGGCGTAGATGGTTGTCGTACAGCGGTGTACGTTTTGCTTCCTGCATCTTCTAGCTCCTTTGCATATTGTGCGTCGTTGCTTTACTTACATTATAGCGGGTTGACAGAAGAAGGGCAAGGAAAAACCTCGCCCGCTAGTAATTTCTGGAATCATAACAAGATGGATTGACTTTGTGTTACGATTCCGTTACAATTTTCGCATATTATCCGGAATTTGAAGGGAGCACACGGCTATGAAACGCATCACCGTATTCCTGCTGCTCGCGGCACTTCTCTGCACGGCCATCGCGCCGGCCATGGCGGCTGTTATGTTGCCGACGACGCAGATGCTGTCGAGCAACGCGCACCTGCGAGCCGAGCCCAGCGCGGACAGCGCAAGCAAAATGATCCTGATGAAGGGGTACCAGGTGACCGTGCTTGAAGTCGCCAATGGCTGGCTGCGCGTAAAGTACGGCAACTACTACGGCTACATCCGCGGCGATCTGGTCTATCCCGCCGCCGATAACTACTTTTTTACCCTCTCCAAGGGCATGCAGGGCGCAGAAGTGCGCCAGCTACAGGAAACGCTCTATGTGATGGGCTTTTTCACCGGCACGCCTGACGGCTACTTCGGTGACTCCACCGTGCGGGCCGTCGCTGCGCTGCAATCCGCTTGCGGGATGGTACCCAGCGGCATTGTTGATAGCGACACCTACGCGCTCATCGACATGCTGGTTAATGACACAGGCGCGGTGGACCCCTATGCCTCGGTCGGCAGCGCGCCTAGCGGAAGCGTGCCGAGCGGAAGCAGCACGGGTGGGAGCGGCACGAGCACCCCGAGCCAGGACCCGAGGAACTATCCTGGCGGCTGAGGAACAAAAGAGTTCAGGGGACCAATGGTGCCCCTGAACCCCGCATAAACGGCATAGCCCATTAAGCAGAGGCCAGGAGGATATCCCCCGGCCTCTGTTTTCTTACTTATCCTTGTCCGGCTTCTTTCCAATCATTCCGCCGGTCATCTCGCTCGTGCCGCGCTTGACCTTCTCCCACGCGGCCTTGCCGCCGCCCGTCTGCAGCAGTGCAAACGCGGCGACCGCGATTACCACGGCGATCACTACCCAGATGATGCCGGTGCCCGCGCCCTTGCTCTGGGCCTGCTGGTTTCCATCGCTGCCGCCGGCCGCACCGTTCACATCACCGTAAAGGGTGTTCGCGATGACGTTGCTCATCAGCTTGGTGGAGGCGATCACGCGGTCCTTGTCCAGCGTATGGGTACCAAATTCCAGCAGAATGGCGTTGCTCATCAGGTCCTGGTTGTACGCGCCCTTGCCGATGAAGATGTCCTTGATCAGCTCCGGATACTCGCTGTCCGCAACAGCCTTTAGCTGCAGCGCGAACTCCTTGTTCGCCGACGAGTTCTGGTTGGAGCGGCCTACCAGCAGCCGCACCTTGCTGACAGCTTCGCCGTCAACCTCAGTTTTATACTCATCCGGGTCGGGGATACCGTCGCGGTGCACGTCGATCAGCGCATCGGGCGCCTGTTTGAGCAGCTCAATCGCCGTCTGGCGCGAGCGGCGGTACGCACCCGCGTCGTGCGGCACGTGCTTTGTCTCATCCAGAATGACCGTGATGCCCTTCTCCTCCAGTGCGGTTTTCAGCGACTCGCAGACATCGTAGATGCCGCCGTGACCGTCCTCGGCGCTCTGGGTGCCATCGGTGGGTTTATAGCTTTCATCGGAGTGTGTGGCGTACATGGCGATTAGCCGATTGTCATTGCCGCTGCCGTCCGTGCTGCTAGCGTCCCCACCGGCGTTTGATACCACGACCGCCGCGGAGGTCTGCAGCCAGTTTACATCCGGCATCTGCTGCGCGCCCTTGTGCGCGGCGCGCGCGGTCATCGCCTGGTCATCGACCGACTCGATGACATAAAGCTGGTTGTCGGAGCTGATATACTCGTCGCCCGCTTCCATCGCGCCCGCGAAGGAAAAGAGCTTTTCACCGTTCTGGTCATAGACGGTGTAGACGCCGTCCACCTCGCCATCGGCCGGGGCGCGCAACGGCAGCAGGATCAGCACCGCAGCCAGAAACACAAAGGCAAACCGCTTGATGGTCATTTTCATGTTATTCCGCCCGCTCCTTTCTGCGTCCGCGCAAAACGCGCTCCAGTGCCTCGCCGACGAACTCCGCCAGCAGCACCGCGATCAGGCCAGAGATGACCACCGCGTCCAGCGCACCGCCGGTGCCCAGGCGCAGCAGCGTATCCACACCCTTGCTCGCGTTGACGATGCCCACGGTGATGTCGGCGATCAAAACGCCCAGCACCGCGCTGACAAACGCCGCCCTGCGCGAGCGCCCCAGCAGGTACGCGATGACGCCCGCCGCCAGGCCGTAGGCGTAGTTCGGGTCCAGGAAGATGCCTTCCGGCTCGGCCGGCATCAGCAGGCTGATCAGCCAGACCGCCGCCGCCGTCAGCAGCGCGCCGAACAGCGCCCGGGCCACCTCGATCGGCCGTTCGGCCTTGATGAGCAGCCATACGCATATCGCGACAGGAATCAGGCAGCCGCCCACGCCGATTCTCACATTGCCAATGGGGATTGCCGGAATTAGGCCGCCGATGAAGATGCCTAGCATCGCCGCCAGCGCCCACTTATCGTTCAGGCGCATCCGGTCCAGCACCCGCTGCCCTACGCCAAAGACAACCAGCAGCGACAGCACCAGCAATACGATCATGCCAAAGGTCATTTGCACACCCCGTTTCACACGTTTTACTCAGAGGCGCGAGTTCACTGCCATCGCACCATAGAGGGATTCCGCGAGGAATCCTTATCGCTCCTATGGTAACCATGCGCGTCAAGACTATACGCCCGGCAGGGAAAACAGGGACGTCTGTCGAAAGATGAAAAAAAGTACAATTCTGCATTTTTTCATGGAGGTAGGACGCATGTTAAAAGGCATCCCTTCAATACTATCCCCGGAACTGCTCAAGGTTATGATGGAGATGGGTCATGGCGATACGATCATCATCGCTGACGGAAATTTCCCCGGCGCATCCATGGCGCAGCGGCTTGTGCGGCTGGACGGCCACGGAACGACCCAGGTGCTCGAAGCCATGCTCACGCTCTTCCCGTTGGATACATACGTGGATACCCCGGTGAAATTAATGGAAGTGATGCCGGGCGACCCGGTCAAAACGCCGATTTGGGATGAGTACGCTGCGGTGGTGGAGTGCGCACAGCCGGGCACGAAAATTGGCCATGTGGAGCGCTTTGCATTCTATGATCTGGCGAAGGCTGCCTATTGCGTCGTGCAGACGGGCGAGACGGCGCTCTATGCAAACCTCTTGCTGCAAAAGGGCGTCGTGAAGCCGGGGGCCGCTCGCTAGTGCCGGCCGGGTATTTGCACCAGCGCTGCGCCGAGATGGCCAGCGCGAAGGCCCTGGTGACGCCCGCTGAGCGGACCGCATACATCCTGGGCTCGCAGGGGCCGGACCCGCTGTTCATGCTGGGCATCTTTCCGCTGCGCCCATCGTCGAAGCCCCTCAAACTAGGCAATGTTCTGCATTCCAGCCGCACCGGCGCGTTCCTCACCGCACTGCTCAGCGAGGCCAGGAAAGGCAACCCCGTGCAGCGTGCATTTGCGCTGGGCTTTTTGACGCACTACGCACTGGACTCCACCGTGCACCCGTATGTCTACTCGCAGAGCATTGACAAAAAAGGCCGCTATTCAAGCCCCTTACACCTGCGCCTGGAGAAGCACTGGGACACGCTGTACCTGCTGCGCGACGGCGGCCATGGCACCCCGGTGATGACGCCGGGCGTGCTGGACGCAAAGCCGCACTGGCAGGCAATCGCCGCCGTGTGGGCCAGCGCCGCGCAGACGGTGTACCCCGAGCAGGGCTTCACCCCGGAGCTGATCGAGAAATCATTCGGCGACGCGGTGCGCGTCTGCCGTCTGACCCATAGCCCGCACGGCGTCAAGTACGGCACGTTCTGGGTGCTGGAGCGCATCATTGGCAAACCCGCGCTGATCACCTCCCAGATGTGCCCGGTGATCCCCTCGAGAAAGGACATCACCAACACCGAGGGCCGTCCCTGGCGCGCGCCGTCCCAGCCGGGCATTGAGCGCCGCGAGGGCCTGGACCAACTGTTCGGCGTCGCCGTGTCCCGCGCGGCAGAACTGCTGCGCGCGGCCGGCAGCTACTTCGACCGCGACCTGGATGAGAAGGCGCTGGCCGCGATCATCGGCAACGTGGGATACGACACAGGGATGGAGAGCCAGCCGTAATTCGTCAGATACTGGAAGGGGGACACGTCCCCCTTCCAACATCCCCCTGGCTAAGGTATGTTTTCAGGCGAAACCGCCTGAAAACTCCCCGCCCGACCGGCAAAGCCGGTCGATACGATCCAAACATAAAGGGGCTTCGGCCCCTTCATGCAACCCAGAATTAGGAAACGACAGTTTTTGCATTATTCCCTTCGGAGGTGACAGCATGGCGATCAAACGAACCCGGCGGGGTATTTCGATAGGGACAGTATTCATGCTGTCGTTGACCGTGGTGACGCTGCTGACAGGCGCGGTGATTCTCTCTCGCCTTTCCGGCAATATGGGGCCTGTGACGATTGACCCCAAACTCCTCACCGAGCCGCTGAACGTGCTCGCCCGCACCATCACCGATACGGAACCAAACGCGCAGGGCGCGCAGCAACAGCAGGCAGGCACGCCCGTGCAGACGGACGGCGCGGGGCTGCCCGCCGCTACGCTTGCTCCGACCCCGACACCCGCGCCCACCGTGCCGCCCAGCCAGATTCTGACGCTGACGGCAGTGGGCCAAGTAACGCTGGGCAGCGAGCTGCAGCGCAGCGGCCAGGGCGGGTCCACGGGCTTTGGCTTTGACGACATCATTGCACCTGTCGCATCGGCGATGGGCGCAGATCTTTCCTTTGCGACATTGCGCATGGGCCTCAGCCGTGATATCAATGCCTATGGCACCTACTGCGGCCCGCAGGATGCCGCCGCCGCACTGAAGAATGCGGGCGTGAACGTGCTGAACCTGGCGACCGACCGGCTGTTTGACCGGGGCGTCACAGGCCTTTCGGAGACGCGCTCCATCCTAACAGAACTGGGCATCTCGCAGGCGGGCGCATACCTGACCGCGAGCGAGCGGCAGGAGCCGTCCATTGTAGACATCAACGGCGTGAAGGTGGGCGTGCTGGCGTACACCGGGCAGATCAGCTCCTCGGGCAAGAAGGCGGCCAGCCAGGTGGAGATCGCCGCCGGCACCCGCCTGCTGGACGTGACCGCCGCGACCTCCGACATCCAAACGCTCCGCGCGCGCGGCGCGGACCTGATCATTGTGCTGGCGCACTGGGGCGAGCGATCGGATACGAAAGTAACCAAGACGACTCGCGACACAGCCACAGCACTTGCAAACGCGGGCGCGGATATCATCCTGGGCACAAACCCCACCACCGTGCACGAGATGGAGCGGCGCACCGTTACCGACGCGAGCGGCGCTTCGCGTGAGGTATTCATCGCCTACTCGCTGGGCAATTTCCTCATCGACGATTCCCGCGACACCGGCGACATCACCGGCGTAATCCTCCGCCTGCGCATTGAATGGAACTTCCAGGCGAAGCGCGCTGTCATCGAGGACGCGGTCTACATGCCCACCTGGATCATGCGCTGGAAGGATTCCGCGGGCATCAACCGCTTCCGCGTCGTGCCTGCCGGCATCACCACCATCCCCGACAACATGACCGACAGCATCTACCTCAACATGAAAAAGGCCTACCAGAACATGGCCACCAAGCTGGGCAGCAGCGCGGCGCGGCCGGTGATGGAATGACGAAAAGGAACGCAAGGGGTTTCTGTATATGACAAAGACCGCTCGATATGCTTCGGGCGGTCTCTGCTTGTACACTGAATAAAGGAAGGGGTAAATTGTACTTCTGATGTCTTTTCGCTTCTCTCTACTTCACCACCACCCCGTTCACATACAGCTCGTAGCCGTTCGTCTCCACGCTGTCAAGGCTTCCTCCAAAGCCAGTGATATGCGCGTCGGCGGTCAGTGTCCAGGTGCTGTCCCCATCAAGCGTCACGGTAACCTGGCCCGCGTCGCCTTCCTGATTTATCGTGCCGGTGAAGGCACTGCCGTTTAGCATCGTTAGGTTCAGGACCGATATTTCGTCCACGACGATCTCACCTTCCAGTATCTGGGCGCTCACCGTCATATCGCAGGTGCCGCCGTTCGCGCCTTGCTGGCCCCAGCCGCGGCTGCTGGTGTTGCCGGAGATTTGCATCAGGATGCCGTCATCCGCGGTTGTGATCGCCACGCCGGTCAGTTCGATCGTGCAGGCCGTGTTGGTGACATAGAACGTATCGCCGCTGAGGGAGGTGATGCTGCCGCCGGTCATCGCAAAGTCGCTGCGGCCCACATCGGCGTCACCGGACATACTCTGGTAGATGAAAATCGTCTGTAGGTTGTCGCTATCCCCGCCGTTGGACTGGGTCATATTGCCGGTAACGTCGCAGTTGGTGAGTGTAACGGAGTTCTTGCCCTCGATGATCACGCCCTCGGAATGGTTGGCGGTCAGCGTCGCGTTTGCGACCGACACGGCTGCGGTACTGTAGACCGCCGGAGAGCCGATGCCGTTGGTGATGTAGGTGCCGCCGTTCACGTTCATGGTTCCGCCGCCCCGGTCGGTGCGGATTGCGGCACTGGAGCCACCCTGCGTTTCAATATCCAGGTCGCTGGCATTGATCTCTCCGCCCCCCGCCAGCATGATGCCGCCGGAGTTGTTCTGCGTGGTGCGGATGATCGTGCCCGAAATGTTGATCTTTGCGCCGGTTCCGTAGGCGAACACCGCACTGGCGCCGCTGCCGTCGCTGGTGACGGTGCCGCCGGTCAGGGTCAGGGTCGCGTTATCCAGCGCAAGGATTCCGGAATCGAGGCCGTAGAAGGAAGCCGCTTCACTGTTGGATGCATCGCCCGTCTTGGTGACGGTCAGGTCTGTCGCGGTGACGGTCGCGCCGTTTTCAATGCGCAGTGCATTCTCGTCATCGGCGGAAGATGTATAGGTTTCCGACTGGAGCGCTGCATCCTCGGTGATGGTGGTCGCGCCGGTGCCGGTGTTTACGGTGCTGGCACCGCCGCCGAAGCCGCCTGCGCCACCAGGTGCGCCATCCGGCGGAGTACCGGTCGGCGGGGTTCCGCTGTCCTCAGGCATCGCGGGTGGGGCACTGTTTCCATCGGGCATTGCAGGCGGTGTACCCGCGCTCTCCGCATACGCGGTGATGGACCCAAGGGCCAGAACGGCCGCCAAAAACAAAACGATCACTTTTTTCATACTGTGCTTCATTGCCTCCTCGCTTGATGAGGGCAGTATAGCGCAGAACAAAGCATGCCGCGTGAAAGGTCTGTGAACGTTTGTAGAAAATAACGTGGAAATGCGCAGCAGCAGTACAGGCTGTCAGTTCAGCCCGATTGCATCGATTTCTTTTCCAAATCTTGTAAGTGCCGCCTCGCGCATCAATTCGGCCTCATAAGCTCTCTGTGGGTCAGCCAGCAGCTGCCTAATCGCCTGCTGAGTTTCCTCCAGCAGCCTTACATCGCCGCCCAGCGCCGCGCCTGGCATCTCCGGTGCGCCGTGCTGCCGGGTACCGAACCATTCGCCCGGGCCGCGTTGCTCCAGGTCCTTTTGCGCAATGACGAAGCCATCCGTAGTGGAGACGAGTGCGTCCAGCCGCTCATTGGATGGGGCCATCAGGAAGCAGTAGCTTTCCGCCGCACCGCGCCCCACGCGCCCGCGCAGTTGGTGCAGCTGCGAGAGGCCAAACCGGTCCGCGTTTTCGATCACCATCACGCTGGCATTTGGTACGTCCACGCCGACCTCCACGACCGTCGTGGCGACCAGCACGTCCAGCTCGCCTCGCGAGAACCACGCGAGGATTTCTTCCTGTTCGACGCTCTTTTGCTTGCCGTGCACCAGCCCGACGCGCAGCGACGCGAGCGGGCCCGTGCGCAGTGTCTCGTACATCTGCTCGACGGACACGGCCTCGACCATCTCGCTCTCGGTCACCAGCGGGCAAACAATATACGCCTGGCGGCCCGCGGACGCCTGCGCGCGCAGAAAGCCGTAGAGGCCGTTTCGTTTCGCCTCCGGCACGATGTGCGTTTTGACCGGCGTGCGGCCGGGGGGAAGTTCATCCACGATGGACACGTTCAGATCGCCGAAGAGGATCAGCGAGAGCGTGCGCGGGATGGGCGTCGCGGACAGCACCAGCACGTTTGGCGCGGGGCTGCCCGCGGTCTTCTGGCCAAGCAACGTGCGCTGTCTGACGCCAAAGCGGTGCTGCTCGTCGGTGATGGCGAGCCCCAGGTTCTTATACGTGACACCTTCTGAAATGAGCGCGTGCGTGCCGATGATCACCTGCGCCTCGCCGGACGCGGCCCTCTCCTGCGCTTCGCGCCGGGCACGGGCGGGCATCTTGCCGGTGAGCAGCGCGCAGGTAATGCCCAGCGGCGCGAGCAATCGCTCCGCGGTGCGGATATGCTGCGCGGCCAGCACCTCAGTAGGCGCCATCAGCACGCCCTGGAATCCAGCCTTTGCTGCCAGGTACAGCGCCCCGAACGCGATCGCCGTCTTGCCGCAGCCTACATCACCTTGCACCAGTCGGGCCATCGGCGCGGGCGCAGCGAGGTCCTGGCGGATCTCGTCCAACACGCGCCGCTGCGCGCCGGTCGGCGCAAACGGCAACGACGCCCAGAACGCTTCCGCCGCCGCGTCATCCAGCGGGATGCGCGCGCCGTCGCCACTGCGCACGCGGAGGCCCTGGAGGTGCGTCTGGAACAGCGCCAGCTCCTCGAACGCGAGCCGCCGCCGGGCATCGGCCAGCGCCTCGTGCGAGGAGGGAAAGTGCGCCTGCCGCAGCGCGAACTGGCGCGGGCAGAGATTATAGCGATTCCTGAACGTCTCGGGCAGCACATCGTCGAACCGACCGGCGGAAAGCGCCGCGTCAATCAGCGTACGCATCGTCTTGGGCGGCACGCTTTGCAGCGGCCGGTACACCGGTTGGATGCACGGCTCATCGACGATCGACGGGCTGACGCACAGCACCTGCCCTGTCTTCTGCCGCACGATGCGGCCATAGAACCTTAGCCGCTTGCCGGTCGGCAGGTTCTTGGCCATCCACGGCGCGGAGAACCAGGTACACTTGATCGCACCCGAGCCATCGTTGATCGTCGCCGTCACATACACCCGGCCCTGTATCCGCACCGTGCGCGCCTGGCTTGCGACAATCCCCTCAAACGCCGCCTCCGTGCCGGGCCTGAGCATCCCTGTCGGCGTCAGCAGCGTGGTATCCCGGTACCCTACGGGCAGCCTCTCCACCAACTGTTCGGGCGCAAAAAGACCCGCCTCCTCCAGTGCGGAGCGGCGGGCTGGCCCAACCCCTTTGACATCGTTCCAGGTTAGCATGGGCTGTCCTTTCGGGGAGGAACGGGGAGGAACGCCAGGGGGACGCTGTCCCCCTGGACCCCCTGCCAGGAGGCCCGCCTCCTGGACCTCCGACATTTCGCCTCACGGCGGGAGGGGTAATCTATCCTTATTCTACTGACAGAATATAGCTGTAGACGGGTTGGCCCCCGGCGTGCATTTCTACATCGCACAGGTCGTATTGTTCGGCGAACTCGTCGGCGAGGGTGCGCGCTTCTTCTTCATCCGCGCCTTCCCCATAGAAGACGGTGATGAGGGAGTTTTCGTCGGTCACCAGCATCTCCATCAGTTTAACGGCAACGTCGTAGGCGCTCTTGTCGCAGACGGATATCTTGCCGTTGTACAGGCCTATGAAGTCGCCCTCATGGATTGTCAGGTCTTCGAACTTGGAATCGCGGATTGCGACCGTGATCATACCGCTCTTGACACGTTCGGCCGCCTCGGTCATGTTGCGGACGTTCTCTTCGGGCGGTAGGTCTGGCTGGCAGGCGATCACCCCGGCGACGCCCATCGCCACGTTCTTCGTGGGAATGACGTACGCGGCACACTTGGAAACCTCCGCCGCCTGCTGTGCTGCCAGGATCACGTTGGAGTTGTTGGGGAAGATAAAAACTGTTTTTGCGTGCACGCCGTCTATCGCGCTGACGAGATCTTCGATACTCGGGTTCATCGTTTGCCCGCCGTCGACAATGCAGTCGACGCCCAGCTCCGTGAAAATCGCGGAGAAACCTTCCCCCAGCGATACGGCGACCATGCCCGCTTCTTTATCGGGCTGCTTCTCGGCCTGGGCGCGCTGCCGCTCGCGGCGCTGCTCTACCATGTTTTCAATCTTCAGGTTGATCAGTTCGCCCAGCGCCAGCGCCGCCTGCAGTGCCTTGCCCGGGTCATTGGTGTGCACGTGCACCTTCACCAGCGTCAGGTCGCCGACGACCAGCACGCAGTCGCCGATGCGGTTGAGCTTGCGGCGGAAGGTGGCGATGTCGTCATCGGTGGCGGTGGGCAGCAGGTTCTGGATGAGGAACTCGGTACAGTAGGCGTAGCGGATATCGCCGATGGCATCGTGGTCATCGTCAAAGGACGCCTCACCGTCGCTGCTCATGCCGATGGGGGACTTGGGGATTTCTTCGCCCAGCAGCACCGCGTTCATGCCCGCGTAGATCAGCAGCAGGCCGCGCCCGCCCGCATCCACGACACCGGCCTGCTTCAGCGCGGGCAGCATCTCGGGTGTGCGCCTCAGGATGCTCTCCCCCGAGGAGAGGATCACGCGAAACAGCGCCTCCAGGTCATTGGGGTCTTTTTTTGCCTGCACCTCGGCGCTCTCGGCCACCACGCGTGCAACAGTCAGGATGGTGCCCTCCTTGGGCTTCATCATGGCCTTGTACGCCGTCTCCGCGCCGGACTTGAGCGCCCGGGCGAACACCTGCGGGGTGACCTCTGCCTCGCCTGCAACGCCGCGGGCAAAGCCACGGAACAGCTGCGAGAGGATGACGCCGGAGTTGCCGCGCGCGCCGCGCAGCGCGCCTTTGGCTACGGCCTCGGCCGCCTCGTCCGCGCGGTTCAGTTCTTTTGTGTTCAGCTCCTTAACGGCCGCCATGACCGTCAGGCTCATGTTGGTTCCCGTGTCGCCATCCGGGACGGGGAAGACATTCAGCGCGTCGACCGCCTCCCGGTTTTGTTCAAGCAAGGCCGCTCCCGCCATCAGCATTTCGCGAAAGAGCAGGCCGTCCATTTTTGACTGCGCCAAGGTTGGACGCCTCCTTTGGTATTTAAATGCGAATGCCTTCGACGGAGATGTTGATGCGGCGCACCTTTGCGCCGGCCATGCTTTCCAGCTTGTACTTGACGGTTTCGATGATGGTCTTGGAGACCGCGACGATCGAAATGCCGTACTCGACGACGACGTACAGGTCGACATCCAGGCTGCCGTCCTCGGCCAGCTTGATGGCGACGCCTCTTGTTAGATTCTCACGGCCAAGCCATTCCACAATACCATCCTTGGCGCGCTTGGACGACATGGCCACGATGCCATAGCATTCCAGCGCCGCGTACCCCGCCATGCGGAGCAGCACATCCTCGGTGATGTGAATGGTGCCCAAATCGTTGGTGATTTTGCACTCCATACGGGTTGTCCTCCTTCAGGAAATGGGCAGGCTTACGCCTGCATGCCCAGTCTTAGTATACGCTTTTTTTTCATCTGATGCAACTATTGCCCTGACCGTATTGTTTTTGAGGGATCAGGGCGAGTGATTTTTCGTCCAGCAAGGAGCCGGAGCGAGGCGTAGCCGGCAGCTACGTCGAGCGGAGGGCGACGCCGCAGGGCGGAAAATGATCCGCTCTGAATCTCAAAAATAATGCGGTCAGAGCACTAGTGGTCCATCTATGGAAATATCGCTGGGAGGTCAATGCTTTTTGATGGGTCTGTTGTCGGGCTACTGTGAGCATGGTACAGCAGACTGCGTTTGCCTCTGCCCATTGCGGCAGCTGCGGCGACGGTTCGGCCCTTTATTTGCATGGTTCATAACCCGCCCGTTTACAGCCAATCCCAAACATGCTATACTATGATCACTAACGTAAAGGAGTAACACTATGCAGACTAAAAGAACACTTGCGACGCTGCTGGCCGTCTTTCTTCTGCTGGCGCAACTGACTACCGCGCTGGCCGAGGCGCCAGCCCCCGCCGCCGCCCAGCCTCTGATGGGGCGTGAAATCCGCACCACCACCGGCCTCACCTACCACGAGAATCCGCTGGTAGACGAAGCGACCAACGCGACGCTCAAGGCGCTGATTGACTCCGTGAAGCTTTACAGCCGCGTGATGCAGCTGGATGATGACGAGGGCTACGGCGAGCTTTCGATGGCCTTCAACGAGGCAGAAGCCGCCTCTGTCCAGTATGTGCAGGAAGAAGACTGCCTCTACATCATCTCCCCGCTGCTGCCCAGCCCCGTCGCCGTCAAGCGGGACGAGATGGATGTGCTGATGGCGAACCTGCAGGCCTATCTGGGCGAGAACACGGACATGACCGTGGACATGGCCGCCGTCACACCGGCCGGCAATGTGAACTTGGATTTCGATGCGCTGATGGCGAGCATCGATGAAGAAGCCATGGCCTCCATGAACGCCGCAATGGAAGAATGGGCCGCGACCTACCTGTCGGCCGAACTGTACGCGGAGGAGCCGCTGGAGTCCATGCTGGGCCTGGACGCCACCACCGCGACCATTTATGAGCTCAGGGCCCCCGCGCTGGAAGCGCTGATGGACGTGTTCATGCCCATCTTCTCCGATTTTGACGCCTACTGGACCGAGTACTATGGCATGATCACCCAGATGCCCGAGCTGGAAAGCGAACTGCCGCCGCTGGATGAGTTCATGCAGATGGTGCACTCCATCCCTACCGCGTTTGAAGATGAAGCCATCGTGGGCGAGGACTTCGTCGCCTACCATGCCGCGTGCATGGATAAGGACGGCAACCCCTCCGTCAACATCGCGCACATCTACTGCCCCGCCGATGAAGATGGCGTAGGTGAGTTTGAGTTCTACACCGAGTGGAGTGCTGCCGGTGATCAGGCGATCGTCTCGATCTACATTGATGGTGCCACCATCACGCTGAATCTGATGATGCCGGAAGAAACCGTCACCGAAATTGAGGACGGCCAGATCATCCAGAAGACGTTCCGCGCCATTCTGGGTCTGAACGCCGATGGCGAAGAGACCTACTTTGCGATAGACGCGGCTTCCGCGAAGACCGTCAAGAGCAACATCACCGACACCGACGTGGAAGTGATCTTCAGCGTGAGCGACGGCGAAGAAGCCTATGTGCTGGATGTGCTCGCCTGCAGCACCCTCACCGCCGAGGGCGAGGACTACACCTCCCACACGGTCGTTGATATCGCCTTTGGCACGGGCGAGGAAATGTTCGACCTGTTCACCATAGACCAGATCGTTAAGACCCGTGAACCGCAGGGCGCGCCGTTTAACCCCGCCAGCGACATCCTGTTCTTCTTCCCGGGCAGCCTGGATGAAGATGCGTTTGCCGACTGGGTCAGCGATGAAGTGATGATGAGCATCACCGAGCAGATGTTCGTGATCCTCGCTGCGCTACCCGAGGAAGTGCTGGCCGCCTTCATGCCTGTCGAGGGTGTGATAGAGGGAGAGGCCATCATCGCGCCGTAACCACGAAGGTTAACCCTAGCGTACAACACAAGGAGCGTCCGGTTTTCCGGGCGCTCCTTTGCTGTGCCTAGTAGTCTACAAAGCGCCCATCTAGCCATCCTGCGCCTGGAGCATGCGCCATAGCGTCGTCCTGCTAATCCCCAGCGACTCTGCTGTCGCGCTTTGGTTCCCGTCATTCTCCTCAAGGGCTTGGCGGATTGCCAGCATCTCCACTTCTTTCATGGTTTTCCCCTGGAGTGCCTCATGCAGCGAGCGGCTCGTTTTTTGCGGATGCAGCTTGCTTTCCCGGCTCAAAAGGTGTTGCACGCTTTCGCCGGTGATATACGCCCCTTTTGCGAGAAACACCAGCTCGCGCAAAATGCGCTTAAACTGAGCGTAATTCTCCGGCCAATCATAGCTTTCCAACCGCTTCATGGCCTCCGGCTCCAGACCAACGACTTCCCTTGCATTCCGCATGTTGAGCAGGCTGATGTAGAGGCTTGCCAAATGCGGAATGTCCGCTTTATGCTCCCGCAGCGGGGAAAGCGGCATGATGATACACCCAAACCAATTGAGCAGCTGCTGGTAGCGCTGTGAAAGTGCTGCCTGATCGGCAACCGCGCAGGAAAAAAGCAGCTTGTTTCGCTGGAAAAAACGCGTATCATGAATGGTCATGAACAGCTGTGCGTACTGTTCGTCGGTCAAATCCTCTATGTGCTGGAAATGCAGCGTGATTCCAAGGCTGGTTAAGGGGGAATTATCGCTTCCCATCAAATGGGCCCACCCCTTCTGCTGGAGAAGCGTGCAGTCAATCAGGCACAGCGGCGCGTTTTGATATTTACCCCTTCCATAAATCAGCTGGGCCATTTGGTTGATACCGGTACCCTCTTCGCCAATCACCATCAACGGTGAATCACTCGTCGCATACAGATCATACGCCTGAGAAGTGGCTGACTGCGTTACGCCGTAAAAGCTGTTGAAAAACTGATCCATTACATCTTCTTTGTTCATATAGCGAATGCCGCTTTTTTCAAGCGAGGGGCGGCAATTGCCGGGCTGTATGGTGAACATAGCATAACGCTTTTCGCTCACTTCAATCGCTTGACAGTCTACCAGGTATTGCTGTTTGTCCGCGGCGATGGCAATGCGTTTGCTGCCCTCCTGCATGTTTTCGCAGTGTGTCGCTCTGATGCGCTTCTCCACCGTTTCCGGCAGGGGAATGCGGGTCGTACGGAAGGCTTCGCCGCCATCTTCTCCAACAACAACAGTATCGCAGGAATGAGCGCCCAGGATAGCCTCCAAAAGCTGCGAACGTTCGCGAAACGCAAGGAACTGCCGGCTTGTGCTTACCGCATGGTGCAGCGCCGCTACCACGCTTTCGACCCCTGATGTGATCAGGAGCGCGGGGATGCCGTACTCATGTGCCAGGGAGTTTGTGATCATGTCGCATAGCACCATCTGGCATCCCTCTGCCGCCAGCTTCTTCAGGGTTTTCCGCGCTTCTTCCTCATTATGGATCGTGTATTGTTTTATGTCGTACTGAAGAATATCACACAGCACATGGGCACTTCGCGTAATGGCTGGAAAGCCCACAATCACATAGCGGCTATTGCTGTTCTCCGCCAAACGGATGGACCTGAGAATATCGTATATGGTCAGCTCAATTTCTACAACCGGCAGGCGGCTTTTTTCCCGGATCAGTTCCGCCGTACCCCCGCGGGAGAGAATCACATCGAACTCCTGCGCGGTATATCGCGCCGCGATTTCCGCGCCAAGCTCCAGATCGCCGACATACACCGTCAGCTTGACATCGGTCATGCTGGCCGCGGCCTGGAGCATCAGATTCCGCATGCCTTCGTAAGGGGCAATGCCCAGTACCTTGGAGATTGCCAAATGCACCGCTCCTTCCCGGCCTTAATGAGGACTGTCTCACTTCCAATCATATCAGGCCGCATTCCGAGAATCAACCCTCCGCCTGTTTCATATTTAAACATTTTTCCGCAAGAATGTACGAATTTGTGTATTGAACCGATGCTCCCGTTTTGTTAAGATAAATGCAACAATCATGTTTTGTGCAGGTTAACACTAGGGAACGAGGTGCATCCCTTTGTTTGTTTCAAAATGCAACAATACGAAACTAGCGGTTATTTCAGATGACATCACAGGCGCTTTGGATACCGGCGTCCAGTTCTACGCGCAGGGCGCGTCTGTTAAAGTTTTAACCCCTGCACGCCTGCGCACGCATATGGCGCAGACGGATGTGCTGGTGATTGATGCGGAAACAAGGCATTCCTCCCCTGACGAAACGTATGAAACAACCCTGTGCCTGTCCAAGTGGGCAATGGAGCAAAAGATTCCGCATCTCTACATCAAAACGGATTCCGGCCTGCGGGGGCATATCGGCATGGCGCTTAAGGCAGCGCTTGATGCGACGGGATACCGCCTGGCGGCATTTGCCCCGGCCTATCCGGACATGGAACGCATTACCAGGAACGGGCAGCAGCTGATCAATGGCATCCCCATTCAGGACAGCGTGTTCAGTCAGGACGTGTACGATCCGGTCCATGCATCCCATATTCGGGATATGATTGAGCCGTGTGGGCTTCAGGCGCAGGAGTGCGCGAGAAATCAGCCCTATGCCACCCAGGCGGAGACCCCCACCGTAGCCATTTTTGATGTGGAAGAGAACGCGGATTTTGAACGGATTACGCGGCACCTCGAAGCCAACGACCAACTTCAGGTAACCGCCGGCTGCGCCGCGTTTGCGGCAGCGCTTCACCCAGCGATCGGTCTGCCCGCGCGACGGCAGAACCCACCCCGCATCACCGGGCCTCTGCTGGTCATATGCGGAAGCCTCAACCCCATTACCCGCAGCCAGATGGAATACGGTGAGCAACTCGGATACACGCGCCTGACCTTTTCTTTGCAGCAGATGCTGGATGATGCGTATCTGAACACACCGGATGGGCGGATATGGCTGGAATCCATCCAGACCCTCTTCCGCAAGCAGACCACCATCCTGATCGATACGGGCCTGGAACCATCCAGAAACGCAGCGCCAGACGCCCCTCCAGTCCCTGCCGAGGATTTCCGCAACAGCATTACCCGGCAGCTTGGCAAGCTAGCGCTTCGGCTAATTGAAATGGAAGAAGCCAGCGCATATACCCCCATGATCATCGGGGGCGATACATTGATGGGCTTTCTGGACCAGATTGATCACCCCGATATCCTGCTGGAGGGCGAAGTTGCGGCGGGCGTGGTGGTATTCTCCATTGCGGTCCATGGCAAGGAGGTTCGCATGCTGTCCAAAAGCGGAGGGTTTGGCAAGCGGACGCTGCTTGAAGATATTGTTACAAACGGCGTGTCTGTGAGGTGAGCGGCATGTTTTCCAGTCGAATGCCGGGTGCGGTGTATTGCGGCGAAGGCGCCATAGAGCAGCTGTCCATTCTCTGCGCAGGCGCGAAGAAGGCGGCGGTCTTTTCCGATCGTGGCGTGATGCAATCGGGCGTACTGGATAAACCGATGCAAGTCCTGGGCGCTGCGGGCATCCGGACAGAGCTGCTTTGTGATTTGCCCGCGGAGCCGGATTACCATCAAGCCCAGGCAGCCGCAGGGCGTTTTCGTGATTGCGGCGCTGACTTGATCATCGGCATCGGCGGCGGAAGCGTGATGGATATTGCTAAGCTGTGCTCCATCACCGCATCCGGACAGTGTACCGTCAGGGAGCTCATCCAAAACCCCGGCCTCGGACGCAAAACCGTCCGCAGCATCATGATCCCAACCACGGCCGGAACGGGCGCGGAGGCCACCCCCAATGCCATTGTCGCGGTGCCCGAGGATGCGATGAAGGTGGGCATCGTGTGCGACGAATTGATTCCAAGCGCCGTCATCCTGGACGGAGAAATGATTCGCCATTTGCCCCGCGGCATTGCCGCATCCACGGGAGTCGATGCACTCTGCCACGCTATCGAGTGCTTTACATCCAGGAAAGCGACGCCTTTTAGCAACCTCTACGCGCTGGAAGCCATCAAGCTGATTTTCGCCAATATCGAAAAGGCTTGCCTGGATTCACAGGCCATTGAAAGCAAAAACGCGATGCTGCTGGCCGCCTTTTACGGCGGGGCCGCCATCACCTGTTCGGGCACTACGGCAGTGCATGCCCTATCTTACCCGCTCGGCGGCATGTTTCATGTTCCCCATGGCGTGGCGAACGCGATGCTGCTTTTGCCGGTTATGCGCTTCAACGCTGCAAACTGCCGGGAAGAGCTGTCAGTGATCTATGGCGCGCTGGGCCAAGTAGGCGCGCAGAGCGACGGCGAAAAGGCGGAGTGGGTGCTACGCGAGATAGATCGCATCGTCCATGCCCTTTCCATCACAGATTGTTTACAAAAGTACGGGATCGGAGAGGACGACCTGAATCGTCTTGTAGAGGGCGCTATGTCCGTGCAGCGTCTGTTGCAAAACAACAAGCGTCCTGTAGCCCCGGAGGATGCAAGGCACTTGTACCGCCAACTGTTGGCCTGAGGAGGTAGGCAAGCATGCAGAAAATACGTGGCCTGATCGTTCCGGTTCTCACGCCGTTCCTGGCGGATGAAACGATTCATGAACAGGCGTTGCGGGATCAAATTGAGCGAATGATTGCAGCGGGCGTGCATGGAATCTTTCCGCTGGGAACCACGGGAGAGGCGTACATCCTTTCCGAAGCGGAAAAGGAAGCCATATTGGAGATCTCCGTAGATCAGGTGCGCAGGCGCGTTCCCGTCTATGCGGGCACCGGCTGCATCTCTACGCGCGACACCATCCGCCTGTCGCGCCGCGCGGCGCAGATCGGCGCGGATGTGCTGTCCGTGATTACCCCTTCTTTCGTCGCGGCTTCCCAGAATGAACTTTACGAGCATTACAAGGCGGTAGCGCAAAGCGTGGATTTGCCGATCTTGCTGTACAACATCCCTGCCCGGACAGGCAATGCGCTGACGCCCGCAACGGTGGAGCGCCTCAGCCACATTGAAAACATCGCCGGTGCCAAGGATTCCAGCGGCAGCTTTGACAATATTTTGCAGTACATTGAGCGCACGAAAGAGAGAGACTTTGTCGTTCTATCCGGCAACGATTCCCTCATTCTCTGGACTCTGCTCGCCGGGGGAACGGGCGGCATCGCCGGGTGCGCAAATGTATGCCCCAAAACCCTGGTTGCAATTTACGATCGGTACATAGCCGGGGATTTGGAAGGCGCGCGGCAGGCACAGGACAGCATCCGCGTGCTTCGTGATTGCTTCAAGTTCGGCAACTCCAACGCCGTTATCAAGGCCGCCATGGAGATGCTTGAGTATCCGGTAGGCAAATGCCGCGCACCTTTTCATCTGCTTTCGGATGAGGCAGTGGCGGCTGTCCGCGGCGCTTTGGATGAGATGGCGGCCAAGGGGGTTTGCTAAATGAAGCCGATCATTGGCATTACAATGGGAGACCCCGCGTCGATTGGCCCGGAACTGTGCATCCGCGTTCTGGCCGATCCGGGCGTCTACGAGGAATGCCGCCCTTTGGTGATCGGCGACAGCCCAATCCTCGCGCGGGCCATGGCCATTCCCGGCATGCCGCAACTGACGATCCATGCAGTGGACCGCGTGGACAAGGCCCTCTTCACCCCGGGCACACTGGATGTGCTGGATATGCGCTGCTGCACAGCGGATGATGTGCCCTATGGCAAAATCAGCCCCAAGGCAGGTGAGGCCGCGTTCCGCTACGTGAAGAAAGCAATCGACATGGCCACGGAAGGGCTGGTGGACGCAACAGTCACCAATGCACTTAACAAAGAAGCGCTGAATCTGGCGGGCCATCATTTTTCGGGCCATACGGAGATTTACGCACACTATACCGGCACAGCGCGATATGCCATGATGCTGGCGCACGATGCCCTACGCGTCGTGCATGTATCCACCCATGTGTCGCTGCGGGAAGCCGTTGACCGGGTGAAAAAAGAGCGTGTGCTGGAAGTGATTCGCATCGCGCACAAAGCTTGCGTGGATATGGGGATAGACAGCCCCCGGATTGGCGTAGCCGCGCTGAACCCGCACGCCGGCGAAGGCGGCTTGTTTGGGCGGGAGGAGATCGATGAGATCATGCCCGCCATTGAAGCGGCACGTGCGGAGGGCATGGACGCGATCGGCCCGATTCCGCCGGACACCGTGTTTTCCAAGGCGCGCGGCGGTTGGTATGATATCGTCGTCGCCATGTACCACGATCAGGGGCATATCCCGCTAAAGCTGGTGGGCTTTGTCTATGACCAGGCACTTGCGAAGTGGCAGAGCGTGAGCGGCGTCAACATCACGCTAGGGCTGCCGATCATCCGCGTTTCCGTCGATCATGGTACCGCGTTTGACCAGGCCGGATGCGGAACGGCCAGCGAAATTAGCCTGCGCAGTGCCATCGCCTATGCTGTTCAGTTCGCCATGGCGCGGCAGCGTCCGTAAAGCACCATACCAAGTACACGGAGGAGGGTCCATCAGATGTTTGCGCGAAAATCGGGCAAAATCAAATCAGTAGTCGCCGGACATGACATCAGGTCGCAGCTGACATTGCAAATGATGGTGCTGCCCGCCATCCTGCTCGTGATCCTGATGTCGTATTTTCCCATGTACGGCGTCACCATTGCGTTTAAGAACTACAACATTTTCAAGGGCATTGCCAACAGCCCAATGGCAGCCAACAATGGGTTTGAGCACTTCATTGACTTCTTCAGCACTGAATCCTGCTGGCGGGTGATTGGGAACACCATCTACCTCTCCGGGCTGAAGCTGCTTTTCTGCACGTGGCCGCCCATTCTGCTGGCCGTGCTGCTCAATGAGCTGCGCAGCGCCAAGTTCATGAAGACGGTGCAGACCATGTCGTATCTGCCGCACTTCATCGGCTGGTCCATCGCATACGGCATCTTCTACAACCTGCTCAACCCCTCCAGCGGCGCAATCAATCTCTTTCTTCGCCAGGTCGGCCTGATCGACAAGAACATCAACTTCCTCGCCGAGGCGCAATACTTCCGCCCCCTGATCATTCTCACCTCCGTGTGGAAGAGCATCGGCTGGAGCTCCATCATTTACCTGGGCGTGATCTGCAACATTGACCAGGGGCTTTATGAAGCGCTGGCGATTGACGGCGGAAGGCGCTGGCAGAAGTTCCGCTACATAACCTGGCCCCATTTGCGGCCCACGTTCGCCATTCTTTTTATCCTGGAGTGTGGCAAGGTCATGTCCGGCGGCGATGGTTTTGACCAGGTGTACGCGTTTAGCAACCCCACAAACCGCCAAGTCGGCGACATTTTGGATACCTATATCATGCGCGCAGGGTTTGAAAACGGCCGGTACTCCTACTCCGCCGCAATCGAATTGTTTAAATCCGTGCTCAACCTGTTGTTGCTGCTGCTCTCCAACCGTGTCAGCAAAGCAATGACGGACGAATCCTTGTTTTGAGGGAGGCGAACAAAATGCGGAAGCGGAAACGAATAGAAGCATTCGACGTTGTCAACGTGGCGTTCATGTGCGTGCTTGTGTTCATCATTGTCTACCCGTTCTACTACGCGATCATCAACTCTTTCAACGCTACGCTGACCCACGGCCCGGCTTTCTTCCTGCCCTCCTCCTGGTCCGTAAGAACGTATCAGATCGTTTTGCACGATGCGACCATCGTAACGGGCTTTGTCAATTCCGTTCTGCGCACTGTGGTGGGCACAGTTTTCGGGCTTGTGATTTGCACCATGGCAGCGTATGCCTGCAGCAAATCGTACCTGAAGTTCCGCGGCCTGTACATGATCATTTTCATCATCCCAACGTTTTTCAGCGGCGGACAGATCCCCGTATACCTGAACCTGAAGAACCTGGGCCTGCTCAATACATTCTGGGTTTACCTAATCCCCCGGGCTTTCTCCTTTTTCTGGATGGTCATCTTGATGACCAACTTCAAAACGGTCCCCTATGAGTTGGAAGAAGCCGCATACATCGACGGCGCGACAACGCTGAAAATCTTCTTTTCCGTCATCATGCCCATTTCGCTGCCTGCACTTGCGACGATCGCCCTCTACGCCGCCGTGTCCCAGTGGAACGCATGGTATGACACCGCATTTTACACGACCGGCAACAAGCTGATTACGCTTTCCTGGATTCTGATGCGCACCGTAAAGGAGCAGGCTTACGCGGACATGGCGAACGACATGAAGGCCTGGGAAAACAGCGGCTACAACCCGGAAGGTGTCAAGATGGCCACCATGGTCATCGCGGCCGTACCCATCGTGATGATTTACCCCTTCCTGCAGCGCTTCTTTGTGAAGGGGCTGATGATCGGCTCTATCAAGGGATGATCTCCCTTGCTAGCAATAATTGAGTGGGAGGAAAGAAACGTGAACAAACGAATCGTATCTTTGTTTCTGGTGATGCTGATGGTGCTCTCCTTGGCGCACCTTGCCGCGGCCGAAGAAGCCACGCCAAGCTGGCTCACTGACACAACCCCCGTGACCCTCAAGGTGTATTATGACCGGCCCATCGACGCCTCCAACATCGTCGCGAACTGGGGCAAAGAGCCCGTCAGCAAGAAATGGATCGAGGAGACAAATGTAAATGTGGAATGGGACTACGGTGTGGACGAATCCCACTCCAAGCTGAACATGATGATCGCCAGCGGCGAATACCCCGACATCGTCATCTGCAAGCGTGACTATGATATGATCCGGGACCTCGTCGCCAACGATGTCATCATCAAGTTCAACGAGCTGCAGGATGAGTTCGCCCCGGGGTTCGTGGACCGGATCATGGGTGCGAATATGGTGCTGTCCGTGCGCCAGGCCTATGACACGCAGGATATCTACATTCTGCCCACCGGCTCCTATACGCCTGAGCGGCTGGCAGACCCCGATACCGAGGGCTGCGTCACCGGCATCATGGTGCTGAAGAATGTTTACGAGGCCATCGGTTCCCCCGACATGACCACCATCGACGGTTTCCTGGGTGCCCTGCGCAAGGTGAAGGAAATGTATCCCGACATGATCCCGGCGCAGGCTTCGCGCAACCCCAGCCTTGACCGCGACGGCAACCCCCGCGCCATCTACAAGCTGTTCCCTATGTTTGATCTGACCGGAAACTTCTACCTGGACGAAGCCACAGATACATACAAGAAGTACTGGTACAGCGAAAACTTCTATGAGCTGCTCGAGTTCGTCAACGCCCTGTACAACGAGGGGCTGATGGACCCGACCGAGTTGACCGATAGCGGCGAGCAGCTTCAGGCGAAGCTATTCAACGGCCAAGTCTTCTGCAACATGAACAACGATGCCAACAACATCGACTGGTTCAACACAGAGCTGACGAACTCCGGCTCGGGAGATCAGTGGATATTCGTCCCGCAGCCCAGCATCAACCCCGAGGGCTACACCTTCGACAACCTCATGGGCGGCGTCGGCGACCATTGCATCATCATCTTTGACACCCCCAACGCCGGCCGTGCGCTGCAGTGGATCGACTATGTGATGCAGGACCAGTCGCAGATGGAAATACAGATGGGCGTGGAAGGCGTGTCCTGGGACTACAACGAAGACGGCCTGCCCGTTATCAATGAGGACATCCAGATTCTTTCCGCTGATGACAAGAAAAACATCTGGGGCATCAACCTCTATCACCCGCTGGGCATGGGCGGCTACAGGGACCTCATCAACAAGACCAGCTGCACGCCTGAACAGCGCGCGGGCATTGAGTTCATGAGCCAGTATTACAAGGACTACTCCTTCCTTGGAGGCAGCAACCCGGAAAACTATGCCGCCGACAGCGAGGAAATCAAGATCAAGACCAACATCCGCGAATACTGGGAGCCGCAGATCCTGCAGCTCATCATGTGCAAACCCGATCAGCTCGAAGCCAAGTTCCAGGAGACCATGCAGAAGGTGCAGTCCCTGGGGCAGGAAAAGCTGGACAAGGTCACAGCCGATTTCTTCGTGAACAAGGAAGCCATGATCACCCAGTATGGCTCCGACCTGGATCTGTCCTTCATGGGCTTCTAAAACAACCGGATCATAGGAAAGCATAGAAGTGGGCCGCCGTTTTCGTTTCGAGCGGCGGCCCACCCGCAATTTGGGCCGGCGTTGCCGCAAAGGATGGTGGATAGAGAATGAATATTGCACAGCTGCTGACGACACAAAACCGTTCATTGCGCACACATCCGGGGAACCTGCTCCTGGGCCCAACCGGCAAGCGCCTATGGATGGACTACATGGAACCGGCACCCGGGTTTATTGGGCGGGCGGATTTCATCCATAAGATGAACCTGCCGCTGCTGTTTACGGTTCGGCAAGCAGGCAAAGACCACAGGCTGGAACCGATCCGGGCAACATGGCGACCGGATCAGACGACATTCATTCACGAAGATATATCGCACCGCTTTGTCGAGCGGAAGCTAATCACATGGGATGACCAGGCCTTGTCTTTGCAGCGCTGGGAGAACAGGTCGGACGAACCTTTGCGCCTCGAGCTGGTTTTGCCGGCGGGCGCGTGCCTCGAAGGGCCATATACCTTCCCCTGCGACGTGCATGGCATCACCCCAGTGATGCGGTTCGCTTGCAGCGGCGAATGGACGGACGGCACACTGGAAATTGCCCCGGGACATGCCTGCACCTTTCTAGTGGCGGCCGCCGTCGGCCTGCCCGGCGAGGAGCGGGGCATGGCAGCAGGGCTGAAAAGCCTGCTGGCCCACGAGGACTACGACCGGCTGCTGGACGAGAAATGCGACGAGTACATGCGCTGGTTTGACGACGTGCCGGAGTTTGCGTGCAGCGATGAGTTCATGACCAAATGCTGGTATTATCGCTTTTACATCCTGCGAAAAAACCTCTCTGAGCCCAACTACGGAAACCTCACCCATCAAACCCTTTATGAGGGCAGGGCGCATGCCATGCCAAAGACGCCGTACCAGCCCAAGGGCTGGGAGTTCTCGCGGCTGATTCCCCTATCCACGCCGCTGCACGTAACGGACGCACGCTGGCTGAAAAATGGCCATACCGCCAAGGAAGCCATGCGCGCCTTGACGGGCAGCCTGGACGAAAACGGCGCGTTCGCGGTCACGGCGGTGGATACCATCGCGAAGGAGTACGCCAACTATGCCGCCTGGGCACTCTATCAACTGTTCCTTGTCCATGAAGACGAGTGCTTCATTCGGGAGGTATTGCCCGCCTTTAAGCAGGATGCCCGCAGCGTATACGAGCGTATGCGTACGGGGGATTCGCTGCAGATTGAGCGGGTGCATGCGCTGACCGGCAAGGAATACCAGCCAAGTTACTGGTTCTTTACGAACCAGTGCTTCCCGCAGAAAGTTAGGCCCGCGCAGGAAGGCTATACGCCGCTCAAGCGCGTGGATCGATCCATATACATGTACCTGAACCATCTCGGGCTATCCCGCCTGTGCCGCGCGGTTGGCGATCCGGAGGAAGCCTATTTTGCAGGCGAAGCCGCGAAAATCAAGCGGGATGTGCTTGAGAAGATGTGGGATTCCGTTTCTGAGTGCTTCTATGACCTGCACTACGAAACTGACGCCAAGGCGTTCGTCAAGAACATCGTGGCGTATTACCCCTTCTGGGCGGAGATCACAGAACCTGAGCACCTGGCGGCGTTCAAATACCTGTTGAGCCCGCAATACTTCGCCACCGGGTCCGGGTTTGCTTCGGCAAGCGCCGACTGCCCCGTCTACTCATCGAACGGCGGGTGGAAAGGTGATTACTTCAAGGGCCGCAACGGCTGCCTATGGAACGGGCCTTCCTGGCCGTATACAACGGGCATCGCGCTGGACGCGCTGGCCCGGCAGTCGAAACGCTGTGATCACCGGTTTGACGCTGATTTTGAGCGGTACCTGCATGAATACACGCTGGAACACTTTCGCTTCGGCGATATCAATAGCCCCTATCTCGTGGAGTTTTATGACGGGAAAACGGGCGAGCCGCTCAGTGACGAACCGGACTACAACCACTCCTTCTACGTTGATTTGATTATCCGGCACATTGCGGGCATTGAACCGGAGGCGGACGGCATCCGTTTTTCGCCGCTTCATACCTCCATGTCCTACTTCGCCCTCACGGAGCTTCGCGTGCGCGGCCATTCTGTGGATGTGTATTATCAGGAAAAGGAAGGCCTACAGTATCCGGACCGCAAAGCGGGCTATACCCTGCTGATCGATGGCGTGCTGCGCTACGAGGGGCAGGGAACGTCCGAAGTCTTGCTCCCTTACTGACACACAAAACCATGAACAATGGAGGACGCTGAAAGGAAATGACAGCTATGGATAGCGCGGATTTGAGGGCGCGTTCGCGAAAAATGCTGGGGATTCTCTGCGAGGCGGCAATTGATCTGCATGGCCTGATCCTGGCGCAGGCTGGTCAGCCCATTCTGGAGGTATATCTCGCCCCTGGAGCCGCCGAAATCCCCCATCGACTGTATTCCGTCAGCAAATCGGTTACCTCCCTTGCGATAGGGATTCTGTATGGGCGGGGCCTGACTGACCTGGATGCCCGGGGTGCGGATCTCTTTCCCGAATGGATTGGGCCGGACACCCCGCCGGACGCTTGCGCCGTCACTTTGCGGGATATGCTGCGCATGGCCACCTGTCATAGCCGCCGCGCCCATAAGGAGGAGGATTTCAGTTGGGCCAAAGCCTTCTTTGACGCGCCCAGTGACCATGCGCCCGGCACGGTCTTCGGCTACGACTCCACTGGCACGCAGATTCTCACGCTGCTATGCCGCCGCATCACTGGAAAGACGATGCTGGAATTCTTGCAGGCTGAACTGTTTGACAAGATCGGGGCGACGGACCCAAAGCACTGGCTGACCGACCTCTCCGGCATTGAGCAGGGCGGTTCGGGGCTCCACATGACGCTCCGGGATCTTTGCAAGACAGCTAATTTCTGCATGACCGATGGGCTCGGCATCGTACCCGCGGAGTATATGCGTCTAGCCACAAGTAGGCAAATCGATACCGGCATGAAGACCGGCGAACAGCGCTTCGGATATGGCTATCAGTTCTGGATGACGCGGGATGGTTTTGCCATGCTTGGCAAAGACGGCCAGATGGCCCTTATGGTTCCCCACAGGCAGCTGGTCCTGTGCACAACGGGCGATACACAATATCAGCCGGAAGCGGTTCAGCAAATAATCGACGCGTTCTATGACTGCGTTCTACCAAACGGCGAGGAGGAAAACAACTGATGAACAGCATTCGTTACCGCGGGCAGGAAGCCGCGGACACCCGTTTTCACGACGGTGCACTCCGTCCGGTTATCGGTGCCTGCAATGTTCAGGTCATGCGCGCCAACCGGGCGCACCCGGATCAATCCCAGGGGCTTGACTTTACCTATAACCACGCCCCTATGCTATGCCGCTGGCACGGCATGATGTACCTGATGTATCTGACCAGCCCGGTGCACGAGCACGACGGGCTGGCACGCGCGATGCTGATGCGCAGCGCAGATGGGTTTGACTGGAGCAAGCCGGAAGTCGTTTTCCCGGATATTGCCGTGCCGCAAGGCGTCTATTGTGGGGATAGGGCGGAAGAACTGGCACCGAATGCGCGCACCGTGGTGCATCACCGCATGGGTTTTTACCGTGCGCCGAATGACGTGCTGCTGGTGATGACCTTTCACGGCGTATCGCCAAACATCCACATTGCGCCCAACTCCGGGTACGGCATGGGCCGCGTTGTCCGCCGGATTTTGGGGGACGGCACAGAGGGCGAAATCCATGTGCTGCGGGTCAATGAAAAGGCCGGATGGGCAATTGAGCACTTCCCATATCGCTTTTTCGAGGAAAGCGAGGATCAGGCGTTCGTTGATGCCTGTCATGCGTTGCTAAAGGATCGGCTCGCGAATGGCGCGTGGTGGGAAGAAGAGCGGCTGGACGAGACGTTTTTTCCGCTCAAGGAAATGAGAGCGCCCAGTTTTTACCCGCTGCCGGGCGGGAAAATCTGCGCGGTCGGCAAGATGGGCGACAGTGCCATCAGCGAAGATCACGGGGAGAGCTGGAGCGAAATCAAACGAATCGAGGGCATGATTACGTCCGCCGGAAAATGCTTCGTTTCCCAAACCGGTGACGGCCGCTATGCAATTCTCTACAATCCTTCCCCGGATGGTCAGCATCGCTGGCCGCTGGCCGTTATCACCTCGGAGGATGGCTATACCTATGAGCATATGGCCTGTGTGACAGGCGAGGTTGCGCCGATGCGATACGGAGGCTACCTCAAATGCTTCGGCATCAACTATATCCGCGGCATGATGCCGGGAAATGATGATGCGCCCGACGGATACCTCTGGGCGACCTACTCCATGAACAAAGAGGACATCTGGGTTCTGCGTCTGCCCCGCACCATTGAGGACAGCGAATTAGAGCCCGTGCACGATCGCTTTGACGCGATGCAGGGCATCGTACCGGACCGCTGGAATGTTTACAGCCCGCAATGGGCGCGGGTGGCGCTGGAGGAGGGCTGCCTGACGCTGCATGACAGTGAGCCCTGGGATTACGCCAAAGCAGTACGCACCTTCCCGGCCACGAAATTGGCGCAGGTTCATATGCAACTGCAGGCCCACGGCAGCAACAACGGCATGCTGCAGGTGGATGTATCGGATGGCCGGGGAATGACCGCCGCGCGGCTGATTCTTGCGGCAGATGGCAGCGTCCGCCTGCGGGGCGGAAATGGCGAATGGCCCTTCGCCACTTTCCGGGACGGGGAAACACTGGATATTACGCTGTCTGTTGATTGTGATGACCTTTGGATACAGGCGTGCGTCAACGGGCAGTACAGCAAAAAGGATCCTTTGATGTGCCCGGTTCTGAACGTTGAACGCCTCACGCTTCGGACGGGGGATATCCGCATTCTGCCCACACCTGAGGATAATCTGAAGAACATTTGCATCCCAGACCGCCCGGACTCCGGGGAGCGCGTGCAGGAAGCGATCTATAGGGTTGCCGCGGTGGACGTGGTGTAGGGCAGTTTATGGAAGTACATACGCTGATTCCGGCTGATGTGAAAGTATTGTGGCACGCTACCAAAGCATTGTCACAATGATGCCGATAGCCCCGCAACCACAACCTCCAGCCCCACATCCGCCATTTGCAACAGTTCTTTGTCCCTCGCGCCGGTTTCCGCTCTGTAGATCACCAGGGTGGGCGCTTCCCGGGCGAATGTCTTAGGGGCTTCGTGCCATACGCCCGCTTTCAAGGCAATGCCTTGGCCCGCCCGAAGGTACAGGGCGGCAAAGTGCGCAGGGTCTATCTCACCATCGAAGGCATTGGCGCTGGCCAGTACCAGGAACACGTCTTCCTTCAGGGGGACGAGCACCTCTTCCGTATGAAGATGCCTCTCCAGCACGGGCTGGTGAAAGCCGCTATCCCCCTTGGGGCAGACCAGGCCGAATTCGGCCTGGCCCAGGGTTATGGTGAGCAGGTTTTCATACCAAGCAAAGCGATCACACTCAAAATCGGGTTTTCCGGGGGCGATGAGGCAACCGAAGGGGGCCACGGTCTGGGGGGTGGCAAGGGTGAGGTTTAGGGAAATCTGCATGGCGGGCCTTAGACCTCCAGTTCATACCGGTCGAAGGGGACGATGCGGACACCAAACAGACCCGAGGGAATCCGGGCCGCTTCCAGCAGGTTGGCCACGGTGTTTATCACCCGAAGCTCTATGAGGTTCTCGCCAGGCATCAGCGCGGCCGTCACGTCCACCTGATAGGGGCGCCACAGGCGCGTAGCAATCTTTTCGCTGTTGACATACGCTTCCAGCACATCTGTGCCGATCTCCGCCTCCAGCAGCAGCTTCTTGCCCGCGAAGGCTTCCGGCAGGACGATGGTTTGCCGGTAGATCGCCGTGCCTGCGTAGTAAGGGAAGCCCTGGCTTACAATGTCCCCGGTGCGGATTTCGTGAACTGGCGGGGCAATGCGCTCTGCGCCCTCGGCCCCGGAAACGGAGAAGGCCCCGATGAGCTTCAGGGGGTCGAGCAGTCCGTCCATCTTCTTGTTGGCCCGGATGCGCAGCAGCAGGATGTTGCTCCCCAGCTTCGCATAGGGGATAAGGGGCACGGTCTTGATCTCCGCATCCAGGTAGGAGCGAATAGGGCAGTCCATCACCTCCATGCCATTGACATAGAGGGTGTATGCCTCGCCCTTGAAGCCATCGATCATGAGCAGGAGGTCTTCCGGCAGGTAATCGGCCGAAAATGTAGCGGCAAACCATAGGTCCACCGGGTACACCGGGTTTTCCCGCTCGGTGGGCAGTTGCATCTCCCAAGCGCCCATGCGGAAGTCTAGCCATTCTTCGGGGGGCGACAAGAGGGTTTTAGGGTTCACGTTGCCGTCATCCAGGTGGAATTTCCAGCGCTGAATGAGCAGGGCATTGGGCCTATCCGCAGCAAACGCCCAGGTATCGCCAAACTCGAAGGGCGCAAGGGGAGCCTTGGCGGGGATGGTGGCACGGCAACTGACGCCATCCTTGGAAACGGTTAGGGCACCATCCTGTGTCAGGCGGCCATAGCCTGTTACTTTGCAACATGTCCCCGCGTCCTCGATGTTCTCGATGGTGATATCCGATGCCTCGGCGTGGACCTTCGCGGGACCGTCCGCTGCGCTAACCATAGCAGAGCCGTAAGCCGACAGGGAGAGGGCAAAGTGGGTTTTGCCCTGGCATGCGCGGTAGGCTGAAAGGGGAGCCATGCCGCCATCCTCCAGGTTCCACAGCTCCGGCGCGTATTCGCCCAGGAGGGAAACGCTCAGGTCCCGGGCCTCCCCGGTGGGGTTGATGATGAAAAAGAAGTCCCGCCCGTCCTTGATGCGGTGCAGATAGAATACCTCGTCGCTGTCAATCTCGATCTCCGGGGTAACGCAGGCCAGCATGCCTTGCGAAAGGAGCGAGAGGGCATCCTGCCGCCACAACCCCTGCCCGGTAAAGAAGATAGCCTTGCCGCCTCCGGGATGAACCGTAGTGGTCAGGGACAAGGCATCGCTATCCCCAGCCAGGAAGGCCTGCCGCAGCGCAGAAGGGTCCTGACCGAATAGGGCTTCGACCCGCTGCGAGAGATGCTCATCCTGGCCATCTACGAATTTATAGGGCAGCAGGGCATCTCCTCCCACCTTCCCGCCGGCAGCCACCAGAGCCTCCATGACGGCCAGTGTCTGTCGCTTGATGTGGGTTACCGGAGGGAGCAGCAGCATTTCATAGTGCTCGCCGCGAAGGGTCAGGCAACCGTCCTCGACGGCGCATTCAGCCAGCGTATCTTCATCGATATAGTCAAAGTCGATGTGCAGGCGCAGCAGCCGGTCCGTGAAGTATACAAAATCTCCTTCAACCGCCGTGGAAATCTTGTCTGTTACCTGGGGGCGGAAGTTGGCCCACATGGTGTGAATGGGGTACAGTACCGCCACCTTGGCCACATGGCGACCCCCGGTGAGGATGTACCCCGCCCGGGACAGGTACTCGTTGAACAAGCCGTACTGCGGCCACCAGGTGTGATGGTAGAACTGGGAAGGGGGCCAGTCGCGCTTGCGCTCCCCTTCAATGGAATAATGATAGCCGTGGGGGTTAAAGATATTGACGCCCAGCATGTACTCCCAGTCGGCAATCCACTTCATCCGCTCCATGGTGCAGTCCCAGTACGCCCCGCCCATGGACTCGCAGATCAGGCGGGTGCTGCCGAACTGGTGGGCGGCGGAGGATGCGATCTTCAGGGCTACATGCTCGCTGGGCATATCCCGGGTGCCAATGCGGGGATAGAGGTGATCCACCCCGGTGAGGTGCATGTGGCGCAGGTGATGGAACAGGTTTCCGCCGGACTTGGCATGCATGCGGATGGATTCCTCGTGCATCAGATGGCCGGTAAAAATCACATCATTGCGGTCGCACCACTGGCGGATCTGGCGGTAGTAGGTGTCATCGTACTGGTCGGACAGGGCACGCCAGTAGTCATGGCGCACCTGCTCGCTGTCCGGCCCGATATCGTAGAAGAGCTTGGGCAGATGGGGTTTGAGGTCATATCCGTTGCGCTCCCGAAAGATGCGGAACATTTTTTGCGACCAAGGCAGGGTGAAGTTGTTGCGGCCCAGTTCAAAATAGAACATGGCAGGCTCATCGGTATAGAAGCCCTGGGTCCCCTTGTCCCTGGTGAAAGCGCCGCCCTGGGCAGCCTTGTACCGCTCGTGCGTATATTCCAGGAAACGCTTGGTGGTCTCGGGGTTCAAGACATCGGTATACCAGCTCGCCTTGCGCTGCACAAAGTAAAAAAGCTTCCAGGGGCCTTCGGGGGCCTCCCATGTGATAACTTTGTCAAACGACAGCGAAGGGGTCAGGTCGACGAACTCAAAGTTCCCCTTTTCGATATCCGACAGCTTGATGGCGCAGGCGTAGAGGGGCTCGGACTGCTCCAGGTTAAAATACCGGGAATCCGTGCCTTCCATGAAGGTAAAGAACTGACCCGGCAGATCGAACTGCTCCAACTGTAGATACACATTCGTCAGCTCCGGGTCATCCTTCTGGATATCCTGGCCCGCCGTGCCGGAAGGCCAATTGTATTCATCGTATACCCACACCTGGAGGCCGATTTCCTGGGCCTTCTCAATGGTGAAACGGACACGGTCAAACCACGCATCCCCCAGGTAGGGCATGGCGTCGCGGATGCCGAAGCGGGCATGGATATACAGCCCGGGGATGCCCTTGGCATAGTACTCCCGCAGCTGGTATTCCATCTCGGCATAGTCCATTTCGCCATTCCAAAACCAGAACGGCATGATACCAAACTCCCTGGAAGGGTGGGCGAATTTCTCTTTGGATAGTGCCTCGCCAAATACGAGCTTGTCCCGATCCATAGGAAACCTCTCCTTTCACGGATACGTTTATTTCTCTTTCGATACAGCCCTGGTGCTCTGGCGGACGATGAGCTCGGGTTCAAACTGAATGTGCTGCTTGGAACGCTTGCCATCCTCGATTTCGGACAGGGCCACCCGCACCGTTTCCCGGCCGATTTCGTAGGCGGGTTGGCGCACGGTGGTGAGGGGCACATCCAGCAGCGCGGAGAAGGGCACATCGTCAAACCCCACCAAGGATAGGTCCTCGGGCACCCGAAGGCCCATCTGACGGATGGTCTTCAGCGCACCGAAGGCCATCATATCATTGAAGCAAAACATGGCGGTGATGGGTTTTTGAAGCAACGCCTCCGCCGCCAAGGCTCCGCCGCCGGTGGTGTACTGGCCGGAGCGCACATCCTCCGTGAGGAAGGGCACATCCATCTCCGCACAGGCCTGCATGGCGCCCAGCATGCGCTCCGTGGGGGTATGCAGGTCCTCGTCGCTGGTGATGTAGGCGATGCGCCGGTGACCAAGGGACAGCAGGTGACTGACCGCGTCGTACGCCCCGGCCTTGTTGTTGAGCTTTACGGTGCTGCAGCGAAAGGAGGGCTCCTCGTGGTTGACCAGCACCACGGGTATGTTGCACTGCTGGATGAACTCCCGGTACTCCGCCCGGCTTTGCGCGTTAATGTCCGACGCTACGGCCAGGATCAGGGCATCCACCCCGCGGGAGGACAGAAGTTTGAGGCTCTCCAGGGCGTTCTTCGACTGGTCGTCGGTATTGCTAAAAAGGATGTTCCATCCGTGTTTGCGCGCCTCCACATCCATGCCGGAGGCCAGGGTGGCGTAGTACTGGTTGGCGATATCGGGAATCACCAGCCCCAGCGTGTGGGTTTGGCGGGTGACCAGGCCCACCGCCAGCTGGTTGGGCACATAGCGCAGCCGCTCGGCGGTGCTGCGGATCAGCTCCCGGCTCTCAGCGGACAGCTTGTTGGGCTTATGGTTTAGCACCAGGGAAACCGCCGTGGGTGAAAGGTTTGTCTCCCGGGCAATGTCTTTGATGGTAACTCGCACAATAATCCCCCAAGTAAATCCTTTTATCTGGCCTGAGGATACCGGAAGCAGCTGCGTTTGTCAAGTAGAAAAACGAGAATTATTTAGAAGATATGTTCATAAAACGTCTGTCGGTTGGGAGGAATTCCCAGGAGCTACCGGAGCAAAACCAGCAAAATTGGGCATTGACAAACCGAAAAACAACCGTTACTATAAAGCTGCACACAAAAAGAGGTCCTACGTGGTCGGAATAGCAGGAAAAGAAGTGCCACTTTCATAAAAAAGGGAAAGTAAGGTAGGGTAGGGTAAAACGATTTATGCGATTCTGGAGGCTGCTGCTGCTTGCAAGCTGTATAGGCCTGACTGTGGCCGCCCAGGGGCATCCCTGCCAGAGCGCCAGGGCGGAGGCCGCTGTGCGCAGGCTGTACGTGTGCGGCCAGACCGGCAATGACAAAAACGCTGGCAGCGAGGATGCGCCGCTGCGGACGATTCAGCGCGCGGCGGATCTGGCCACCCCCGGCACAGTGATCACCGTGCTGCCGGGCATCTATACGGAACAGGTGCTCATCGAAACCTCGGGCACCAAGGGCGCCCCCATCGTGTTTGAATCCGCCCAGTGGCGGGGAGCGATATTGACGGACCGGGCGTGTTGCTTTAAGCAAGTCGGGAATGCCGCCTACATTACACTGCGGGGGTTCTGGTTCCGGGACTGCCCCTTGGCGGACGGCGGCCTGTTTCAAACCCAGGTCATCGTACCTTCCACCGGCTGGCGCATTGAGGACTGCCGCTTTACCCGGTGCGGCGTGGGCATTGGGTACGACCGCCGGGCCACGGATACCAGTGACACCGCCGTGGTGCGCTGCGTGTTTGAGGATATGGACGCGACCGCTTCCTGGGCCTGGGCCGCAAAGGGCCAGCGCATGGACAATCACCTGCTGGAGGATACCATCTTCCGCCGGTGCAACGGCATCAACAACGACCCCGCGTGGCAGGGCCAGGGCGCCAAGTACGGCTACACGGAGAACCTTGTGGTGGATGGCCTTATCGCCTATGACAACAACGGCGCGGGCCTGTGGCTAGACTGGAACAACGATAATTTCACGGTGCGAAACAGCACCTTTTTTGGCAATCACGCGGGCTGGGCCTACGCAAACTTTACCGACCAAACCCTGAGCAACACCTGGTGGATCGGGGATGGGATGATTACGGAGTGCAACGGCTCAGGTCTCATCGAAAACAATACCTTCTATAGCAACCTGGGGGCCGGCGCAGCCGTGTGGGAGAGCGGTCACCTGGGGGGCATTGCCGTGCGCAACAATCTATTCGTAGAAAACGGGATTAACTTGGAACTGCGGGCCATGGTGCGCAGTGATTTCGGCGATCCTGCCTGGATCGACGCCGTAACGGTGACGAACAACCGTTTCAAGGGCTGGAAGTACGCCTGCTGGATGACCGCGTCACTGGATTACACCCTGCGCGGCAAAGCGATCCCCGCGGACGCCGGGTGCGATTTTTCCGGCAATACCTACCAGATGACGGATAGCTGTTCGAACGGCCTGTACGGCAAGTGGCTGGCGGAATGGGCTCGTAGCATTGATGAGATGCAAAGCAAGTTCCATGTAGAGCAAAGCGCAACGGAAGCCGACATTCCCTTTGCCGCCACGCTCACCCCTGTACACGAGACGCAGCTGGAGGATGTAGGCACAGCCGCCATGTGGCAGGTGCCCTCCGGCGCGGCGGAAGAAAACGATTTTGAAAAGGCCCTTTTCGGGTCGCGCGTGGGAGAGACCGTGACGCTGCCCGTTACTGGCAGGAAGTCTATTGAGGCGGTGGAAGGCGGGTTTCAAACCGTGGTGTACGACCTGTCCATGCGCCAAGTGACCCTGATGATGGACGCGGAAGCGGCTGCCTGGGTGGAGAAAAGCATCCCCGCGTATGCCTCCATTGACCAGTATCCCTTGCGGGTGCGCATCACCCGCCTGGACCCCTACGCAATCGAGGCGGAGTGCCTGCCGCAAGCGTAACACACAAAACAGCGCCAGGGAGGAGGAGTGCCCGTGAAAGCAAGAAGGACGCTGCTATGCGCCGCGCTAGCGCTGGCACTGCTCATGGGCAGTTCTGTTTCAATAGGCAACGCGGCTGAGTTCATAAGCTATAGTGCATATGAAGCCAGCCACCCGCAGGCGCAGCCCGCGGGGGAGGATCTGTGGCTGGCCGCCCAGGACGCAGTTGATACGGAAAACACGGTTATGAACGCTGCTCCGCTGGAGGGTGTGACGGGAACCCTGTCTTTTGTCGGGGAGAAAAGCCGTGCCGACTGGCAGGTGGATATCCCGGAAGAAGGGCTGTACGCCATTTCCCTGTCCTATCTGGCGCTGCCGGGCAGGAGCCGGGATATCGAGTTTTCGCTGGCAATCGACGGAGAACAACCCTTTGCCGAGATGGGACGGTTTACGCTGTCCCGGGCCTGGCAGGATGCCGGACCCATCACCCAGGATAACCGGGGCAACGATGTGCGCCCCCAGAAGGTCGAAGTCTCCCTCTGGCAGACTACTGCCCTGCGGGATGCAGACGGCATGCAGGAGGGCAATTTCGCCTTTTATTTCACCGCCGGAACCCACACCTTGTCCATTGCCGCGCTGGGTGAACCCTTTGCCCTGGCCGGCATCCGCCTCTATGGGGAAGCACCTCTGCCCTCCTACGAGGAGGCCTTGGCGGAGGCTGTGGCCGCCCATCCGGACGCGCTTTCCGCTGCGGTGCCGGAGATCCGGATTTCGGCCGAGCTGTCGCACAGAACATCCTCCCCCGTGCTCTCCCCCATTGCCGACCGGTCCAGCCCCGCCACAGAAACGCGGGGGCAGGCCAACGACCTGTCCAAGAACCGGCTGAACGCCATGGGCGGGGCCAACTGGAAGTTTTCAGGTCAGTGGATTTCCTGGACCTTTGAAGTCGCTGAGGCTGGCTTTTACCGCCTGACCTTCAAGGCCCGGCAGAACTTTTCGCGCGGAATGCCAAGCACCCGCCAGGTGCGCATTGATGATCAGACGCCTTTCGAGGAGCTATCGTGCATCGCCTTCCCCTACAAAGCGGACTGGCAGATGATCACCCCTGGCCGGACAACGGAGCAGGGATTCGCCCCTTACCTAGTCTACCTTACCGAAGGGGCGCACGAGATTGCGCTGGAGGTTGTTCCGGGTCCCGCGGCCCCCTCCCTGCGCACGGCGCAGGAAACCGTGCTATCCCTGAGCCATCTGTACCGTAAAATCATCATGATCACAGGCACCAGCCCCGATCCCTACCAGGATTACTACCTGGAAAAGAAGGTTCCGGGCCTGCTGGAAACCTTTGCCGATATCAGCGGACAACTCAAGGCCCAGGTGCAGGCCCTAGAGGACCTGACCGGGGTGCGGGGTTCGGAGGCCTCGCTGCTGGAGGAAGTAGCCCTGCAGCTGGACAGCATGACCCAAAAGCCCGACACCATCCCTGCCCGGCTGGAGCGGCTGAAGGACAACATCGGCAGCCTCGGGGCATGGATCCTCCAGCGCAAGGAGCAGCCGCTGGAGCTGGACTACATCCTTTTCACGGCGGAGGACGCGTCCCTGCCCGCCGCAGACGCCGGATTCCTGCAAAGCACGGCCTTCGGGGTGGGCGCGGTAGCGCTGTCCTTCTTTGAAGACTACAATGCCGTGGGCAATGTGTACGAGGACCGGGAGGCGCTGACCGTCTGGATTAGCCAGCAGGATCTGGCCACCACAGGGTCTTCCTCCGGCAGGGATCAGGCGCTGATCATAAAGCAGCTCATCGACGATTCCTTTACGGTTCAGACCGGTATTCCCGTAAACCTGACGCTGGTGGACAGCGCGCAAACCCTCGTCCAGGCAGTCATGGGGGGCAAGAGCCCGGATGTGGCCCTCACCCTGCCGGAATCCACCCCCGTAAACCTGGCCATGCGCGGAGGGCTGTATGATCTGTCCACCTTACCCGCGTATGCCCAGGTAGCGGATAGGTTCTACCCTTCGGCCTTGGTGGCCTACGAATACGAGGGCGGGGTGTACGCCCTGCCGGAGACCCAAACCTTCAACATGCTGTTCTACCGCACGGACATTTTTGAGGAACTGGGCCTTGCGCCGCCAGACACCTGGGCGGACTTTTACCGGGTGATGAAGGTACTGCAAAAGACCAACCTGCAGGTGGGCGTGCCGGAGCAGCAAAATATCTTTGAGATGTTCCTCTTCCAGCAGGGCGGGAAGTTCTATACCGATGACCTGCGCGCGACGGGCTTTGACCAGCCTGAGGCTCTGGCCGCGTTCACCGAGTGGACGGGCCTATACAAAAACCAGGGACTGCCCATTTCCTTTGACTTCTACAACCGTTTCCGCACCGGCGAGATGCCCATGGGCATCACCAGCTATGCCTTCTACAACACGCTGGCCGTGGCAGCCCCGGAGCTGCGGGGCCTGTGGCGGATGGTCCCGGTGCCCGGCACCGCTGGGGAGGACGGCAGTATCAGCCGCCAGGAAAGCTGTTACGGCACTGCCGCCGTAATGCTCAAAAGCGCCAAGGACCCGGATGCCGCCTGGGAATTTCTTACCTGGTGGACCAGCGCCGAGGTACAGGCCCGCTACGGGCTGGAGCTGGAGTACCTCATCGGCCCTGCCGCCCGCTATAACACGGCCAACAAAGAGGCCTTTGAATCCCTGCCCTGGAATGCCGATGAGCGGGGAAACCTCACCCGCCAGTGGGAAGCGGTGTGGGACGTGCCCCAGCTCCCCGGCAACTACAACACCGACCGCAACATACAGTTTGCCTTCCGCAGGGTCGTCTACTACTACGAAAACGAGCGTGAAACCCTATTTGAGTACAACAAAGAGATCAACAAAGAAATTACCCGCAAACGGCAGGAGTTTGGCCTTGAGTAATCGTCCCCTGCGTACACTCATCATTTCGCCAACTTGGAGGTGAGCCCATGGCATCACGGCGCAGAGGCCTCATGGCCCGGGAGAATCGGACGGCGTACGCGTTTTTGCTTCCGTTTACCGCGGTGTTTGCGCTGTTCACCTTTTTGCCCATCTTGGCGGCGGTGGGGCTTAGCTTTACGAACTTTAACATGCTGCAAATGCCCCGGTGGATTGGGCTGAGCAACTATGTCCGGATGCTGTTTGCGGACGACGTGTTTTTGATTGCCATCCGGAACACCCTGCTGTTTGCGGTGCTGACCGGGCCGGTGGGGTTTGTGATCAGCCTGCTCCTTGCCTGGTTTGTCAATGAGCTGGGGCCCAAGATGCGTGCGCTTCTGGTCACGGTGTTTTACGCGCCGACACTGGCGGGGAACGTGTTCTTCATCTGGAAAATCATCTTTAGCGGGGATGCCTATGGGCTGGTGAACGGGTGGCTGATGTCCCTGGGCATATTCAACGAGCCGGTGCAATGGCTGTTCGATTCCCGGTATAACATCTGGATCGTGGTCATTGTGCTGCTGTGGCTGAGCCTGGGCCTTGGGTTTCTGGCCTTTGTGGCGGGCATGCAGACGGTGAACCGGGACCTGTACGAGGCCGGCGCCATCGACGGCATCAAGAACCGGTTTCAGGAGTTCTGGTACATCACCCTGCCGCAGATCGTGCCGCAGATGACATTCGCGTCCGTCATCGTGCTGTCGGCAGCGTTTTCCGTGGGGTACCAAAGCGCCGCGCTGACGGGCTTCCCCAGCACCGACTACTCTGCCCATACCCTGGTGCTGCACATCCAGGACTTTGGGTACACCCGCTTTGAGATGGGGTACGCAAGCGCGCTATCCGTGGCGTTGTTCGTAATCGTCGTCTTTTTCTGGCGGCTGGTGGATAGGCTGTTCCGCCGCCTGGGAAGCGACCTGTAGGAGGGAACATGAAAGAAAAGCGACACGGCAAGGACAAAAAAGTGCGGCTCAGCCGGTCCCGGATGGGGACGTTCTGGGTGTATCTGCTGCTGTTCTTGCTAGGGCTGTTCATGGCGTTTCCCATTATCTTCATCATTATCAACGCGTTTAAGCCCATTAACGAGCTATTTCTGTTCCCGCCAAGGCTGTACGTGCGCCGCCCCACGCTGGATAACTTCGCTACCCTTTCCCAGCTTACGCAGTCCACGTGGGTGCCCTTTGGCCGGTATGTGGTGAACAGCCTGTTCATCGCCATCTTTGGTACCGTGTTTTACATCCTGATTAGTTCCATGGCGGCGTACCCCCTGGCAAAGATCAACTTTCGGGGCCGGGGGACCTACACGCGCGCGCTGGTGGTCATCATGCTGTTTCAGCCCGCCGTGCTGGGCATCCCGCAGTACATCATCATCTCACGGCTCGGCATGCTCAACACCTACTGGGCGGTGATCCTTCCCGCCTGCTCCGGCACCCTTGGGGTGTTTCTGATGCGCCAGTTCATGGTCACCATCCCCGATGATATCCTGGAGGCGGCGCGCATTGACGGCGCAGGGCAGCCCACGGTGTTTTTCCGGGTGGTGATGCCCATGGTGAAGCCCGCCTGGCTGACGCTGCTCATTTTTACCTTTCAGGCGCTGTGGAACAACACCGGCACCCAGTACGTGTATGAGGAAAGCATGAAATCCCTGCCGGTGATGCTGTCCCAGATCGTATCCGGAGGCATTGCCCGGGCGGGGGCCGGGGCGGCGGTGGGGCTGCTGCTGCTGGTTCCACCCATGGTCATCTTTGCGCTGTGCCAGGGGTCGGTGCTGGACACCATGTCCCACAGTGGGATTAAGGGGTAACACATTTCTAGTAGGTACGCGGAAGGAGGGGCTGGGTATGGAACGAAAGGGCAAGAAAGACCGTTGTTTCGGCGTTATCCGGCGCTTTTTGGCCGCCGTTTTTGCAGGGGTATTGACGCTGGCCATAATGATCCCTGCCGCGCTGGCCCTGCCGGAGGAGAGCTATTTCTCCTACACCTACAACGAGTGGGGCGATTCGGCCCTGGCCCCTGCGGGGTATAGCCCGTCCAGCGTGCTGTATGGGCAAGATATGGGAACCGGGCCGCTCAAAGCCCCCCGCGATCTGTTTGTGGACGGGGAAACGGGCGAACTATACATCATGGACTCGGGCAACAACCGCCTGGTGGTGGTGGATGCGGGCTACGATTTTCTTCGGGAGTACACGGCCTTTTCCCTCGGGGGGGAGACCTTGACGCTGAACAACCCCGGCGGACTGTTTGTCAGCCGGGAGAGGCTTCTGTATATCTGCGATACGGGCAATAAGCGGGTGCTGGTGTCGGACCTGTCCGGCCAGGTGCAAAAAATCCTGGGCCTGCCGGAGACGGATCTCATCGATCCCGGCCTTCTGTACCAACCGGAGAAGATCGTGGTGGACAGTGCGGGCAGGCTGTACGTGCAGGCGGTAGGGGTGTTCAGCGGCCTCATCTGCATGGACGAAAACGGCGGGTTTGTGCAATTTTTCGGGGCCAACCGGGTGGAGATGACCGCCGCCATGATGGTGGATTACCTGTGGAAGCAACTGCTGTCCCGGGAGCAACGGTCCCGGATGGCCAGCTTCATCCCCATCGAGTATTCCAACCTTTACATCGATGCAGATGACTTTATCTACGCGGCCTCGGTGCATTCCAGCAGTTCCCGGGGAGAGATCAAGAAGCTAAACGCGCTAGGCGTAAACGTTCTGCACATCGACCCCTTTGCATCCTACGCGTATGCGAAGGACGACTACGGCGATCACCCCGTGGCTTACATCGACAACAACCCGGTGGATTCAATGTTTGCGGACATCACGGTGAATGAGGCGGGCATCATCAGCGCGCTGGATGCCAAGCGGGGCCGCGTGTTCCAGTACGACAGCGAGAGCAACTTGGTGACCGTGTTTGGCGGCATGGGCCAGCAGGCGGGTACATTCCAGGCCCCTTCCGCGCTGGTGGAGATGGGGGACAGCCTGGTGGTGCTCGACAGCAAAAAGAACAGCCTGACCGTGTTTGACATCACGGATTTCGGCAGGCTTCTGCACAGCGCCATCGGCCTATACAACGCAGGCTACTATCTGGAGGCCATGACCCCATGGCAGGCGGTGCTGGAGAGGTGCGCCAACTACAACCTGGCGTATATCGGCCTGGGTAAGGCAAACCTGCGCCTGGCAAGGTACCCGGAGGCCATGGAGAACTTTCGCCTTGGCTATGATAAAAAAGGCTACTCCGATGCCCTGTCGGAAATGGTGATCGAGTTTGGCCGGAACAACCTGGGATGGATTCTGCTGGGGATCGCGCTGGCGTATGTGGTCATCCGGCTGCTGGCGCCGGGGACCAGGAAGGCCCTGGCCCGGTGGCAGCTGCTGGACAGGCTGGGCCTTCGGGTCAGCGCTAGGGCGATGGCTCACCCCATCGACGCCATGGAGGCTGTGAAGTACAGGGGGCAGGGGTCCCTGACGGTGGCGCTTTTCATTGTGTTGCTACTGTTTGTCCAAGGGGTGCTGACCCGCCAAGCCACAGGCTTCCTGTTTAACGGTAACCGCCTGGACACCATCCGCCTAGGCACGGTACTGCTGGGGTCCGTGGGGTTGTATGCTCTGTGGGTCATCGCCAACATCGCCGCCACGACCTTCATGGACGGTGAGGGGAAACCGGCGGAGGTAGCCGTAGCATCTGCCTACGCGCTGCAGCCCTATATCTTGCTATCCCTTGTGGGGGTGGCCGTCAGCCATGTCCTCACCCTGGAGATGGGGGTGTTCCTGACCTTCCTGCGCATCGGCGCGATGGGCTGGAGCGTCGCTTTGATGGCGGTATCTCTTATGACCGTGCACCAGTTCACGTTCAAAAAGACGGTGGTGAACCTCCTGGCCACGGTGGCAGGGATGCTGGTGATCGCGTTTCTAATCGCGCTGGTGGTGAGCATGTTCCAGCAACTGCAAGTGTTTTTCTATACGCTCTTTAACGAGATCGTGTTCCGGCTGTAAGATAGGACGGGGGTGAGGACGTGGAACCTTTTCGTAGGATGAAGGGCTGGCTGCTGGTGCTGCTGTGCGCGGCAACGGTGTGGTGCCTGTCCGTCTTCGCCTTGGCGGAAGATGCCGGGCTTTCGACCCATGCGCTGGATTCCCGCTTTACCTTAGCAGAGGAAAACGAAAGGCTAGCCCTGTACGTGGACGAGGCGCTGTGCGACATTGCGCTCCTTGACAAGCAAAGCGGCGCGGTGTGGTACTCAAACCCCCCGGACGCTTCCGAGGACAAAGTAGCCAGCGGCATGCCAAAGCAGCAGATGCTTTCCCAGCTCTACGTGAAGTATGTGGATGACAAGAACAACAGCTTCTTTGCCGCCAGCCGCTTTTCCGCCGTAGACCAGGGCGGCGCGGTGCTAATCAGAGAAGAGGACGCCATCACCGTCGTGATGGACTTCCGCCGGGATGAATTCAAGATCCCCGTGCGGTATTCGCTGGGGGACGACCATCTGCGGGCCGAGGTGCTGCTGGACCAAATCGAAGAATACGGCCTGCACCGCATCAACCAGATCACCCTGCTGCCCTTCTTTGGGGCGGGGGGGCCGGAGGATTCCGGCTACGTCTTCCTGCCCGATGGCAGTGGGGCCTTGGTGCGCTTCAACAATGGAAAGCAGGCCTCGGGAAGCATCACCCTCAACGTGTATGGAGATGAGATCGTGTTTGGCAGGGAGCTGGTGGACACCTCCCGCCAGAAGTGCCACCTGCCTGTGTTCGGCATTCAGCGGGCGGAAGATACCCTCCTGGCCGTGATCCATGAAGGAGCGGCCAAGTCCGCCATCACCGTAACCCCGGGCGGCCGGTACACCGGCTACACCACCGTCAGCGCCACCTACAACCTGCGCCTGCTGGGCTCGGTCAAGCTGCCCACCAAGAACTTTCAAAACCGCAGCGTGCAGGTGCTGGAGGATGGGACGGGCCAGGACGCCGCCTTTGAAGTACGCTACTACCCGCTGACCCCGGCGAGCGGGTATGTCGGGATGGCCCAGCGATACCGGACCTATTTGATAGAGGAAGCGAGCATGCCAGCGCAGAACACCGACGCCGGAGCGCCTGGACTGTACCTGGATGTGACCGGCGCAGTGAACCTGAAAAAGCCGATACTGGGGATTCCCGCCCATGTGGTAACCCCTCTGACCCCTTTCGATGGCGCGGCGGCCTTGCTAACTAACCTCCGTGACCTGGGCGTAGAATCCATTACGCTTCGCTATTCCGGCTGGAATGGCGGCGGGCTTTATGGCAAGCTGCCCGCAAAGAGCCAGGCCGAGGGCCGCTTGGGCGGCAACGCAGGCCTGAAAACCCTTCTGAGTACTGCCGACGCGTTGGGTGCGAAGGTTTACCTCGGTGCAGACCTGATGAACGTCTACCAAACCGGGGCCGGGGTGAACCGCTTCTTTGACACAGCCCAGAACATCAACCGCACCGTGTCCCTGCAATACCGCTACTTGCCCAATACCTTCCTGGCGGACACGGAGACCGAGCCCTGGCTGCTGCTGGCCCCAAGGCTTTTGTCGGAGAAACACCAAGCGTATGGGGACATGGTTGTAAAGGCCACGGGCGGGGCCCCAGTGGGTATCGCCATGGAGACGACGGGGAACCTGTGCTACTCGGACTTTTCGGGCAAGCCGTCGTCCCGCGAGCAGACAGCCGCTTACAGCGCGGAAAGCCTTGCGGGCCTTGAGGCCCGGGGATTTCCCCTGCTGCTGGCTGCGGCCAACGCCTACGCGCTGCCGCAGGCCCATGCCATCACGCATGTGCCGGACGGCGCAAGCGGCTATGACCTGGCGGATCAGACCGTGCCGTTTTATCAGATCGTGCTGCACGGCCTGGTGGACATGGCCTCTTTGCCGGTGAACCTGTGCGCCCAGCCGCGCCTGCGGTTGCTAAAGTGCATTGAGATGGGCATGTCCCCGACCTATGCCATGATCACCGGGGATGCTTCCGTGCTCAAAAATACCCGGGCCGACATGCTGTACGGGGTATCCGCCGCCGTGTGGGCCAAGGCTGCCGCAGAAGGGGCGCAGGAAGTGGCCGAGGCTCTTGCCGGGACCGAGGGGCAGGCCATCATAGACCATGAAGAAGTAATGCCCGGCATAACCCGGACCGTGTATGAGAGCGGCCGTACCGTATGGGTCAACACCACGAACCGGGATATGGAGGGAACAAGCATCACCGTGCCCGCCATGGGCTGGGCTGCGATTGGGGGGACTGCACCGTGAAAAACACCACCGCGAAGCGGCGGAAGCTGAGCTACGAACGGAAGAAGTCCTTGGCGGGGCTGCTATTCGTACTGCCATGGGTTGTAGGGTTCGTGGTCTTTTTCCTAACGCCCTTTGTGCAGTCGCTGCTGTACTCCTTCCACCGCCTGGACATGACGCCCTCGGGCTTTGCCATGACCTATGTGGGTTTTGAAAACTATGAGTATAACCTGCTCCGGGACGCCAACTTCGTGCGCTACTTGCTGGAGGTGCTGGGGTCCGTGCTGTATCAGGTACCCCTGATTACCTTTTTCAGCATCTTTATCGCCATGCTGCTCAATAACAAAATGCGGGGCCGGGCGGTGTTTCGGGCGGTGTTCTTCCTGCCGGTGATTGTGGCGTCCGGCGTGGTGCTGGTATTTCTAAAGGAAGACATATTCGGCCAGTCCATGAACGCAGCCCAGAACGTATACATGTTCCGCAGCACCGGCTTTACGCAGATGCTTACCCAGATAGGCCTGCCCTATGCCCTTGTGCAGACCCTTGGCGGGTTCATCGATCAGATCTTTTCACTCACCTGGTCCTCCGGGGTGCAGATTTTGCTGTTCCTGGCAGGGCTGCAAACCGTTCCCGCGTCTTTTAAGGAGGCTGCGCACCTGGAAGGGGCCACGGAGTGGCACATCTTCTGGAAGATTACCCTGCCCCTCCTATCCCCCATTATTCTGCTGAATGTTATCTACTCCATCATCGATACCTTCACCGCCTATGACAACCAGCTGATGCAGTACATCTATAACACCGGTTTCGTTGACGTTAACTATGGCTCAAGCGCCGCGCAGTCCTGGGTGTTCTTCCTCTTGATCAGCCTGCTGCTGGCGGTGGTGTACCGCGCCATGGGACGCAAGGTTCAGTACGTGGTGAACTAAGGGGGAAGGAGGGGTTTTGATGCGCGGAAACAACGGACAGCCTGTGGATGCGGTGGCGAGCGGGCTTTTGTGGCTGAAGGAAAAGCATGTGCACAAAGCGTATGCCAAGGGGTTTGCCATCGGGCGGGTGCTGCTGCTGCTGGGTGTCGGGTTTATTTTGCTGTATCCGCTTCTGTACATGCTCAGCAACGCGGTCAAGCCCATGGCCCAGGCGTACGACGCCAGCGTGATCTGGCTGCCCAAGTCCTTTACCCTGGATAACTTCCGGGAAGCTGCCAAGGCCATTGACTATGGAAAGTCGCTGAAGACTACAGTGCTGGTGAGTTTTGTCAGCGCGATGCTGCAACTGCTTTCCTGCATGCTGGCGGGGTATGGGTTTGCCAGGTTTAACTTCCGGGGCAAGGGGTTACTGTTTGCCATGGTGATCCTGACCATTGTTGTGCCGGAGCAGCTGGTGGCCATCCCGACCTACATGCAGTACCGGCGGTTTACCTTTGGGGGGCTTCTCAAGCTGTTTCCCTTCCTCACAGGGGGCAAGGGATACATCAACCTGATTGATACGTCTTTTGTGTTCTATCTGCCGGCGCTTCTGGGGGCCGGGTTTAAGTCCGGCCTGTTCATCTTCATCTACCGGCAGTTTTTCAGGGGCCTGCCCAAGGAACTGGAGGATGCGGCGGCGGTGGACGGCTGTGGCCTTTTGAGTACATTTATCCGGGTGATGCTGCCAAATGCCATCCCCGCCATGGTGACGGTGTTCCTATTTTCCGTGGTGTGGTACTGGAATGAATATTACGCCCCGGCCATGTACATGAGCAACCAGTGGACCCTATCCACCGCGCTGGCGGTGATCAAGTACAACCTGGCCCAGACCGCCATGGAAGGAGCCAACTACTTGGATGCGTTCGCCTACACCACCAGGGTGCAGGCGGCGGCGCTGCTGGTGATCGCCCCGCTGCTTATCATGTACTTGTTTTTGCAGCGGTTTTTCACCGAGAGCATTGAGCGTACGGGCATTGTGGGGTGAGGGGTTGGAGGGACGAGGTACGGCAAGGGGCGGGCGGCCGTGGATACCCACGGAAGGGCTTTGCCCAGACGAATCCCGACAATTCGCCAAGCAGC
>JAVBQK010000013.1:0-35742 GCA_031549105.1 Eubacteriales bacterium
TCTCCACCAACAGGTTGATGGATTTATTACTGCTCAAATCCAAAGACTGCCCAACATCCGCAGCCAGCTTGTTGGCCGTTATGGTACGTGCCTCGATTCGATCGGCGGAGAGATACCCAGCGACAATCATATCCGCAGTAAACCCTTCGCCTGACCCAAAAGTACGCCAATCCCACTTGCCATCGCCCGTCTTGGCAGAGGCAATCATGAACCCCTCACCGCACAGCTTCATGGCGCTGCGGCCGTCCAGCGATTCAAGCATTATATTCCCATTGTCATCGGTATACCAATTGCTGACCGATAAAAACAACCGCGTCTTGAGCACATCAATAGTACCCTGCAGCCGCATCATGGGGATCGTCCCATCAGCAGAAATGGCCTTCGCTCTGTCGTACAACGCGTTCTTCGAATTGACGGCTTCCGCAACAGCCGTGATGCGCCGCAGAATGCTCTCCAATGTAGCGCCGCCGATGTGGATGGCCTCGTTGGATATCGTTATGTTATCTTTCGCAGGCGCATCCAAATGCTCCGTAATCTTGGTCACATAGGCATAATCGTTCAGGCTCAGCGCTTCATCCCATATCCGCACGGTCATGTGAAGCTTGAACTGCTCCTGTTCATACCCCGACAGCATCGCAAGGTTCTGAATGCTGACCGTATAGGATACAGCAGGCTTCGCCACCTCGGCCATCACATCCAGCGCGTCCAGGTACAAACAGTTCTCCTGCCCTGGCGCGTAGGAGGTGTTGGACCAATACCCATCCCGCAGCATATCGCCCAGTACCGCGGCCAAGGCGTTCTCGGCCATCTGCTGCCTGCCACCATCCAGCTTCACCAGCAAGTTGGCATCCGCCACTCGTACCGCCAGCGCCACTGCGCGCTCCATCAGGGCGTACAACCCTTCCGTTTCCGTGTTTCCTCCATACAGTTCCAGCAGCGCCGTCTACGTCGCACCGATCTGCTGCTGCAGCTGCTCGCGCCGCGCTTCCGACATGTCGGTTTCCCACTGTTTGCGGTATTTCTCCAGCAGCAGTTCCTTGGCCTCCACAGCAACTTCCTTACCGCCGATCAGGCCGATGCATTCCGGTATGAACTTCACAGCAAACCGATCATCAGGCAAAAAGGTATCCCTGAAACAGTTCGCAGATGTCCGATATTAGCAGATACGCACCGCGCTTTCCATCCGCTTTCAAGGATCGTATTTTCTCTGCTGTGCCGTCTCTCTCCAAGAATGTTTCACAGAACCCCAGCGTCCAGCCCGTACCCGCAAGTGCTTTCCCCAACAATTCCTGGGCTGTGCCTATGCCGTTTTCATCATCGAAGTAGAGAAACAGGTTCTTTTTGTTCAGGAGGCTGGACAGGTGCGAACAGGTCACGGTGCAGGAAGCCGTCAATCCCTTGTGCGATTGCGCCGGCGAATCAAGGATGTACCAATCTACATCGCCGTCGATGATCACCCGCACCAGATGTTCTCCGCGCAAGTAGTCAATCCGCCAGTTCTTCTCGCCATCTATGGCGTAAGGAACAGTAAACGATAGTTCCTTCCATCCGTTCATCTGGCTGGTCAAGGTTATATCATGAGCCTGGCCGGATGCGGGTGTATCCGAATTGTAGAGCTCACATAGCTTTTGCTGGTTCATGTCATGCACAGACTATGCAATGCGTTTTGTCATCCCCACATCTCCTTTTTTCCTCGATAGACTGATTGCCATTTGACCGGAATGGATCTTATTGGATACGCGATGATTAAGCTACCTTTTGTCAAGCTGATTGGCCCTTGTTTGTTGAATAGCTCGCAGTTGTATGCTATGATCATTTTGAGTAAGATTACTGGATTCTAGCCTATACACATCATTTGATGGAGAACACGACTATCGCCTACAGGGAGGTCAATATGAAAAAATGTGGTTATACCATGGCCCTGGTTTTATGCCTTATAATTAGCTTTTCAGGGTATAGCAACGCCGCCAATTTAGTTGCAAGCATGTCTCCAACCAATCCCCGTGCTTACGGCGAGGCAGAGCTTGACCGTGCTTTGGAACTTGGCATTGGCGTCTACCGTGAAACGGATGAAGCAGTGACATTCGCAGAGTTCATGCGCATGCTGGATCGTACCATAGAACTGGCGGACAGCACGAAGCTGAAGGAATGGCATACCCGTTTACCCGAGGCTCGGGAATCCGTTGAAATCATGACGCGCGCTGACGGCATGTTTGCTATCCTCTGTGCGGCAGAAAGCCTTGGCGAAAAATACGCCCGTAAAAATGTAGAGAACTCCGGCATACTGTGGGAGCGTCTTGGCAACTGGGGCGGAAAGACCGGGCAGGAGTACCAGCCCAATGACATCATATTCCCACGGTCATTGCAAGAAGGTATCCCTACCATCCTCTTTAACCCTCAGGATGACAACGAAAACCGGCGCGGCGACGCAATTACATACTCATTCGGCAGGATGTCTTATTACTCCAACAGAACGTTGTTCGACTATGAAGCGGCAGGCAACACCATGCGGGTGAGCGACCCGTTTCTGTATACCGAAGCCCTATTGGCGGCGTTACGTCTGTACGACAGTGGCCTGGACGGCGAACGTGTTTTAACTGATGCAGACAGAGATATTTTACGCCTGGCCGAAGAGAGAAAAGAGGCAATAATAAACAGTCCCACGTTGGTTGAGGTCACCGGCAAGAAGTATTACGTGTCCAATAGCGGGAATGATAAAAACGACGGTAGGTCTCCCGAGACGGCGTGGGCTTCTATTAAAAAAGTAAACAACGCCAAGCTAAAGCCAGGTGATGGCGTTTTCTTCAAGCGCGGCGATATATGGCGTAATTATTCACTTTTCTGCCAAAAGGGTGTCACTTATTCCGCATACGGCGAGGGGGATAAGCCACGCTTTTACGGCTCACCGGAGAATGGCGCCAACCCTGACTTCTGGTCGCTCGTGCCTGGCAGCAACAATGTATGGGTATACCATATTGAGATGAACGAGTGCGGCTCCATCGTGTTCAATGACGGAGAAAAAGTGGCGGAAAAGTATCCCGCATTTTGGGACATGGCGTCTGAGCAATATGTTATCAGCCTGGACATGCAAACGCCCTTCAGCGTCCACGTCCTTGAGCACAACTGGTTTTTCAATGAAACCGATCTGAAAGGTATGAAGATCACGAGGGAAGCTACTGACGCCACCTCGCATTTCGAAAACGGTAGTGCCCTAACATTTTGGGGTATGGACATGAAAGGAAAGCTATACCTGCGCTGTGATGAGGGAAACCCCGGTGCGGTCTATCAATCCATTGAGTTTTCGTCAGATCCGCATGGGTCTAAGGACGGCAGCGATATCCTGACCCCAACAGAAAACAATGTCATTGACAATCTATGCTTACGCTACGGCGGGAATATGGCTTCTTTTATACAAGACGGCCTTACCCTGCAAAACTGTGATATCAGCTACATCGGCGGCGGGGCGTATGCCTATATGCCATTGGACAAATCACCTTTTGAGCCGGAAAGCCTCCGCGACTTAATTTGCTTTGACGGCGTCGCCTTGGTTGCATTTGATCCCTCCAATGTACGGATTGAAAACAACTATATTCATGATTGTTTTATGAAGGCGTTCAATTTCGAACACCACCTGGACAACCTGATCGAAAACATCAGTGTATCCGGCAATCTATTTGAACGCAACGGCCAGGGAGGAAATATCTACAATTTCTTCCCCAGTGATGAGGGAGACGCATTGCGGTTCAAAGATCTGTTGTTTGACGATAATTATTGGATGTATACTGGCTTTGGTTGGGGCGAGGAAGGGAACCATGATCCCCATGCGATTATGGCCTTTGAATACTACAGACCAAATCAATTCGAGAATATTGTCTTTTCCAATAACGTGTTCTACCTTTCAAAAGGAACCATGTTTGTTATATCCGGCAAACCATCTTTAGAGCCGTTTGTATTTTCGGGCAATACCTACGTCCAGACAAACGGTGGGACAATCTTGTTTTCAGGCGAAACGTACTTCGAGTGGAAGCTCTATTATTACGACGTAAACGCGGAGGAGACCATCAAACAGCTAACTGGTGACAATGCCGCTATCGTTCTTCCTCCATCATGGTAGCGCATTTTTGCCTCCATTAGCTTGCCCTAGCAATTACCGCCGCATCAAATCGCTCTAGGTAAACTCCATCGCCCCGAAGAACCATCTCGTTCATCGTCACCACCGGCGCGCTGGTAAAACCAGTCACCGTCGGCGCCTGTATCAAATGCGCAGTGTGCGCATCTTGCACCCGATGGATCTTCATCCATCTGCCATTCAAGTAAACGTACTGCCCCGCCATATGCGGGGCAAACCCATCCTCCGATGTGATTTCCTTCGCCCCTTCGGTGTGGGATATTCGCAATGTCCGTATGAAAGGAGCGCATGAAGCCAGCATGATGTATCCAAGATCGTGATAATGAGACGCCAACTCTCGTTCCTCACCCTTCACCAGCCACACCTGCCCGGTTTCGCTCTGAATCTCCAGGTATGCGCCGGGCGGTACCTCATCCGCCTTCAACCCGGCGATCTTGCACTTCTGCTTGGTCGTCACATTTTCAATGATAAGCCCATCCTCACCAACATCTCCGGCCAGCCGGATGCGTGTGTGCGCCCTCTCCGTACCGGGATTGTAGAGCAAAAACTGCCTGTCTGTCAATGCAGGCAGAGGCGGCATAAGCGCAGTGGGCAGGATGCCTGTGGCGGTCAAAGCCTTCGGATCGGGCGTACCGGTAAAGGATGAGTACAGCATTCGTCCAAACGGCTCATAGCAGCGGAGAGTAATCGTAAACGTCCCGCTGTATGTCTTGCCGTATTCGCTGCGGCGCATATACTGCCGGATTTCCACAGGCTTGACCGGATGCACATGGTAGGCAACATAGGGTTTGTGATCAAAGATCAGTTCCCCGGTGGCATTCCGGTCCAGCCAGCGGAACAGCTTTTGCCGCATTTCCTCCGTGATGTCCTCAACAAAACAGTCCTACGCAAAATCCCTCGGTTTTACCCGGTTGCCAACGTAGTACTCGCCGTCCCTGCCATCTACCTCTATGTCTTCCACGACAAACCCCGGCATTTCTCTTCCCTGATCCAGCGGGGAAGGGATGTAGCAGCAGCCGAATTGGCTGCTGTGCATACCAGCAAATGAAAACCCCTGCATCGAAAATCCCTCCTTGCCTTGGAACCTGGATTGGTGTACACTATGAAAATAATACGGAAAGGAGGCCAGCCAGAATGAAGATGCGATATCATTTCAGCAACTGCTTTCGAAGTATTCGTTCCTGCATTCCTCCTACATCTATTAAAAAAGAAAAATATAGAGAAGTAAAACAGCTACATAAATTTCTTGATGATCACCCGGAATTGAATGCCCTTTTTGAACGTAGAAAGCAATACATCTTACAGAAACTTGACCCATTGGGAGAATCAAGAACACTTTCATCCTTTGAGAAGTTTGGCAATAGCATTTTTGCATTCTTGACGCGGACCTGGGATTGCGGCAAAGACAATGATCTTACATTTGATGAGGCCAATCGAATCAGCATTGAGCAATATTGCATTCCCCTCACGCGGGATGGCACTTTACCAGCGCATATGTTCAGAACAACATAGTTCACCTGTTCGCAGCGCGCAGCCTTCAGATGAATAAATGAGGATACGCACCCTTTGCAGAATGCGTATCCAGCCAGATATTATCGCCCCAACCGAAACCCACCAACCGGCGCACCGCGTGCGATCTCCCCATAGAGATATTCGCCTACTTTTTGCGCCATTGCCTCATAGTCCGCATCCTCTTTCAGCCGCTCGACATTCACCTGAATGCTCTCAATATGAAACACCCGGTCAACCGTTTGTGGCATCTGAGGGATTGCCGTCATCATGGGCGTCTTGACGCGGATGTCGTGCAGCGATGAAATCAGGTCCTCGAACAACACCGTCTGGTAGGGCGACAGTATCCTTTCCGGCTTCGCCTTGCTCCCGTCCACCCAGGCAGGACCCGTAAAGTCCGCCAACCCGCCCATCGCATACTTCTTGATGTACTTGTTTGAGCCGGGCGGCCAGTAGTAGGTGCGCCCACCGTCTATGGTCTTGGCCTCCGACTGCCGGTACCAGTAATCGGTCTTGGGATCTTTCACAAAGGTGCACCCATCGTGGGTAATCGTCTGTGCTGAGGATTTGGTTGCCTCCGCGGTGCCTGTGCCCGATTTCACAAACCGGGGGTTCGAGTTCCCGCCGCCACCGCTGGGAGGCACATAGTCGGATGGTTTTATCGGCGTGTAGTTGTAGCTGTCAATCTGTTACCGGCAAGGTGAAATCCCTGTTATATGGCAAGTAAGATTCTCTGAAATATGCTCAACCTCATCCTTGACAAAAGCCTTGAAAACGCTAAATCCAAGTATGCCGAGGGCGAGAGGAACTCAAGAGAGAGAATTATCAATACCGCCCTCGGTCTTTCCAGCCTAACGTTTTCAAGGCTTTTGTCAAGGACGAGCCCTGTGGGGTAAGGTTGGGTTGCCTCAGGCTGCAGGAATCTAAAAGCAATATCTTCCTTCTGCTTTTATAGGGAGTCCATTTTGCCATATATCGCCCATTCTCATTTGCTGGTCACATAAAGAGCCCCTAAACAGGAGAGGTAATCGGCGTCTTGTAGAGGATGGTTTCATAAGTAAAAAAGGCCCGGGCTTGTGACGAAGCTCGGGCCTTTTTTGCGCATGGAAATACGGAAAGCCGATGGTAAATAATTAGCGCTGCTACATCACCGGCCCAGATACGCCTCATACGTCGTAGCGTAGATCTCGATCGCGCGGTCAATGCCCATGCCCTTTACGGTCGCGAAGAGCTTGTCAATGTCCGCTTCGCTCTTATTGCCGACGATGACCGAAAGGAAGGTTTCGGCAACCGCCGTGTTCACGTCCGCCATGATGTTGGTATACTCCTCGGAATCCGCGCCGGTGAGCAGAATGTCGCCGATGACCAGATCCTTGTCCGCAGAGTAGTTCAGTTCCAGCGCGGTCTTGCCTTCCGCTGAGTTCGCGTCCATGGACATCCACGCGTCCAGCGACATGATTTTCGGGAAGCCGCCGCGGGTGGGGATGGCGAATTCGACGATCTTGTCGGAGCTGAGCGAGGTGTCCGCATTTTTCACGGCGTCGGTCCAGACTGGGCTGCCGTTTTCGTCATAGACAAAGCTGACGCCTTCCACGCCCCAGTTGATCAGGAGCAGGCCCTCTTCCGAGTACATGTAGTTGATCAGCTCCAGCACCTTCTCAATGACGCCGTCCTTGATCGCGGTGGTGGTGATGATCGTGGATTCGGCCGTGGCGCACCAGTTCTTGACGTTGGTGGCGGCGGTGAAGTGCTTCTCGCTGTTGTTCTGGTACGCGAGGCGCTGCATGCCTTGCAGTTCCACGGCCGAGGGGTCGCTCACGACTGTCTCCAGCACCGCGTAGTAGCTGGGGAAGCGGTTGGTGTTGGAGTGGAAGAAGCCCAGCACGTCGCTGGTGACCTTGGAGTTGATCTCGGTCTGTGCGTTGGTGGTGAACTCCGGGTCAATCAGGCCTTCCGCATACCACTTGTGCATGGTCAGCGCGAAATCCTTGAAGTTCGCCCCACCGTTCACCTGCGTCCAGTAGGTCACTTCGCCGGTATTCGGGTCAAACTGCATGGTATTGTAGATGAGGCCCCAGGCTGCCGCCAACTCTTTGATGAGGTTCAGCGTGGAGCGGTCGGACATGGGAAGCTCGTCGCTGGCGTCGCCGTTGCCGTTGGCATCCTGGTCGCGGAACGCGCACAGCACGGTGTACAGCTCTTCCACGGTGGTGGGCACTTCCAGGCCGACACGGTTCAACCAATCCTTGCGGATGGTATAGCCGCTGTATGCCTGGCGGGCTGTGCTCTCTTCAATGTGAGGGAACGCGGCCAGCGTGCCATCCGAGAGCGTCAGAGCACGGCGGATGATGTCATTGCTGTTTACCAGTTCCAGATAGTTGGGGACAAGGCTGATGTACTCCTCGTGCTGCGATACCGGAACCACCAGGCCGTCCTCGATCGCCAGATCCAGGCCGCCGCTGTACTTGGTCCAGTCCCAGGTGATCAGGTGGGGCCAGTCGCCGCTGGCGATGGTCAGGTTCGCGATGGTATCCAGCGTGTTGACGGCAGAGCTCAGGTCAACAAACTGCAGGTCGATGTTCAGCCGGGACTCAAGCTCTTTTACCCACAGCGCGTCATACCAGTTATCCAGGCCGCCGACGTCATACGCCTCGTGCAGCCAGGTGATGACCGTCGGCGCTTCGTCCGCGCTGGCGATCGGAAGCGCGATGACCGTCAGCAGCATGCAAAGCGACAGAACCACACTTGCCAGTTTTTTCATGGAATGAACCTCCTCAAACGTAAATATTCTCATCGGACAATGCCGAAAGAATTACCCTTTCACGGCGCCCAGCATGATGCCGCGGGTGAAGTACTTCTGCACAAACGGGTAGATGCAGAGGATGGGCACGGTGGAGACGACGATCACGCAGTACTTCAGCAGCGTGTTGTTCAGCTCCGTACGCAGGTCCTGGCCGCCGCTTACTTCGATGTTCTCGCCCTGGATCAGGATGGCGCGCAGGACCATCTGCAGCGGCCGCAGCGATGCCGAGCGGATGTACAGCAGCGCATCGGTCCATTCGTTCCAATGCCCCACGGCGTAGAATAGCGTCACCGCCGCGATGGAGGGGACGATCAGCGGCACCATGATGGTGAACAGCGTGCGGAACTCTCCCGCGCCGTCCAGGCGGGCGGACTCTTCCAGCTCGTCCGGGATGCCGTAGAACGCGGTACGGAGGATGATGACGTTGTACGTGCTGATGAGGCTGGGGAAGATCAGCGCCCAGATGGTATCATAGAGGCCGATGGACTTCACGACGATGTAGGTGGGGATCATGCCACCGGAAAAGTACATCGTGAAGACCGCCAGCCCCGTAATCACCTTGTGCCACATCATGCCGCTGCGGGAGAGTACATAGGCAAACAGCACCGAAAACAGGATGTTCAGCGCGGAACCGGCAATCACCACGAAGATAGTCACTTTGTAAGCGTTCCAGATGGCCTTGTAGCCCAAGATGGTCTCGTAGCCCGACAGTGTAAAGCCGAGCGGCCAGAGCAGAACGCCGCGGTGCGCCATCAGCTGCATGGGGTCAGAAAACGAGCAGCAGACAACATACCATAGCGGATAGAGCATAATCGCACAAACGGCGGCCATGAATGCGGCGTTGACCACATCGAACACCCGGCTGCCGGTGGAGGGTTTGCCATATACCCATGGCGTTTTTCGCTGTTTTGCATCCATGAAAGTCGCCCCTCCCTCACCAAAGAGAAATGTTGCTGATCCGCCTGCTGATGCCGTTGAACAGGATTAGAACGGCGATGTTCACCACGTTGTTGAACAGATCCACCGCTGCGCTGTAGCTGTAGTTGCCGCCGAGCATGCCGTGCCGGTAGACGAAGCTGCTCATCACATCGGCCGTCTCCAGCACGGAATCGTTGTACAGCAGAATGATTTTCTCAAAGCCGACGCTCATCAGGCGGCCGATCCGCATGAGCGAGAGCAGAATGATGGTGGGCAAAATGGCGGGGAGTGTTACGTGGATCACGCGCTTGAACCGGTTGCAGCCGTCAATCGCCGCCGCATCGAACAGCTCCACCGATACGGCGGAGAGGGCCGCGAGGTACACGATCGAGTTATATCCCAGCTCCTGCCACACGCCGGAGAACACGTAAACCCAGGGGAAATACTGGGGGCCGTTGGCGAACATGATGGGGGACAGCCCGAACAGCGCGCGGATCTGGTTGAACAGGCCGTTGAAGGAGATTAGGTTAAGCACGATGCCGCAGGCGACCACCAGGGAGACGAAATGGGGCATGTAGGAAATGGTCTGCACGGTGCGCTTGTAGGCGGGCCTTGCGATCTCGTTGACCAGAAGGGCGAAGAGAATGGGCGCCGTGCCGCCGATGGCCAGGCTCAGCAGGTTGATGACGAGCGTGTTGCGGACCAGCCGGCCGAAGTAATAGCTGGAGAAAAACTGCTGGAACCACTTGAAACCCACCCAGTCGCTGTTCCATACGCCCCTGGCTGTGCGGTAGTTCTTGAAGGCGATGACAATGCCGCCCATCGGCGCATAGCGGAAGATAAAGTAGTAACTCAGGCACAGCAGCGCGATGCAGTATACAATCTTGTGCTTCTTGAAATCCGAGACGATGCGCTGCCAAAGCGTTTTCTGGCGGATTGTCGGCGTGTGCCCTGTCGATAGGTCATTCCCCACCACAAGCCCTCCTCGCGTAAAGAGTGTGAGAAAGCAAAATGAATGGTATCGTTTCACTTATTTTTTACAATTATAGCTAATCGTTTCGCTTTTGGATGAGGATACCACGCAAAACCCAACATGTCAACCATAAATTTCTGCGGGTATTGTGCACATGTGTTATGAGGGTGGAAGAGAAGGGGGGACTACTTTGTCTGAACGGAACTTCCTCGGACAAGAGACGCGCGCAGCGTGCGCAGTTGCGGCACAAAATGCCTACCCTGCGCGATGGCCCGGAGGTTTTCGCACATGATTTCGGCCGCGACCGTGCCGATTTTTTCGGTGGGTTGCAGCACAGAAGTGATCTGCTTACCCGGCTGATCGCCGGGAGCATCGAACCCAACGACGGATACATCGTCCGGGATGGACAGCCCCGCCTCCAGCAGCACGCGCAACGCCCCGGTGGTAAGGCCGGAGTTGGTGGCAAGAACGGCCGTCGCCCCGCTGTGCAGCAGGCTTTTCATGGCCTCGTAGCCGCCTGCTTTGTTGTACTTATCCGCGAATACTGTGTGCTTTTCATTCGGCTCGAATCCGCGCTGGCGGCACGCGTCCATGTACCCTTCATAGCGCCTGCGCGCGGTGTAGTTGTCCTGCGCACCAAACAGCGCGGCGATATCGCGGTGCCCAGCGTTGAGCAGCTCATCGGTGGCGAGCCTGCACGCGCCTACGTTGTCGATGACCACGGCATTGACCCGGCTGGCGAGGGTAATGATTTGCTTGTCAATGAGCGTGATGGGGATATTGGCTTCCAGCGGCTCCAGCAGGTGCGCGCCGTCCTCATTCATGGGCAGGTTGATGATGCCGTCCACGCCCTTCTGCATCAGGAACTTGACGGCTTTTTTCTCTTCTTCCTTGCTCTCCGTGTCGCTGGTGGACGCCAGGCAGCACAGCGCCACGCCAAAGCCGGCCATGCGCACATCGTATTGAATCTTGTTGACGATGTCCATCATGAAGGCATTGTTGAGCGCCGGAAGCAGCAGCCCGACATAGCCGGATCGCTTCATTTTCAGGTTTCTGGCGGCTTCGTTTACGGAGAAGTTCGTCTCCTGGATGGCGGCATCAATGGCGAGCTTGTTCTTTTCCAGCACGTTTCCGCCGTTGATGTATTTGGATATGGTCGCAAGGCTAAGGCCTGTGCGCTGAGCAATATCCTTGATGGTCGCCGCCATGAGCACACCTCCGCATGATGAGTGGTTCATATTATGTCATATTCTATGTACAACGTCAACTTGACTTCGTCCGGCTTTATGTTACAATTGCTGACAAGAAAAGAGCGAAACGTTTCGCGATAGGCGGACAAAATGAATAGACTGTATTATGACCGTCCGGCGGAGAACTGGAACGAGGCGCTGCCGATCGGCAATGGCCGCCTTGGCGCGATGGTGTTCGGCGGCACTGAGGTGGAGCGCCTGCAGCTGAATGAAGAGAGCATCTGGTCCGGCGGGTTTACCGACCGGATCAGCCCTGATGCGGCGGAACAGATGCCCCAGGTGCAGCGCCTGATTCGCGAAGGGCGCATCGGGGATGCGCAGCGGCTTGCCGCCATGAGCTTTGTCGGCACACCGGACTATTCGCGCAACTATGAGCCGTTGGGCGATTTGCTGCTGGAATACCAGGATGATGCGCCGGGCCGGTTTCGCGCGAACAACCGCATTGCCATGCGGCCGGTTCCCGCGGAAGAGATTGACGGCTACGCACGCGCGCTCGACCTGCGGACGGGGATACACCATACGGCCTATCAGTGGCGCGGCATGCCCTGCGCGCGGGAGGTGTTTGCCTCCGCGCCCGACCAGGTGATTGCGCTGCGGAATACCTGTGCGCGCACCTGCAGGGTGGCGCTCACCCGCGGCAACCAGCTCGGCAGGCTGTATGCGGCGGATGCCCATACGCTGATGATGGCAGGACAGGTGGCCAACGGGGGCGTGCGATACGCCTGCGGGGTGCGGGTGATACGCGGCGATGCGTATATCCTGGGCGCGACGCTGGTGCTCCGCGGCGACGCCGATTTGATTTTGACCAGCATGACGGATTTCCGCTGCGAGGACCCTGAGGCGGCGGTGCGCGAAATACTCGATGCCGCACAGCGCAAGGGGTATGAAGCCCTCCGCGATGCGCATGTCGCCGACATGCGCGCTATCATGGATGCGTGTCATTTGGAGTTTGCGCCGGTGGATGCATTGCTCGATGAGATGCCGACGAATGCACGGCTCAGGCGCTTTGCGGAAGGGAACGAAGATTTCGGCCTGCTAAGCGGGTATTTCCGGTATGGCCGCTATCTGCTCGCCTCCAGCAGCAGGCCGGGCGGCCTGCCCGCAAACCTCCAGGGCATATGGAACGACTCGTTTTCGCCCCCCTGGGGCAGCCGGTATACCATCAACATCAACATACAGATGAACTATTGGCCCGCCGAGACCTGCAACCTTTCCAGCCTGCACCTGCCGCTGTTTGACTTGATGCGGCGCATGGTGCCGCACGGCCGGGAGGTCGCCCGGCGGATGTACGGCGCGCGCGGGTGGGTAGCGCACCACAACACCGACATGTGGGGCGACTGTGCGCCGCAGGACTGCTACATCCCATCGACCTTCTGGCATATGAGCGGCGCGTGGCTGTGCCTGCACATCCGGGAGCACTATGCGTTTACGCGGGATACGGTGTTTCTGCGGGAAATGTACCCGCTGATGCAGGAGGCTGCGCTCTTCTTTGAGGATACCCTGCTCATGGGCGGGGATGGATACTACTGTGTGTCCCCTTCCTGCTCGCCGGAAAACACGTACATCCTGCCGAGCGGGGAGCGCGCCTGCCTGACGGAAGGTGCGGCGATGGACGACCAGATTCTGCGGGAGTTCTTTGCCGCGCTGGTCGAGTGTGGCGAAGTGCTGGGGGAGGATGTATCCGTATATCACGGCATGTTAACGCGCATTCGCCCCAACCGCATCAGCAGCATTGGAACGCTGATGGAGTGGAACGAGGAGTACGAGGAAGCGGAGCCTGGCCACCGCCACATCTCGCACCTTTTCTGCCTGCACCCGGGCACCCAGGTGACGCAGGAGGACGAGGCGGTCTTCGCTGCGGCGCATGAAACGCTGCGGAAGCGCCTGGCGGCAGGCGGTGGACATACGGGGTGGAGCCGGGCGTGGATCATCAATTTCTATGCCCGTTTGCTGGACGGGGCAAAGGCATGGCAAAACATACGCACGCTGCTCAGCCGTTCCACGCTGCCGAACCTGCTGGACAACCACCCGCCCTTCCAGATCGACGGGAACTTTGGCGGCATTGCGGGCATCGCGGAGATGCTGTTGCAAAGCCATGAGGGCTCTTTGCGCCTACTGCCCGCGCTGCCGCAGGGTTGGCCTGATGGAAGCGTGCATGGTCTCCGCGCCCGTGGCGGGTATACGGTTGATATCTCTTGGACAGGCGGAAGGCTTTCGCAGGCGTATATCACGGCCGATGCGGCAGGCGTGCTCAGTCTCGCGGACGGGAGGGAGTTCGCACACCGGGCAGGCGAGAGGGTTGTGATTGCGCCCCCATCCTGATTCTTCAAAACAACTCGCCCAGAACACTAGTGCCCTCCCCATTGTCTTGTGCTATAATGGAATAGGCTGGCAATATAGCGCCATACTCAATGACAATGGAGGCGCCGGATATGGAGAACGGGCAGAGTAAAAAGCCCCGCGCGGGGGTGAAGATACGCTTCTTCGATGAATCGAATCCGATGGAATACCGCATATCCATGATTTTCTTCATGGTGGCGTTGTTTGCGTCTGTTTTATCCGCTACCACCAATACCCTACTTGGCAAGGGCATTTTTGGCGTCGTGTTTCAATGGACCTTTATCGCGCTGATGGTTGCGTTCATGTTTGCGCCACGCCGCCTTCAGTTGCGGCTCTTCAGGCCGCTTGTCGTTCTGGTCGGGTTTATCTACATTCCATTCCTCTTCACGCAGACGGCGGGCTATGACGGCACGGCATTGATGTTCTCGCTGCTCTGCGTCTTTATCTTTTCGGTGGCCTTTGAAAAGAAGACACGGGTCGTGTTGCTCGTCCTGAATGCGCTGCTTTTAATCGCGCTATGCTTTGTGGAGTTTTTCTTGCCAGCGTGGATCATCCCGCATGCGGGCGAACCGGCCAAGCTGGTGGACCAGCTCGTCGCGCTGGTGGTTACAGTGTTTGCGATGGCCGTGCTCTCCATTTACATCATCGATGCGCTCAAGAAGGGCGTGCAGCATAACCAGCGCCTACTGGACGAGCTGGAGCAGAAGAACCGGAACCTGGCGGAGATCTCCCATATTTTCATCAACCTTCGCCACGACGACGCGTCGGAGAGAAAATCCATGGACATGGCGGGCGCGTTCCTGGGATGTGACGCCATGGTGTTCTGGGAGAAGGACGCGCACGCCGATCGCCTCTCGCTGAAGTATGAATGGTGCCGAGACACTGCTTCTCCCGCTAGCGTCAAGGTCAGGGATTTCTCCGCCGGAACCTCTTTGCATGATGATCTCCTGGTGGGCGACAGCCGGTTCATGACCTACGGGGATGCGCATAGCGCCCGCCTTGCCGTGCCGATCAAGATTGACGGCAGCCTGTGGGGCGTTGTTGAGTATGTGCATCGCCGGCAGAACGCGTGGACCGATAGCGATATTCAGCTGTCCATCCTGCTCACCAGCGTGTTTGCCGCTTATTTCGAGCGGCGGGAATATGAACAGTCCATCGAGCGTCAGTTGCGGCAGCAATCCCTCACATCGCTGATTGCCAGCCGGTTCATCAGCATCGATGGTCTGGCGGGGCGCGTGGGGGAATCCATCCAGGATATAGCGGCCTTCCTGGGCTGTGACGCGGCCCGGATCTACCACGCGGATGAACCCCGCGCATCGCTTGCGCTGCGCTATGAATGGCCGGGCGAGCTGCACGGGCAGGAGATGATCCCATATACGGACGAGATGGATGACGCGTTCATCAGGCAGGGAAAGCCCTTCCTGATCCAAAAGCACGGCGTGGGCGACGAGGCTCCCGCGTCCACATTGCTCGTCCCGCTGTATGTAGGCGAGGATTTCAGCGGCATCCTGTCCGTTGCCTTTATGACGCCCCATCACTGGCTGGATAGCGAAATACAGCTCGGCGTGATGTTCGGGGCCACCTACTCAGTGGTGGTGCAGAGGGACCTGCAGTCGCAGCGCTTGGTGGAGGCGAAGACAAAGGCGGAGGCTGCCAGCAGGGCAAAGAGCGAATTCTTGTCCAACATGAGCCATGAAATCCGCACCCCCATGAACGCAATCATCGGCATGACCGAGATCGGTCTGGCGGCGGGCGACACCGAAAAGCCGCGGGAGTGCCTGTCCAATATCCGCACCGCGTCCGCACAGCTGCTGGGCATCATCAACGATATCCTCGATATCTCCAAGATAGAATCCGGCAAGATTGAGCTGGAGCAAGCGCCCTTCGATTTTGAGGAGATGGTGCGCACCGTCGAGGGTCTGGTGCACGAGCAGGCCGAGAAGAAGGGCCTGCAGTTCACCACCGGGATGGGGGACACGCTGAAGGGCCGTTATATTGGAGACAGAATGCGCATTGCGCAGGTCATCACCAACCTCCTCTCCAACGCTGTCAAGTTCACACCCGAGGGCGGGCGCATCCGCCTGGAGGCGAATCTGCTGGAGGAGCGGGATGAGAAGGCGGTCATCCGCGTTTCCGTCGCGGACAGCGGCATCGGCATTCGCCCGGAACAGATGGATAAAATCTTCCAGTCCTTTGAGCAAGCGGACAACAGCATCACCCGCCGATACGGGGGAACGGGGCTGGGCCTTTCCATCTCCCAAAACCTGGTGGAGAAAATGGGCGGGCACATCCGGGTGACCTCCGTGCCCTCGGAGGGATCGGAGTTCGTCTTTGAGATTGGCCTGCTGCGTGTCCACGAAGCGGAGATGGATCAGGGGCGTGGAGAGCATGCCCCGGCAGATCTGGAGATGGGCGCGGTGCAGCCGAACGCGTTTGCCGGACTAACCCTCCTGCTGGCGGAGGATATCGAAATCAACCGGTTGATCTTTGAAGAGCTGCTTGGGGATACCGGCATACAGATTGACAGCGTGAGCAACGGCAGCGAGGCGGTTCAGGCGTTTTCGGGGGCGCCCGATCGGTACGACATCATCTTCATGGACATTCAGATGCCGGTGATGGATGGGCTGGAGGCGACGCGCTCCATACGCGCGCTGGAGGCCCCGCGTGCGAAAACCATCCCGATTGTAGCGATGACGGCGAATGTATTCCAGGAGGACATAGACCGAAGCCTTGATGCGGGTATGAATGACCACCTGGGCAAGCCGATCGACATTCAGAAGGTGTGCGGGAAGATTGTGCAGTACACAGGCAAAAGGTGAGGCGACAGCCTTGCGCAATGATAATAGGGTAGGTAATAGCATGGAAAAGTGGCTGTATGTCATGTTGATCGAAAGAGGGAAAACCTACAATAAGATGACCAAAGCGGTGGTCACCAGGCATGTTGAGCACCTAAGAGAACTGGATGACAATGGTCAGGTGGAGCTCTGCGGGGCATTCAAAGGATATCCCGGTGTTGCGGGCATGGTTATCATCAGGGCCCAAAGCTATGAGGAGGCCGAGGCCATCTGCAAGACGGAGCCGCTTGTGGTTGAAGGCTATGCGACCTACAAGCTCCATGCCTTGCAAGTGGCAAACAGGGATAACAACTACTTACTGTAACGGTTTGCGTGAGGTGCAACTTGATTCTACTATCCGCGGAGAAAATCAGCAAAAGCTTTTCGGAAAAAGTGCTTCTTCAGGACGTGTCTCTTTATTTGAATGACACCGACAAGGTCGGCATCATCGGCGTGAATGGCACGGGCAAGACAACGCTGCTCAACCTTCTGGCCGGGCAGACTACGCCCGACAATGGGACGATCAGCAAGGCGTCCGGTGCGCGCATTGCCTATTTGCAGCAGAATCCTACATTCGATAAGAACCTGTCCCTGCTATCGATCGTGCTTTCACACACGGATGCGCAGCAGCAGGATGAATCCGTTCATGAAGCGAAAACCATCTTGACCAAGCTGGGCTTTTCTGATTTTGATATGGATACCAGCACCATGTCCGAGGGCGAAAAAAAGCGCGTTGCGATTGCGCGCGCATTGATGAGCCCGTGTGAGCTGCTCCTTCTGGATGAGCCGACCAACCATCTTGACAGCCATATGGTGCAGTGGCTGGAGGCGTACCTCAAACGCTACCGGGGCGCGATCGTGATGGTCACGCATGACCGGTATTTCCTGGAGCGCGTGACAAGCCGCATCGTGGAAATCGACGCGGGTGCGCTGTACACGTACGATGGCAACTATTCGCAGTTCCTGGCACGCAAGGCGCAGCGCGAGGAGATGGAGCTTGCTGCCCAGCGCAAGAACCGCAGCCTGTACAGGCGGGAACTGGAATGGATGCAGCGCGGCGCGCGGGCCCGGAGCACCAAGAGCAAGGACCGCATCGAGCGCTTCCATGCGCTGTCGGATGGTGTGGTTGCCCCAACCGAGGCATTCGCGATGGATTCCGTGTCTTCCAGGCTTGGCAAAAAAACCATTGAAATCAACCGCATCAGCAAGTCCTTTGGGGAGCGCTGCATCGTGAAGGATTTCTCGCATGTGCTGCTTCGGGATGCGCGGATTGGGGTCATCGGCAAAAATGGCTGCGGTAAATCCACGCTCGTCAAAATGATTGTGGGTGCCCTTGCGCCGGATTCGGGCAGCGTTGACCGCGGCGAAACGGTGAAAATCGGCTATCTTTCGCAGATGTGGGATACGCCGCCAGCCGATATGCGCGTCATTGATTACATCAAGGAAGAAGCGGGCGAGATTGCCACAAACGAAGGTGTCATTTCCGCCGCCAAGATGCTGGAACGGTTTCTGTTTCCGTCCGGCGTGCAGTGGACCCCGGTAAGCAAGCTTTCTGGCGGCGAGAAAAGGCGACTGTTCCTGCTGCGCATCCTCATGGGCGCGCCTAACATTCTGTTTCTGGATGAGCCGACAAATGATCTGGATACCGATACCCTCACCGTGCTGGAGGACTATCTGGAGAGCTTCTCCGGCGCGGTCGTCGCCATATCCCACGATCGGTACTTCCTGGATAAGGTCGTCGATACGATCTTTGAGTTCCGGGATGGGGGCGAGATACGCCAATACGCCGGCGGTTATTCGGACTATCTGGAGAAACGCGAGCCAGAGACTGGCGATACGGATGCGGCGCCATCCGCCAAAGGGGACAAGGCCAAACCTGCCGAGCCTTCCCGTGCGCCTTCAAAGCCAGCGAAGCTCAGGTTTACCTTTGCCGAGCAGCGCGAGTTTAGCACCATCGATGCGGATATCGCGGCGCTGGAGGACCAGCTGCGGCAAGCGCAGGAAGATACGGAGCGGTTTGCCAGCGACTATGAAAAGCTGCTGTCCGTCCTCGCGGAAAAAGAGCGGCTGGAGACCGCGCTGGCTGAGAAGATGAACCGCTGGGTGTACCTAAATGAACTGGCGGAGAAAATTGGCGGGGAATGACGGAGGAGGGCGCAACGGCCTTGTAAGTTTTTCCTAAATTACCCTTCGATAGGCAATGATCCCTCCTTTGGATGCGTTGTATGGTTACAACGCAGGAGGTGATCAGGATGAAAAAAACCACAACAGTAGCCTTGTCTATTGCCATGCTTTGCCTTTTCATGGCAATCCCCGCGCTGGCAAGCGCCACGGCCATAGCCGCGCCAAGCGATGTTTTCGCGGCGCTTCCGCAAATATTCACGTTTGCAAGCGGTGCGGGCGGGTGGGGGACGGAGGTTCATATCAATGCGGATGGAACGTTTTCCGGCCATTATGAGGACTCGAATATGGGTGACAGAGGGGACGGATACCCCAACGGAACGAGATATGAATGCTATTTCAGCGGTACGTTTACGGATATCACGCGGATAAATGATTTTGAGTATTCCATGCGGGTCGCCACCCTTCGCACCGAAGGCGTGAAAGACGAGGAAAAGATCATTGACGGGGTCAAGGTCATCACCGCGGATCCGTATGGGTTCGATAATGCCGGTGAGTTTCGGCTCTACCTCCCCGGCCTGAAAACGAGTGATTTGCCGCAAGGCTACCTTGATTGGGTTGGCTGGCCGCTGACGCGGGGTTCGGCGGACAGCTCCAGGGCCGCTGCCCTGCCGTTTTACGGCCTTTACAATGTCGGCGGGGAGCAGGGCTTCTACTCTGACGATGTAATCACCGCATCACCTTCCCAATTTTCCTCCCAATCCTCTTCTCAAATTACTGGGATTGTCACCGTGACGTATCCGGACACTGTTTCTGTGCGCAACCGCCCGTCGGAAGACGGCAACAGGCTTGTCCGCATCGGTTCGGGAAAGTCTTATCCGTGCGTGGGGCAAGACGCGCTGGGTTGGTACAAGGTTTTTGTTGATGGCTATATTGGCTATGTGCCCAGTAACTTGGTGGCCTTTTCCGCGCAAGACACACAGGCCAGCTATACTGGGCAGATTCTGGGCGTCATTACCATCACCAGCAATGACTTCGCGAACATTCGGTCCACACCGAGCCAGACGGGCGATTGGCTGGCAGGCGTATCGCCTGGGGTTGCACTGGACTGTATTGATGTTGCTGAAAATGGTTGGTATTGTGTGGTCCTTCCTTCCGGGCAGATTGGCTATGTGTCCAACAAGCTGTGTAGCTTTCGGTAAGCGGTATTTTGCCTGTGGGTAGAGTGTACGCGCTGGTATTGTGTATAAAGACGAGGGGGGCGCCTAACGTAATGGCGTACTTTTCGCACTCAAGCAATTTCTTGAATGCTGGGATAAGCTCTCCACACATTTCATCGTACGAGGCGGCAAAGGCATCCCCCGGCGCTTTTTCACTGTATCCCGCGTATCTGGCCCAGGGGGAACATCACGCACCGGACATGCGCGATGATCTGGTCGCGCTTCAGCGGCCCGACAAGGTGGCGGGCGTTTGAGTTGGAGCGGTTGTCGCCCAGCACGAAGTATTCGCCTTCCTGTACGGTATAGGGCTCCATCCGGTAGTTGGGGCGGTGGGTGATGTATTCCTCTTCGTACTGTTCGCCGTTGACGTACAGATAGCCGTCCTGCACAGCCACCGTGTCACCGGGCAGTCCGACCACCCGCTTGACGAAGTTCTCCGTGCGCCCGGGGTAGCGGCAGATGACCACATCGAACCGCTCGGGATTGCCGCCGAAGAGGTAGTCATACTTAGTGGTGAACATCACTTCGTTGTCGGCCAGCGTGTCGTTCATCGAGTTGCCGTCGACGACGAACGGGGAGAAGGCGAATGCCCGGATGGGCAACGCGATCGCTATCGCACACAGGAAGGTCAACGCCCACTCCACGGCTTCCCGTTTCCAGCTTTTTTTGCGTTTCTCCGGTTGTGTTTCTTGCATGGGTACACCTCATCTCATTGTATGATGATTAGAATAAAATCAATACGCCCTGCGCCGCCCCGGCGATGGGCAGCAGCGCAATCATAAGCCCGAATGCCGCTGAGACGGACAGCTTCAGCCGCGGGCTTCGGCGCTCTTTGCGCAGCCGGTGTGCCGCTTCCTGCAGCGACTGCTTCTCCCGCGCGCGTTCCCAGATATCATCCATGCGTTCTTTCATCACCATTGCCGTCCTTTCCAGGGGATGGGCGCATCAAGCGTCCCAGTCGTCCCGCACGCGCCGGAGCACCTTGCGGATGCGGTGCAGCGTGATCTTCACCTGCGCGACCGTCATCCCTAGCTCCGCCGCGATCTCCTTGTAGGGCTTGTCTTCCAGCGCATATGCTTTCAGCACGCGGCGTTGGGGGACGGGCAGCTGTTCCATGGCGGCATACAGCGCGCCGCGAAACATCGTTTCCACGAATGCATCCTCCGGCGGGTTGGAAGATGCCTGCTGGTCGGATAGCGCGGCATGTGGCCGAAGACCGCGAAGCACGCTGATGCTCTTGTACCGCGCGATGGCCGCCACATAGGCATGGAACGTAAAGCGAGGCTGATACCGCGCCCGCTGCACATAGATGTCCGCGAAGACATCCTGTGCCACGTCCTGCGCCAGCTGTGCGTCGCCCAGGATATCGCGCGCGACGCGCTCCGCCACCGGCCAGTATGCCTCCACCAGTGCCTCGAACGCCGCACGGTCTCCCGCGAGTGCCTGTGACACCAATGTCCCGTCGTTTGCCATCCACCTACATCCTTTGATACAGATCTGTACCTATATGATCGCACAAACGGAGAAAAAGTTACACCCCGCTGGGTAAAAAAAAGCAGCGACAGGCGACCAACTTCACCGGAAGCATCCCCTGGCGCCCTTTTTGCGAAACGCGGAGAGGGCATCAGGGGTTTTGACGCATGGCGAAAATTTCTGCAAACCCCAGAAAACGCCTGTGTTTCCAGCAAAAAAGCGCTTCACATTGTGCAAAAACAGTGCAAAAAAACTGTCCCATTTACCAAAGGGGCCATCCATGCCATAATGCGCACAGAACATGGCGTTGAGGAAGCAATGCGGCGCCGGGGAAATAAGGAGGCGAGGGGAACGTGCAGCAAAAGACGCTGACACCAGTCCGTCGCAGGCGGTCCTTGGGCAGACAGATACTGGACAACTACGGCCTCTATCTGCTGATTCTGCCCGCGCTGGTATACCTGATCATCTTCAACTACCTGCCGATGTACGGCATCCAGATCGCTTTCAAGGATTACAAGGCGGTGCGCGGCATCGCGGGCAGCGCCTGGGTGGGCTTCAAGCACTTTCAAACGTTCTTCGAAGCTTACTACTTTGGGCGGCTGGTATCCAACACGCTGCTGCTGAATGTATACAGCCTGCTGTTCAGCTTCCCCATTCCCATTATTCTGGCGATCATGGTCAACAGCCTGCGCAACGACCGGTTCAAGAAGTGGACGCAGACGATCGTCTACGTGCCGCACTTTATCTCCACGGTTGTGCTGGCGGGCATGTTGTACATCCTCCTTTCGCCCACCAACGGCATCGTAAACCATTTGATCACATCGCTCGGCGGGCATAGCATTTACTTCATGAACGAGGCCAACTGGTTCAGGCCTATCTACATCATATCGGGTGTCTGGCAGAACATGGGCTGGAGCTCCATTCTATACATTGCCGCGCTGGCGGGCATAGACCAGGAACTGTACGAGGCGTCCACGATTGACGGCGCGAGCCGGTGGCAGAAGGTTCTGTACATCGATATCCCGCACATTATCCCCACCGCGACGATGATGCTGATTCTCAACTGCGGATCGCTGATGTCCAGCTCCACGCAGAAGGCGCTGCTGTTCCAGACTGGCGGAAATATCGCCAGGTCCGACATCATCGGCACCTACGTCTACACGATGGGCCTTGGCAACGGCCAATTCTCCTACACATCGGCCATCGGCCTGTTTGTCAATGTGATCAACTTCATCATGGTCGTCGCCGCGAACACGATGTCTGGGAAGTTCCAGGGCGAGACGCTGTACTGAGAAAGGGCGTGTGCGTATGCAAGCGATACGGACCAAGAAGGCGCGTCCCCGCCAGAAGGACATCTGGCAGGACCGGGTGTTCCACGGCGCCAACCTGCTGCTGGTGGTGCTGGTGCTGGTGATGATGCTCTACCCGCTGTACCTGGTGATCATCTGCTCGATTTCCGATGCCAACCTGGTCACCCGCGGGCTGGTCACGCTCTACCCGCGCGGCGTGACACTTAGCGGTTACCAGGCGGTGCTACAGAACAGGGAAATCTGGCGCTCGTACCTTAACTCCACCATCTACACCGTGGTGGGCACAGTGATCAGCCTTGTCGTCACGATGGGCGCGGCGTTTACCCTCTCGCGCAAGTTCCCGGGAAAAAAGCTCATCTCGCTGGTGTTCGTGTTCACCATGTTCTTCAATGGGGGCCTGATCCCGACATTCCTCACCATGCGGAACGTCGGCCTCTACAACAACCCCTGGGTCTGCATCCTGATGGGCTGCGTATCCGTGTGGAACGTGATGCTGGCGCGCACCTACATCTCCACGACGATCCCTGAAGCGCTCTACGAGGCCGCGAACCTGGACGGCGCGACGCAGCTACAGTACTTCTTCAGGATTGTGGTCCCGCTGTGCGGCACCATTGTCGCGGTGCTCTCCGTCTATTACGGTGTGGACAAATGGAATGACTACTGGACAGGGCTTATCTACATCAACAAGCGGGCGCTGCTGCCGCTGCAAACAATTCTGAAGGAAATCCTCGCATCGCTGGAGAACAGCCGCGAGCTGCTGGAGAGCATGCGCGACAGCGCCGCCAACGACGCCGAGCTGTTGCAGCGCGCGCAGGTCGCCAAATACTGCGTGATCGTGGTTTCGACAGTGCCTGCGGTGGTGCTCTACCTGTGCATGCAGAAGTTTTTCGTCAAGGGCGTAATGATCGGCTCGCTCAAGGGCTAACAAGGAATCCAATCGGGGCGTGTACGCCCTGGCGGAAATAAAAGGAGGGTCCCATATGAAGAAACTCGTTTCCCTGCTGCTGGCGGTGCTGATGATTACCGCATGCGTCTCCGGCGCGATGGCCGCGGGCGCCGCCAAGGAGATCGACGTGATGGTTTGGTACCGGGATATCGACGACCTGTACTTCAACGAGATGCCGTACTATAACGATGAGAACGGTATCACCGCGCAGTCGGGCGTGCATGCCACGTTCAACCAGGTCAAGGGCGCGGACTGGCCCACCAAGTTCAACCTGATGCTGGCCTCCGGCGAGTATCCGGATGTGATCCTGCGCGGCACGCCGAACCTGGAGATGTACGGCGTCGACCAGGAGATCATCATCCCGCTGGACGAGTACATTCCGCAGTACATGCCCAACTACAACGCGCTGCTGGAGGCCGACCCGGATCTGGCGAAATCGCTGCGCTCCTCGGACGGCAAGATGTACCAGATTGGCTGGCTGATCCCGCAGAACATCAACACCGACTCGCATCTGTTCCTCAACAAGCAGTGGCTGGATAATCTGGGTCTGGAGGAGCCGACCACGTTGGAGGAGTATGTGGACGTGCTCCGCGCGTTCCGCGACCAGGACGCCAACGGCAACGGCGACCCGAATGACGAAATCCCGCTGGGCGGCACCTACCGCAGCATGGTGGACGGCATCATCCACATGTTCTCGTTCTGGGGCGTACCGTTCAACGACAAGTACGTCACCATCAGCGATGATAACCAGGTCGTCTCCCCGCTGCTGAACGATGGCCTGCGCACTGCGCTGGAGACGCTGAGCAGTTGGTATGCGGAAGGCCTGATCGACATCGAAACCGTCGCCCAGGACACCAACTCGTTCGAGGCGAAGGTCAATGCCGGCAGTTACGGCAGCTTCTGGCGCTGGCGCATGACGGCGATGGGCACTTCCGAGGAAGTGTATAGCCAGTATGTTTGCCTGATGCCCTTTGCTGCGGATGGAAACCAAGTTACCCTGCCCCGTTACCTGGAGATCCCCAGCTTCGGCGCGGCGCTGACTGTCGCCTGCGAGGACATCGAAGCGGCCCTGACGTGGATCGACACCCAGTTCCAGTTTGACAACATGATCAACGGCTACAACGGCATGTATGGCGAGTTCTGGGGATACGCCGAGGACGGCGCCGTAGACATCTACCCGATGCCGGACGGAACGCGCACCGTGCCTGGACAGAGCAGCGTCTACTACATGTGCGGCCGCGACTACTTTGCCAAGGTGAACATGCCCTCGCACCGCATTGAGAAGACCACCTACTGCACGCTGTATGAAGAAGCGGGCATGATCGAGAAGAACTCTTGGCAGGTTCTCACCAAGCTGGTGACCAAGACGGTGCAGGAAAGCGAACTGATCGAGCTGCGCCTGGCGGAAATCCAGAAGTACGCGGACGAGGCGATCACCGGTTTCATCGTCAAGGGCGTGACCGACGATGGCTGGAACACCTACCTCAAGACGCTGGACAACCTGAGGCTTTCAGAGTACGTCGCCACCTATCAGGCCGCGTATGACCGCTACCTGGAGGCAAACGCGGACAATTAAGTTGACAAACGCGATGCATTCAATGGTATAATCATAGTCAAAAGGTGCGCGCTTGCCCGCGATGGGCAGGTGCGCATCCATTACAAGGGGGCTTCGCCATGAAGAAAGCCAGCATCGCCTCAAAGAACCTGATGTGGCAGTACTATCTTTCTTATCTTGCGGTGATGCTGACGGTGATGGCCCTCCTGCTCGTTTATGCGTATGATAGCTTTTATCGCTTTCATACGCAGATTTTGATTTCCAACTATACCAACAGCCTGAACCTGATCCGGGAGACGAATGAGAACGAGCTTTCCCGGCTGGTATCGATGACCGGACAGTTCACCTCATCGCCTAACATATCGCCCTTTGTGTTCAAGGATGAGCCGGAGAAGGCGATGCGCCTGACAAAGCAACTGGCGGTATATACCGGCACCAGCGACTTTATTCGCGGCCTGTACCTGATGTTTTACGGCGACGAATACGTGTTCTCTTCCACCAGCTCCTACCTGTTGGAAAACTTTGTCAACACCGCCGCTGTCTTTGACGGCATGAGCAAAGGGGCGCTGGTCGACCACCTGAACGGAACTCGACAGCTGACTGTGGTACCGGAGCAGGATGTGAACGGCTACCTTTTCAACACGCAGGAGGTCAGCAAGAGGGTGCTGCCGGTGTTTGTGCCGGTGGTATATTCCAGCGGCGTTCGTTGTGGGACGGCGCTGTATCTTATTGAGAAGCAGACCTATCTGGACATGTTCCGGAGCATCGCGCTGGACCAGAGCGATGTGTACATCCTCCAGGAGGACGAGGTGCTCGTCTCCCAGAGGGTCAGCGGCGTGCCGCGCGAGAAGGTGCTGGACACGGCGAACGCATCGGACATGGAGAGTGTGCGGCTGCACCATGAGGGGAAAGCATACCACCTCATCGAGCTGCCCGGCAAAACCATGCGCTATCGCTATATCCTGCTCGTCTCCGATGAAGAGATGCAGGTGGCGATGGCGGGCACGATGCAGGTGCTTGTCGTGGTGGTGGCGCTGGTCTCGGCGCTCGGCCTGCTGCTAATCACGCGCTTTGTGCAGTCGAGGATCAAGCCCATTCGCCTGCTGCACGGGATGCTGCTTAACCAGAAGCCCACCGGGAACGAGCTGCTGGAAATCCGCGACAGCGTGCAGAAGCTGATCGACGACAACGCCGCGCTGAGCACCAAGATGGAGAACGCGGAGGCGCACAAGAAGGCGGACTTCGCGCACCGGTTCCTCAAGGGCACGTTTGAGAGCGAGGACGAATGGCTGTCGATGGCGGAGGACATCCGCGTGAACGTGGACATGCGCTATTTCGTCGTGGCGATCGTGGCGAAGCCGTTGGACGCGGAGTATGAGCTGACGGCCGACAAGCTCAACCGCCTGTTCGACGAGACGGTTAGCGGCGTCGCGCGCACGCTCGGGCTGTATGACAAGATGGCGCTGATCGCTTTCGCGAACGAGCAGGAGGCGCTCTTTGTCTGGCTGGAGGGGAAGTTCCTGGGCATGCGCGCCTGCTGCGCCGGCATGACGATGGCGATCAGCGCCGCGCACTCGGACTATCAGGAAGGGCCGCGCGCCTACCTGGAGGCGGAAAACGCATTTGAAAGCCGCTTTGTGCGCGGCAACGCGTCGGTGATCCGGTTTGATGCGCACTGGGAGGCGCGCGCGGGCAGCGCGGGCGGTCACCAGCAGGTGATCGAGCGGCTGCGCCTGGCGCTCAAGGCCGGGGATGCGGCCCGCGTGCGCAGCGCGCTGGACGACATCGCCAAGGTGATGCGCAGCATGCAGTTGTCGCTGTTCGGGTTCCGCTGCATGTACAACGACATCCTCAGCGTCATCGTCAGCGAGGTGCAGGAGGGCCGTTGGGAGCAGGATATCTACGATATCTTCAGCCTCAGCCAATGCCTCTCGCTGGACGATTTGGATGCGATGCTCTACAGCGCGTGCTCCAGGCTGATTGCCGGACGGGAGATCACGCAGCCCCGGGGCGAGGTGCCCGAGGCGATCGAGAAGGCGATGCAGATGATCCGCAAGCACTTCTCGGAGCCGGGCCTTTCGGTTGCATCCATCGCGCAGTCGCTGGATATGAGCGATTCCAAGCTATCGGTAGAGTTCCGCAAGGCGTGCCAGATGACGCCGCTGGAATACCTGACGATGCACCGCATGCGCTGCGCGTGCAGGCTGCTGCACACCACCGATATGCCGGTGAAGGACATCGCGCTGGAGTGCGGCTACTACGAGATATCCGGCTTCAACCGCCGCTTCAAGGCCTATACGGGCATGACGCCCCTACAATACCGGCAGCGCCGGGAAGAGAAAGAAGAGGACCATGATGGCAAGCTTTCAGATGACGAGGGCCACAAGGATTGAGGCCGCGATAAGTACCAAGCCGATTGAAGACGCGATGGCGGTGCTCCAGCGCGACATGGAGGAGACGCTCACCGGCAGCGGCGCCGCCAGCACAATTAGGCTGGTGATGGACCCTGCGCTGCCCGAGGAGGGCTACTGTGTGCGCGTCGATGAAGATGCGGTCACCATTGCCTACCGGGATGATCTGGGTGCGGTGTACGGCCTGTACTTCCTCAGCGAGAAATTCCTAGGCGTGCAGCCGTTCGATTTCTGGAACGGCCGCACTGCCAAGCACCGCGAGGCAGCGGAAATTCTGTGCGGGGAGTATGCATCGCCCACGCGAGCGGTGCGCTACCGGGGTTGGATGATCAACGACGAGGTGCTGCTGGACGGCTGGCACGATACGGCCGAGGATACGGGGGAGATGTGGCGGCGGATTTACGAGACGATTCTACGCTGCGGTGGCAACATGGTCATTCCCGGCACCGACCGCAAGGACGACGGGGACGAGCTATCCTTCCTTGCGCTAGACATGGGGCTGTGGCTGACCCAGCACCATACGGAGCTGCTGGGTGCGCGCATGTTTGCCCGGGCATACCCCGGCGTGCAGGCATCCTACCAGCAGCATCCGGAGCTGTTCGAGGCGCTGTGGCGGGAGTCGGTGGAGAAGTACGCGGGCCGCAGCGTGATCTGGGCGGTGGGGTATCGCGGGCAGGGAGACTGCGCGTTCTGGACGGGTGAAAAGGGATTTGATACGCCCAAGGCGCGCGGAGAAATGATCGTGCGCGTGGTGGAGCGGCAGATGGCGCTGGTGCGCGAGAAGGACCCAGGCGCGCTCTTCTGCACCAACCTGTATGGCGAGATGATGGAGCTATACCGCGATGGCTGCCTGAACCTGCCGCCGGAAGTGATCAAGATATGGGGCGACAACGGCTATGGCAAGATGGTCAACCGCCGCACAAACAACGAAAACCCGCGCGTGCCGTCGATGCCGCCATTGGGCGAGCCGGGGCAGAACGGGCTGTACTACCACGCGTCGTTCTATGATTTACAGGCCGCCAACCACATCACGATGAGCCAGAACAGTCCCGCGATGATCGAAGGGGAACTGGCGCAGGCGGAGCGGAACGGTGCGCACGCATACTGGAACATCAATGTCGGGTCCATCAAGCCGCATATCTACATACTTGACCTGATCCGGGAAGTATGGACGCAGGGCCATGCGGATGTGCAGGCACACGCACGGGATTACGCGCGGGCGTACTACGGCGACGCGCGCGTGGCGCCGCTGCTGCTGTCATTCAGCGAGCACACCATGCCCTACGGGCCGAACGAGGACGACCGCGCGGCCGACCAGTACTATCACTTTGTACTGCGCCATCTGGCCCGCACGCTGATGCGCGGTGAGGTGGGGGAGGGGACAGCCAGACTCTTCTGGGCAGCGGGCGAAGGGTCGCTGTTTGAGCAGGCGGAGCGCATTGGGGAAAGGTGTCGGCAGGCGGTACCAGGCTGGGAAGCGTACCTTGCGGAATGCGCGGCGGTGCGGGAAGGGCTTTCCGCCAGCGGTGCGCAACTGTTGGATGATACGCTGATCCTGCAGGGAAAACTGCACTGGACGGGCTGCCGTGCGCTGCGCGATGTTTGCCTGGCGGTGGAGAGCGTGCAGCGGCAGGCGTATCCCGAGGCGTACCTATACACAGACCGTGCGCTGCGCGCACATCGGGAGGGCGTGCTGGCGCTGGAGGCGGCGGAGCACGATGCTTTCCAGAACATCTATCGCGAAGAGTGTTTTTCCAACGTGAGGCTGACCGTGCGGGCGCTTGAGACGCTGCGCGGCTGGCTGCGCGCGTGCTACGATGGCGAGCATTTCTACGATTGGGAGCGGCAGTACCTGTTCGCGCCGGGCGACCGGAACATATGGTGCCTGACGCACCGGCTTAACCAGCTGACCGACGACGCGCTGTGCGATGCACTTTCGCGGGTGATACCGATCAGCGAAGCATAGGAGGTATGGCGATGAACGTGCTCTTCATCCTCGCGGATGACCTGGGGTGGGGCGATGTGGGCTTTCATGGCGCGCCGATCAAGACGCCCAACCTGGACCGGATGGTACGGCATGGCGCGGAGATGACGCATCACTATGTCTGCCCCGTGTGCACGCCGTCGCGCGCATGCTTCATGACGGGCATGTTTGCCAGCCGCTTTGGTGAGCACGCGACGCTGCCAACCAACCGACCGGTATTACCCGACAATTTCTACACGATCGCCGCGATGTTTAAGTCGGCGGGGTATGATACGGGCCTATTTGGCAAGTGGCACCTGGGCAGCGGGATTGCCCACTATCCAGGGAACCACGGCTTTGATTACAGCTACGGAAGCCTTGCGGGTGGCGTAGACCCATATTCGCACCGGTACAAGGTAGGACCGTTCTCGCAGTGCTGGCATCGCAACGGTGAACTGCTGGATGAACCGGGACACGCAACGGATTTGATCTGCGATGAGGCGATTCAGTGGCTCGGGCAGCGCGAAAACAGATGGTTCTGCTATGTGCCGTTTACCGCGGTGCATACGCCGGTACGGGCGACGGAGCGGTGGCTGAACGCCTATGAGGACCGCACCTACGACCCCGACCCGGAAAGCGACCGGTCATTCCGTGAATATGCCGCATACACGTCGCAGATGGACGACGCCGTCGGCCGCCTGATTGAGACCCTCAAGTGCACCGGGCAGTTGGACGATACCGTGGTGGTGTTCACATCGGACAACGGCGCACCGGTTGACGATGCCTACGAGGACACCTGCCTCTATCCCGGCCGTTTCCGGCGGATGCCCAGGAGCGGCACGAACTACCCGCTCAAGGGACGTAAGGGGCAGATGTATGAGGGCGGCATCCGCACGCCCGCCGCGGTGCTCTATCCGGGCTGGCAGCAGGGCAAGGCGATCGACGCGGACATTCACATTGCCGATTGGCTGCCGACCTTTGCGGAGATGCTGGGCGTAGGTGAGCAGGAGCGGCAACGGATGGATGGCGTCAGCGCGCTGCCCGTGCTGGCAGGGAAGGCCGATTCGCTTGACCGGGCGCTGTACTGGAACATGAGCCATGCAAGCTTTGCCGTTAAGAAGGATAACTGGAAACTGACCGTGAACGCCGATCGGCTAAACGGCCGCACAGAGCTATTCAATCTGGCGAGTGATCCTTCCGAGCAGGAAGAGTGTCATAGCCGATTCCCGGAAAAAGTACAAGAATTGAAACGCCTGCTGGCTATATATCGCGAAGGGGACAACACGCTGGCGCGAGACGACGAAATATAAGTAATCAGCAGAACATCTCCCGCCGTGAGGCGAAATGTTGGGATTCTTAAGGGCAAAGCCCTTAAGTGGGGATCCAGGGGCAAAGCCCCTTGGCGTTCCCCTCCCCGTCCCTACAGTGATACCGTCTCGCTTGCTTCGGCCTCTTCCTCGGGCGGGGGAAGCAGCTCTTCGGTCACGTTTCCCGCGTCATCGTACTTGTAGTGAATGCCTATGTATCCCTCGCCAATGAGCGCGGTCTCGCCGTCCACACCGAAGTAGTACTCGAATAGCTTCCGCTTATTCTCGTCGTATGACCGGCGGACGATGGCGTAGCCCTTGCTGCATAGCATAGGGTCTCCGTCGATGTCGTAGTACGCTTCTCCGGCCACATTGCCTGCGTCGTCGTATTGATAGCGTACCTGCGCGTATCCGCTGCGGATTAGCACGGGCACGCCGTCTGTGTCGAAGTACAGCTCTAACACCTTTTGTAGGGCATCGTTGTACTCGCGCTGCAGGGAAGCATACCCAGCTTTCACCGCGATTGGGCTTCCGTCGGTTCCAAAGTACGATTCCGACAGGATTTCCTTGTTCTCTCCGTATTCCCGCTCTCGCACAGCATACCCACTGGTGTTGAGAATGGGCTCAAGCGCAACATCCAGCCATGTCTCCACAGAGACATTCCCGTGCGCATCATACGCCTTGCGCAGGGCGCTTTGCCCGGCGGGGAGAATCGCTGGGGCGCCGCTGACATCGAAGTACGCTTCCAGCACCGCGCGGCCCTGCTCGTCGTACTCACGGTCAAGCATGGCGTATCCGGAGGCAATTTCGATGGGCGCGCCGTCTCCGTCCAGGTAGATTTCGCGCTGCACATTGCCCTGGGCGTCATAGGTCCTCGAAAGGCCTGCGTTGCCCCGCTTCATCGCCAGAGGTCCGCCATCGGCATCATAATAGAACTCTTCCGTGACCCGGCCCTCGCCATCATACGCCTTGCGGATGGCCGCATACCCGGCGCCAATCACCAGCGGGTGTTCGGACTCGTCTAGATAGGCCTCATAGGTGACCTTCCTGTTTTCGTCATACGCGCGGATCAGCACCGCGTAGCCCTTCTTTTGCGCAAGCAGCTTGCCATCCACACCGTAATATGCCTGCCGTGTGATGTTGCCGCTCGCGTCATATTCCATCGTACGGCTGGCATATTCGCCGCAAAGGATTGGCTGGCTGACTTCATCGAAGAAGGCCTCCCAGACCACCCGGTTGTTTTCATCATAGCGGCACTTGATCACCGCATACCCCTTGGCACAGCATATGGCAGCGCCCTGCGTATCGAAATACGCCTCCACGCTGGAACCGTCCGCCCCATACTCACGGGTGATCTCCGCGTACCCCGCTTCAAGCATTACCGGCTGGTCAAGCGTATCAAAGTAGCGTTCCTGAATCACGTGCTTGTCCCCGTCAAACGCGCGGCGTATGCCGGCATATCCAGCGGGAATCGCGATGGGCATGTCAAATGCGTCCTGATAGGACTGGTATATGACATTTCCATCCTGGTCGTACTCGCGGCGGAAGCCCGCATACCCATCCGATGTGATGATGGCCGCTCCATCCAGGCCGAGGTAACGCTGGTGGAGGACACGCTTGTTCTCGTCATAGGTCCGCTCCAGCGCGGCGTATCCTTTGGGCAGGAGGATCGCGCTGTCCGTTGCGTCGTAGTAGGATTCCAGCCGGACATTCCCCGCCGCGTCATAGGCCAGGCGCTTGCCAGCATACCCCGCGGCAAGCATCAGCGGTTGCCCGTCGGTGCCGAAGTAGACCTCCCGGATTACCTTCTTGCTGCCATTGTAGTATTTGGTGACCGCCGCATAGCCTCGCTTGGTGAGCATTGGGATACCAGCCGCGTCCAGATACTCCTCACGGATTATGTTCCCTTCGGAATCATAGCGCCGTGTGAGCGCGCAGTATCCATCGGTCTGTGCCAGCGGCTGGCCCGCGGTATCCAGATAGCGCAGGAGGCTCGCCCGGCCATCCGGGCCGTATTCGCTCTCCAGCATCGCATAGCCCTTGGGGATTATGGTGATGTCGCCCTCAGCGTTCAGGTACGTTTCGCGCGCGACCTTTCCGTCCGCGTCATACGTTCGCGTCAGCCCCGCATAGCCCGCGGGCAGCGTAAGCGGCGCGTCCTCCGTATCGAAATACGTCTCTACGGCGATCTGGCCGCTCGCGTTGTACTCGCGCCGCACGATCGCATACCCTGACTTGCCGGGGATGCGCTCTTCCCGCTCGTTGAAGTACGACTCGTAGATAACCTTCTTGTTCTCGTCGTAGCCGCGTTCCATGACCGGGTAGCCACGGCTCGCACTGTCAAGGGTGCCATCCAGGCCGTAGTAGGCATAGCGGATGATATTACCGGCTTCATCGTATGCGCGTTCCAGGCGTGCGCACATGTCGGTGGAAAGTACTGGCATGCCATCCGCATCGAAGTACGCTTCCAGCGTACAATGCTTGTCCGTGTCGTAGGCACGCGTTACTGACGCGTATCCCTTCGCGCAGGCGGTCTTTTGGCCATCCACATCGAAATACGCCTCTTCGGCTATGTTGCCGTCTTCGTCATACGCACGGGTGAAGGCCACGTACCCAGCGGCAAGCGCTACGGGATTTCCATCGTCGCCGTAATGCTCCTGCCAGGTAATTTTCTTGTTTTCATCGTACTGGCGGCGCAGAGCGGCGTACCCCTTGGCGATGGCGATGAGCGTGTCGCCGTCGTCGCCCAGGTATGCTTCATAGATGACATTGCCCGCGTCATCGTACTCTCTGCGCAGTCCGGCGTATCCCGCGTCGCCAAAGAAAGGAAGTCCGTCTGCACCGTAGTACCGCTCCTCGACCACCTTGCCGCCCGCATATACCCGGGTAATCGAGGCGTACTTGCGGGTGGTATGAGCGGTGGGGTCCCCGGCTTCGTCAAAGTACGCCTCCAGCACCGCATAGCCTGCGGTATCGTAGGTGATGCGCCGCGACGCGTATCCGTCGGCAATGCGGACCGGGCTGTCCGTGGCATCGAAGAATGCCTCATAGGTGATCTTTTTCGCGCTGGAAAAGGTGCGTTCTACCGTTGCGTAGCCTGCAGAGGATACCACCGGCTTGCCATCCGCATCCAGGTAATGCTCTTCGATCACGTTGCGCGCGGCGTCATACACCCGCGTAACCGCCGCATATCCCGCTTCCATGGTGAGCGGCCCACGCGACGCGTCAAAGTACGCTTCCTTGCTGACGTTATCCGCCGCGTCATACGTGTAGCGGATCATCGCGCACTGCTTGTGCGGCGAGATCATCGGCTCCCCTTCGGTATCATAAAAGGTTTCGGTCTCCACCAGTTTCTTTTTGTAGGTGTATGCAACCTTGTGAAAGCCGTCCTTGCAGTACACCGGTTCATCTTCCAGGCCAAAGTACGCTTCATCGCGGATCATGCTGGAGGTGTAGTAGTACTCAACCATCGCGTAGCCGTCGTCACACAGCGTCACTTCCCCGTCCAGGCCCAGGAAGTGTTCCTGACGCAGAACGTTATAAGTTTTGTCGTATGTGAACTGCATGCCCGCATACCCGCCCTCAATGAGGATCGGCTCACCGTCCGTGCCGTAATACCGTTCCTCGGCCACCTGCTCGGACCGTTCGCTGACGTACTCGTACTCAATGCGCGCGTAGCCTTCCTTGCCGAGCACCAAATCCCCGTTTTCGTCCCGGTACTCGGTGGACATGATCCGCCCGCCGCTGCCAAACGTCTGCTGCACCGCCGCATACGCTTTGCGCCCCGGCGTCACCAGTTTGCCGTCGACATCAAAATACTGCTCGCTGACAACCTGGTTGCCGCTGCGGCGCTCATACTCCACATACGCGTACCCATCTGCCAGCATCATGTACTCGCCGTCCACGCCGAAGTATTCTTCCTTGATGATGCGCAGCCGGTCGTCGTAGGTAATCTGCTTTTTCGCATAGAGCTTTTCCGGCGCGACATATTCGCCTTGTGCTTCAAAGTATTCGACGATGCTGAGCTTGCGTCCCGCGTAGGTGTTGACCATGCGGGAGTAGCCAGCGGCGCAGAGCGCGGGCTGTTCATCGGCGGACCAATAGCTTACGGACAGCAACTTGCCCGTCCCATCGTACTCGCGCTTTTCAATCGCATAGCCCGCCGGAAGGTTGACCAATTGGTCGTCTAAATCGTAATACGCTTTTTTTGTCGCCAGGTTACGGCTGTTGTAATCTATTGTGTAATAGCAGTATCCATCGGTGTTTAGTGCCCGGTTGCCGTCAGGGTCAATCCATGTCTCTGATATGAGCAGGGTTTTCGCCCGGTATTTCTTCTCGGTCGTCAGCTCTTCCGCGGCGGCGAAGGATGCACACGCTAGCCAGGCAAGCAGCAGGCAAAGAAGCGCCGCAAACAAAACCAATCGGCTTTTCGCTGTGTTCTCTGGGAATATTTTCATTATGGATTTCCTCCGTATTTATCCTCCGGTGTGGGCACAAGGATTGTTGTGCCCGTCAAAACGCTATTTAATGTAGATACTCTACTAGGGTCATTCTGAAAACGGGAAAAAGCAGTGCTATTTCAACAAAATAGCAATAGAGGCAAGTAAAACGAAAGCGAAGAAGGAATCGGCAAGTTTATCGTAGCGAGTGGCCACCCTGCGAAAATGCTGCAACTTATTG
>JAVBQK010000114.1:0-18579 GCA_031549105.1 Eubacteriales bacterium
AGCGTCACATTCACCCTTTTCAGCGCCGTACGCAGCCCTTGCAGCAAAGCCATTGCATCCCTCCTTTCCGTGCATGCATTTAGTATGCGCACAATCAAAAGGTTATGATGCGGCCGCACAAATAAAGATGGGCAAAAAAAGAGGCACACTTTAATCAGTGCGCCTCCACATGAATACGGTAAAATTAATCTGCCTCAATGATTGCAGAAAAGCGATTAAAGAAAAATGCCAGATCCCGCTTGTCCATCCAGGCTAGCGCTGCCTTCCCCATCTGCGCGCACCGCTCGGGGTCCGCCGCCAGCGCGCTCATCGTCTCCGCCAGCCGCTCCTCAAAGCCCTCCCCGCGATCCAGGATAATCGCGCCCTCTTCACTGACGTTCTCGGGGATGCCGCCGGAGCGCGTAGTGATCACCGGCAGCCCGGCGGCCTGTGCTTCCAGCATCGTCAGCCCTGAAGGCTCCTCCCACTGGGATGGCAGCACGGCGATGTTTGCCATCGCATAAAAAACAGGAATCTTTGCGTACGGCACAAAACCAGTGAAGTGTACCCGGTCCCGTACAGGCTCCAGCGTTGCCTTGATCTCCCGCATGTAGTCATCTTCGACCGTCTCGCCAAACCACTGGCTGCCCACAAACATCAGGTGCGCGTCGGGCTGCCGCATCAGAAGAAACGCGCGCGCAAGCTCCAGCGCGCCCTTTTGCTTGTTGATGCGCCCCGTAAACATAAAGAGGATCGTATCCTCTTTCAGGCCATACTGCCTGCGCATGTTGGCGCTGGACGTGGGCAGGTGCGCGTCGCGAAAGCTCTTTGTCTCAATGCAGTTGAGCAGCGTCACGCACTGATCTGGCCGCGCGCTCGCATTCTCGCACAGCCATCTGGAGATAAAATCGCTCACCCCGACGAATCGATGACACTTCGGAGATATCTGGCTGCTTTGCTCCAATGCGGGGGACAGCATCTCGTTGTGCATATGCATATAGATAGGCCCGGCATTCAGCTTGCTGATCGCCGTAACAAAGGCCGGCTGGTTCTCAATGACGACCGCCTTGTAGCTCTGTCCCTTCATCTCGCGGCAGACACGGCGCAGATACGCGCGCTCCGGCAGCCGGATGTGCCCGGTCACTTTCCGCACGCAGCGCCAGAAGAAGCCGGTAGCCATCTCCTGCAGCGGGTAGACCGGCAGCCCGACAAATTTTGTGTATTTGTACTGGCTGTACATCGTCTGCGCAACCGCATCGAACAGACAGTACACCGTGAAATGATAGCGCCCTGTCTTTTCATTTTCACGGAGAAGTCCGTCCACAATCGTTTCCACAGCGCCACCGCGCGACGGCGGCATCGGGAGCAGCGATATCATCACAAACGCGACACGTTCCATCAGGGATTCTCCTTTCCCACAAGGGGGTGCTATTCCAGTGACTTTTTGAGCGTGTATACCCAACCGAGCAGGGCCCCCGGCAGCAACATCATGCACTGCGTCTGCACGCGTTCCTTGCGCAGCGCCGCGTCGCTGCCCAGCGAACGAAACAGACTCTGCGCGGCTTTCCGGTTCCCTTCCAGCAGATAGTGGCGGCACTTGTGGATGCGGAACCGCTCCAGCAGCAGATAGATGCACGCCCTCTCCCGCGGAGCAATTCGTTCATCGGCCAGCAATGCCGCCTCACGCTTCTCGAATATCCAATCGTATGCCAACAGCCCATCCTTGGTCGCGGTGCTATACTCGCGGTGGTATACCCCCGTAACCGTATCGTTAAGCACGATAGCGTGGTATGCCGCCATGCGAAACGCAAAATCCGTATCCTCCCCCACGCGAATGCCCGGTTCATATCCCCCGATACCGACAGCCGCTTCCTTGCGGACGCACGTAACCGACGTGTGCAAGAACTGCCTGCCGCAAAGCCGCTCGGTATAGGCGAAAAAATCAGGGACGAGGACGGTGCCAGTTTGCAGGAAGCAGCCCCTGCTGTCATGCTTGTTGCCATCGGGGTAGGATATCTCGTTGGCCGTGCAGTAAAGCCCCGCACCCGGATGGCTCTCGATCATCTGACGGAGCACTTCCAGGTGATTGGGCAGCCATTCGTCATCCGCATCCAGGAAGCAGATGTACGGCCTCTGCGCCGCGGCGATGCCCGTGTTGCGGGCAACGGAAACCCCGCCGTTCTGCTGGCGGATCATGCGAATCCGTTTGTCCGCCAGAAAGGGCTCCACCGCGCCGACTAGGCTGTCCGTTGAACCATCATCCACCAGGATGACTTCATAGTCCGTTACCGTCTGTGCAAGTACACTCCTCAGGGTCATTGGCACTGTTTCCGCTTTGTTGTAGACCGGAATCACAACAGAAAACACCGTCTTCCCCCTTCCGCATCCTTAGCATAACACCCCTACAGCATCTTCCTCAACCGCGCATACGCACGTCGTAAGAGGAACGGCGGTACAAGCATGTACAACGCCGTGATGCATCGCTCCTTGCGCAGCACCGGGTCAGGCTTTAGCTCCTTGTATACCTCAATGGCCTTCTTCCTCTCCCCGTAAAGCAGGTAATGCCGGCATTTGTGGATTCGGTAGCGCTCTAAAAAGCGCTGGATATACATGCGTTCCTCAGCGGAAATGCGCTCGTCCGCCAGCAGTTGTGGCTCGCGCTTTGCAAAGTACCAATCAAAGGCGATGCTGACGTCTTTGGTTGCTGTGCTCTCTTCGCGGTGGTAGACGCTAGTGATCGTATTGTTCAGCACCACATCGTAGTACGCGGCAATGCGGAGGGTGAAATCCGTGTCTTCGCCTATTTTGACGCCCCTTTGGAAACCTCCGATTTCAAGCGCGGCCGTGCGGGGAACGCAGCACGCCACCATGTGCATGAACGTCTTCCCGCCCAACTTTTCCGTGTAGGCAAAGTAATCCTTCACCAGGAATGTTCCTTCTTGCAGAAAGTATGCCTGGTTCTCGATCACAAGGCCGCTGGCATGACTCACATGGTAGGCGGTGCAATAGATGCCGGCATCGGGAAAGCACCCGATCATCTCCTCAAGCACCGCCAGATGGTTGGGGTACCATTCGTCATCCGCATCCAAAAAGCAAAGAAAGGGCCGGGTTGCCGCCTCAATGCCGGTATTGCGCGCAGCAGAAACACCGCCATTTTGCTGGCGAATGATGCGCACGCGCGGGTCCGCCTTCAGAGGCTCCACCGCGGCCAGGAAATCGTCCGTTGATCCGTCATCCACAATGATGATCTCATAATCGGCCATCGTCTGCTTAAAGATGCTCTCCACAGTGGCCGGCAAGGTACGCGCTTTGTTATACGCGGGGATGATCACTGAAAACACAGTACCCTTCCTCCCTCCGTCGTTTTCACTTCAAGCGCAGGTTACAGGCGCGCTTCGTTTAAATTGTACATCCACCTAAGCAGCGGCGGCGGCACCAGGAGCATACACCGTGTAACCAGACGCTTTCTTTGCAGCGCCGGCGTGCGGCTAAGCTGCCCGTACACGGCGCGCGCTTCCTTCCGCTTCCCGGCCAGCAGATAATGCCGGCACTTGTGGATGCGGAAGCGCTCCATGTACAGGAAGAGGCTATCCCTCTTCTGCTGGGGCATACGGGTATCTGCGAGCAATTCAGACTCCCGTTTCTCAAACAACCAGTCGAAATCGAGCCGCCCGTCACTAGTCGCCGTGCTGCGCTCGCGGTGGTACACGGTCGTGACCGTCCCATTGAGCACTATGTCATAATAGGCTGCTATGCGCAGGAAGAAGTCCGTATCTTCCCCCAGGCGCACGCCCACCTCAAACCCGCCAATCGCATCCGTTACACGCTTTGCCACGCAGCAAGATATCGTATTGAGGCACACAAGGCCCTGTAACTTTTCGGTATAGGTAAAGAAATCTTCCACCAAAAACGTGCCTTTTTCGGTAAAAAGCGAGGAATTGTCCTTCTCCACGCCGACGGGAAAAATCTCGCAGTGCGCGGTACAATATAGCCCGGCATGCGGGTAACTGCCCGTCATTTCGGCCAGGGTTTCCAGGTGGTTGGGGAGCCATTCGTCATCCGCATCCGCAAAGCATATCCACTCGCCCTGCGCAGCTGCGATGCCCGTATTCCGTGCAGCGGACGCGCCGCTGTTTTTCTGGTGGATGCTGCGAACGCGGGGATCATCCGCAAAGGGCAGCATTGCCCCTGCAAAATCGTCTGTCGACCCATCGTCGACAACTATGGCCTCCCATTGCGAGTAGGTTTGCCGCAGAACGCTGTTTATGCAGCCCCCCAGCGTTTTGGACATGTTGAAAGCGGGAATGACAACGGAGAACATTCAACCCCTCCTTCAACCCCAGCATTCCACATACCATCTAAAATGTAACTGCAACTCGATGTATATATGGTGTATACAGGGGCTAATCATATCATGATCTTTGGTATTTTTCAAGAATTATCCAAAGAAAAGTTACACGCTTGCTACGCAGTATATGTTTCTTTTGGTATCTTTTATTTTGCCGCACGATCTATTTTGAAGCAATCAGAAATCTGTCTCTAAAAAGATTGTACACTCCTCCAAACATGCGCCTCATCCACATGATAATTATGAAGAGAAAATCAGCGGCAGACGCACTTTTTGTGCCTAGCGCCAAGCGTATCAAACGGACTTCTAGTCCATATTGCCCGCACTGCCGCACCCCATCGAGAAGTACTTGATTATGCAACATCTTTTCCCACAGGGCTAGGCGTTGCGCCCTCTTCACCGTAGGCCTCTGGCGGTATACATTGGTTACACATTGCAGGTCCTGCCGGAAGCATGCGCGCGCGCAGCAAACCTGCTCCTCCTGGATGTCCATATCCCAGTACGCGTACAGTTCGCGGCGGCGCGCATTGAGCATTTGCACGGATTCGTACATTGATGCATGATACTGTTTCACCAGGCTATCCGTTTTGTACTGGATGTAATGGTAAAGCGGGGCCGCCAGCAGCGCAACGCGGCTGGTAGTAAACAAAAAATCCAGGTTGAACAGCTGATCCTCGCCCGGTGAGTTCAGCTTCTGGAACCGTATCGATGCATCCTGAATACTTTTCAGGCGGTATATCTTGTTGGATGCGCTGTTGAGGAGCAGCGGGTATGAGTCCATCTCCAAAATAATACGCCCTATGCCCACATCGTTGTAGCTCATCTCCGGTTCGCTGAACGTGATAATCCGCTCATGTTGAGTATCCATATAGAGGCATCGCATGCCGCAGGTAACCATATCGGCCGAATAGCGTTCCGCAGCGGCAACCATCTTCTCCACGGCATCCAGGTCGATGAAGTCGTCCGCGTCCACAAACCAGACATAGTCTCCCCTTGCCTTGGAAAGCCCATGATTGCGGGCGCCCGATACACCGGTATTCTGCTGATGGTACGCCTCCACACGGGCGTCCCTCTTCGCGTAGGCATCGCACATTGCCGGGCTCTTGTCCTTGCATCCATCGTCAACAAGCAGTATTTGCAGATTGGTGTACGTTTGTCCAAGCAAGCATTCCACGCACTTGTCCAGTGTATTTTCGGCATTATAAACAGGTACAATGACGCTAACCATTTCTTTACCTCTCCACTCCTTCACCCCGCGCGGGTGTTCCGCAATGCGCTTGTGTTTTCACCATGCGATGGTATAATGGATAAAATGTCATGCATCCATCCAATGTAAGGAGAGACGCAATATGCGCATGCAACGTTCCATCACGAATAGCGCGGCGGTTCTGGCAAGCCAATTTCTTAGCACATCTTTAGGTATTATAACACGAACTGTCTTCATGTACACCCTATCCCAGGAATATCTTGGCATCAACCAACTCCTAAATAGTGTTATTTCCGTACTCTGTCTGTCGGAACTTGGCATTGGCACAGCCATTATCTACGCGCTTTACAAGCCTCTAGCCGACAATGATGAGGAGCGCATCAGTGCGCTGATGAACCTCTATGCCAAGGCTTACAAGCTGATAGGCTGCATCGTCGCGGTTCTCGGCGTCGCTGTCTTTCCCTTCCTGCATCTGATCGTCAGCGAAACGCCAGACATCAGCAATTTCTTTATTATCTACCTTCTATATATCTTCAACACCGCTTCCAGCTTCTTCTTTTCCTATAAGCGTGCGCTCATCACCGCCGATCAGCGCGACTGGGTCAACATCCTCAATCAATCCCTTTTCCTGATCATTCAGAACGTCCTGCAGATTCTGCTGTTGGTGGTCACCGGCGAATACATGCTCTATCTCATCGCGCAAATCTCCTGCTCCGTGCTCTCCAACGTCTTCATTTCCCGCAAGGCAAACCGCATGTATCCATACCTCCTCAAGCATAAAGAGGCAAAGGTCGACAAGGAAACCACGCGCACGCTGAAGAAGAATATCAGCGCGATGCTGCTGCATCAAATTGGCTCGGTCCTTGTCAGCGGCACCGATAACATCCTAATCGGCTGGGTAGGCCTTGCCGTACTCGGCATTTATTCCAATTACACGCTCGTCATCCAGGTCATCGCCGTGGTGCTGGTGCAGATATTCCGCACGATCACCGCGAGCCTGGGTAACCTGGTGGCTACGGAAAACCTGGAGCGGCAGTACGACATGCATGGGCATATTTTCTTCACCAGCTATTGGCTGTACGGATTCTTCGCTGTCTCACTGCTTACGCTGCTGCACCCATTCATGACGGTCTGGGCGCCGGAAAACTATCTGCTGCCCAACACTACGACCTTCCTGATCGTGCTGAACTTCTTCCTGTTCGGTATGCGGCAGACCAACATCATGTATGTTAATACCGTGGGGTTGTTCTGGCCTCTTCGCTACAAGACAGCCATTGAGGCGCTTATCAACCTGGTGACATCATACTACTTCCTGGTGGTAATGGATCTTGGCGTCGACGGCGTGCTGATGGGCACGGTGCTCTCCTCGATGTGCACAAACTTCTGGTGGGAGCCTTATCAGGTCGTCAAGAAGCACCTGGGGAAGCCCCTGAAGGGGTATTTTCTGCGGTGGGTCTGGTACCTTGCCAGTGCCGTTGTTGCGTACTTCGCATCCAGCTACCTCTGCAGCCTTGTCACGGCCGCTTCCTGGCTTGGCTTCATCATCAAGGGCGTCATCTGCACAGTCGTTGTCAATGCTGTATTCCTAGCGTTCTTTGGCTTTTCCGGCGACTTCCGCTACCTGCTCAACTCGCTGATGAGCATCGTTGGAAAGCGACTAAAGCTGGGCGCAAACAAGTCCACATAGCGCGGCATCGCGCTACAGGAAATCTCTTTCAAAAAAACAGGTGCATATAAAAAGGTCCATCTCCTCATCAACGGGGATGGACCTTTTACGTAAGATGGTCTTTTGAAATCAGAAAATGATGGTTTCGTCGCTCCAGGCCGGCGCGGCCTCCTGCTGAACGGGGTCTTCCTCGGCAATTATGTCCACAACCTCAAAAACCTCTGCGGCGATGACCGGATCGAGATTTTCAAACAGGTCGTTTTTTGCCATATCCTCCCCCACCTGGGTAAAGGCGAGGCCCCATTTGGCGCAGTCATACGCACCGCGGTCCGCCGCGCGAAACTTGATGCTCTGCTGCGAGACGTGGAACTTGAACGCATCGTCGGCCACCTCGCGGCCGGTACGCCCGCCAAAGCGCGCAAGTGGCTGGTCGAAATCCAGCGTGATCGCGCCCTGCGCATACAGGTGCAGGTATGCCTTGAGTGGCTGCCAGCCGCCATAGGTCTCAAAGGACTCCGGCTCTGCCGTGGGGTCGTTTCCGTTTTGCAGACAGTACAGCGCCACATCGGCCGTCAACCGGTGCGCACCATGGCCATACTCGCCGTTCACATCGTGGGTGACGATCACATCCGGCCGGTACCGGCGGATCACTTCCATCATGAATGTGCGGGTTTTGGCCTTTCCCCACTTGGAGTACGCGTCTGCCAGCGTCTCCGTGCGAAAGTCGCGGAACGCCCCGAATACCGGATACTGCGTGACACCGCATGCCCATATGCCGTTGAGCGCCTCATGCCGCCGCCTGGCGTTGCTGCCGCACATGTACACCACGACGGTATCCCGGCCTTCCTCCCCCGCATAGCGCGGCAGGATGCCGCCCATGAAGACCAGCTCATCATCGCAGTGGGCTGAGATGGCCATCAGCGACGCTTTCTCCGGCGTCTCGCGCCAGTCCTGCACCCAGGCGGGCAGCGTGTCCCCCTCGCCTAGGAACGTGATCTCCGCCAGCGGGGACAGTGCCTTTTCGGACGCGGTGAGCAGCCGGAATGTCTCCAGCAGCCCTTCCACCGGCACAAATTCGTGAAGGAACCCATGCACACCGCCCGTATAGACCGTCTCCCAGACCCCGCCGCGCGATACCTGCAGCGCCCATGTGCCGGGTGCCTCATCCCACTGCAGATAAATGCCGTATACCGCTGCCTTGGGTTTCACGGTGACGACGGTTCCCTTATTCCAACGGAACACTGTGGTGATCTTGCCGTCTAGTATATAGGAAGTGGGGTCGTATCTGGATGTAGCGGAAACCGTGCATTGCCCCGTGATATCGGGCATCTCACCCGCGAGCGCAGCGCCTGCCATAAACACCCAGAACAGACAACACAGCCATACGAATCGCTTCAATATTTATGCCCTCCGTGTAAGCGTAGAATACCATATTTTCAAGTGGCCGGCAATCCCCCTTGCGCCGCCGCAGACGATGCGCTACAATGTGCTAAATCCGATAGGGAGGATTTTGTCATGCGTTCATTGCGCCTACGCCAGGGGCTGCGCGAGGCTGGCCAGGGGCTGCGTGAAGCCGCCAGTCTTGCCAGAAACAACCTGGCCGCCACGCTTCTATTGGGCCTCGTACTGGCCGTTCTGCCCGCACTGCTGCGCGCGGGGCTGTTCATTTCCGCACAGGAAGCCTTGCTTGCCGATTGGGAGATTTGGGCAGGCGCTATCGCTGCCGAAGACCTGACGCCGCTGCTCAACGCCACCATGCAGGGCACGGGGCTGGTCAGCCTGTCTTCCAACCTGCTGGACCTTGCCACTTCTTTGATTCTCTCCCCCGTGCTGCTCTCGGCGCTGGCACTGCTCTACAACGGTTATGTGCATGCCAAAGGCCCTTCCGCCGCGCTGGAAGCCGCCAAGAGGGCGGGCGGGAACGCCAAGAACCTGGTGGTCGTGGCCCTCCTGTGCATGCTAGCCGAATGGTTTGTGCAGATGGTGCCATCAATCGCCTCCGGCCTTTTGTCCGCGGTGGCGGGCATTCTCTCGTTCATTCCACTGATCGGGCCTATCGCCTCCGTGCTGGCGGTAGTTCTCTCACTCCTGGTATCCGTCCTGACCGATTTCGCCGTCACAGTAATCTTCTGCTATGTGTGGATTTGCGCATCGTGTGAAGGGATCTCGGGTTTCGGCGCGCTGGTGCGCTCCTGGCAGCACACGCGCAATGCCATGCATGAGACCATCTCCACCCTCCTCGTCCTCTCGCTGCTGCGCTGGCTGGTCATCATCCTGCTGGCCATTTTGTGGCTATTTGTCGGGCTGGGGCTTTCCATTCCGCTCACCGCACTGCTCTACACTGTGTACGCGGTAAACGCGCTGCACACCGTAGCGCTCGGCGGCGTGACGACAGCGCTGTACCTGCGGCGGCCTAGCTCCACATGGGGTCCGCCTCCCGGCAGCTTTAGCAGCGGTCCCGACCTCTCCCGCATGAAAAGTGCCAACATCGACGAGAAAAGGTAAAGGGTTCTACTATCCATGAACAGACCCCGCCGTTTTAGGATTAGAAGGCCCCACATCCGCCTTTACGATACCACCGGCCTTACGATGGATGTGCAAAAGAGCCTGAACCTGGGCATCCTGGCCGTCACGTTTGCGATGGTCTTCACCAATATCACCACCGGCGCGGCATGGACGGGCTTCCAGCGGATGCTGGGCGCGGACTCGTTGACGCTGGGCGTCATTTCCGCCATTCCCGTGGCAGCGTCTACGCTGCAGATCTTTGCTTCCTTTGTGCTGGAAAAGTACCAAAACCGTCGCACGTTGCTGCTGGTCTTCGGGTTGATACACCGCCTCTCATGGCTGGTCATCGGTCTGATCCCGGTGTTCATACCGATGGAGGCAAGCGGGCTGCGCCTTATTTCGCTGATGGTGCTGCTGGCGGTATCCGCCGGCGGCGCGTCATTCCTCAACGTATCGTTTTACTCGCTGATCGGCGACCTGGTGCCGATGCGCATTCGCGGGCGCTATTTCTCCGCGCGGCAGGCCGTATCGCTGCTGGCCGGTATTTTGACGGGGCTTTTCGTCAGCTGGCTTATGGACGCGGTGGACGGCAGGATCGCCTACACGCTGGTGCTGATTCTCGCCAGCCTCTTTGGCACGGCGGACATCTGCTGCTTCTTCTTTGTCAAATGGCCGGCGATGCAGCCACGCACTGGCAAGGGCGAAGGCCTTCTGACGATGCTCAAGTCCGTGCTGAAGGACAAGGGCTACATGATGGTCGTCGGTTATTTCACGCTGTGGTTCTTTGCCGTGAACATTTCGGGCCCGTTCATCAACGTCTATTTTCTGGAACACGCGCGCATGTCCTTCACCCAGATCACGGTGTACAACCAGATCATCCCCAACATCACCACGGTGCTGGTCATTGGCTGGTGGGGGCGGCAAATGGACCGCTATGGAAATCAGCCGATCGTGCAGACGGCGGGGCTGTACTGCATGATCCTGCCTCTGGCGTATATCCTGACCGGGCCGGGTAAGTTCGCCATCCTGCCGTTTGCGCATGCGATATCCGGCATGGCGTGGCCCGCCAGCGACCTGGGCCAGCAAAACATGTACCTGGAGCGCGCGCCCGCGCACAATAGATCGATGTATGTGGCTGTCTTTTTTGCCTGCACGCAGCTGTTTGGCACTGCATTTTCCAACTTTATCGGTGGCATCCTGATGTCCGGCCCTCTCCGCATGCTTGAGGCGCTGAACCTGCGTTTTGCGGGTTTCGACATGACACGCTACGATTTTCTGTTTGCCCTCTCGTCGATTTTGCGCATGACCTGCGTACTGTTGCTCCTGCCGCACCTGCGGAGCGAGACGGATACGCCTGCACCGCGCATGGTACGCATCATCCTGGGGCAGTTTAGCCATAAGATACATATCCTGCTGCACGGCATGCGCGTCAAGCGCCTGCGCACCAAATACCGCAAAGAAAACACGACACCCGAGGAGGAATCGTAAATGGACAGTGACAACGGCATCCGCGCCCGTGAGGACATCGCCGCAAGCGATAAATGGCGGCTTGACCACATCTACCCGAGCATCGAGGCCTGGGAGGCCGATTTTGCTGCCGCGCAGGCGGAAATCACGGCGATGGACGATGTTCGCGCGGCGCTTGCGCCCAATATGGAGAGCATCCTCTCCACGCTAGGCACGGTCGCCCGGCTCAGCGAGCGCATCAAGAAACTCTACCGCTATGCCCGCATGCTTCGCGATGAAGATAGCCGGCTGTCCGGCCCCCAGGCGCTGGCGGACCGCGCCGAGTCCCTTTCGGTGCGTGCCAGCGCGTCCGCGGCGTTCCTCACCCCGGCGCTGCTGCAAATGCCGGAAGCACTGCTGCACGAGTGCGCCGTCTCCCCCACGTTTGCCGACTATGACCGCCAGCTTCTGGAGGTCCTCCGCAGCCGCCCGCACACGCTGCCCGCCGAGCAGGAGGTACTGCTGGCACGGGCGGACGAAATCGGCGGCGGGCCGGAGGCCATCTATACGCTGCTTACCTCGGCGGACATCTCCTTCCCTACGATCACCGGCGAGGACGGCCAGCCCATGAGCGTCAACGACGCGCGGCTCCTGACCTTCCTCAGCAGCCGTGACGGCCGTGTGCGCCGCGAGGCATACGAGACCGTGCTGGGCACGTATGGGAAGCTGGGCAACACCTTCGCCGCCATCTACGCTTCCAGCGTCAAGTACGATGTGTTTACCGCCCAGGCGCGCAAGTTTGGCTCCGCGCGGGAAGCGTCACTCTTTGCCAGCGAAATTCCCGTTCCGGTATACGACGCTCTGCTGGAGGCCGTCTATGAACGCCTGCCCGCGCTGAACCGCTACCAGGCGACGAAGCAGAAAGCGCTAGGGCTGTCCGAGCTGCACCTGTGGGACCTCTATGTGGATACCGCCAAAGACTTTGAAATGAAGCTGACCTATGACGAAGCATATGCGCTGGTGCTGGAGGCGCTCGCGCCGCTTGGCGAAGATTATGTTGGGACGGTGACTGAGGCAAAAACAGCCGGATGGGTGGATATCTACGAGAATGCGGGCAAGCACCACGGCGCGTATTCCTGGGGAACCTATGGCGTACACCCATATGTGCTGCTGAATTTCCGGGGCACACTGGACGCCGCGTCCACGCTGGCACATGAGCTGGGCCACGCCATGCACTCGTATTATTCCGGGCAAACGCAGCCCGCCACCAAGGTCGATTACTCGCTGTTCGCCGCAGAGGTCGCCTCCACTGTCAATGAAATACTGCTCAGCTGCTATCTGCTCGAAAAGCATCCCGAGAAGGAAGCGCAGCAGTCGCTGCTGGGCACACTGCTGGAGCAGTTCCGCCAGACCGTCTTCCGCCAGTCGCTGTTTGCCGCATTCGAGATGGAGGCACACGCAATGCAGGAGCGGGGCGAGCCGCTGACGCGCGAGGCGCTGAGCGATCTGCACTACCGCCTCAACGAAAAATTCTATGGCCGCGCGTGCATCATTGACGATGTCGTGCGCAATGAATGGATGCGCATCCCCCACTTCTACAGAGCGTTCTACGTCTATCAGTACTCCACCGGCTTTTCCGCCGCGGTATGCATCGCGCGGCGCATCCTCAAGGAGGGCGCGCCCGCTGTGGAGGGCTATCGGCGTTTCCTGGCTGCCGGCGGCTCAATGCCGCCGATCACCGCGCTGCGGATGGCCGGTGTGGACATGGAAACGCCAACGCCGGTGCAGGATGCGCTTGCGTGGTTTGAGGAAATATTGGCACGGTACGAACAGGTTTGCTGATGCATTTTAGCGCCCGGATGGTGGATCTGAATCAAAAAGTTGATTTAGGCCGCCTTCCGGGCGTATAATAAGCGGCAAGCCAATTGACGGGAGGCGTTTGAGTGTCCCTGCACATCGATGATTTCGCGGGCAAGCATGTTCATATGATTGGGATCGGCGGCAGTTCGATGTCGGGTCTGGCGGCGCTGCTTCAAAAGCGGGGCTATGTCATTACCGGTTCGGATAACTATGCGTCCTATCTGGTGGAGACGGTCGAAAAGTCCGGCATTCCCGTGACGATCGGGCACCGGGCTGAGAACGTGCATGGCGCGGATTTGATCATCTTTTCCGCCGCAATCGCCGATAACAACCCTGAGCGATGCGAGGCCGAGCACCTGGGCATCCCGCAGATGGAGCGCTCCATGCTGCTTGGGCAACTGATGGAAGGCCACCGGCAGGCCATCAGCATCGCGGGCACCCATGGCAAGACGACCACCACCGCGATGCTCGCACAGATGCTGGTGGAGGCGGGGATGGACCCGGCGGTGTCGCTTGGCGGCACGTTTGATTATATCGGTGGCAGCACGCGCGTGGGCGGGGACGAGGTCTTTTTGGCCGAGGCGTGCGAGTTCCACGGCAGCTTCCTGGAGATGCGGCCTACGGTCGCCGTTGTGCTGAATATCGAAGCGGACCACCTGGACTTCTATGGCGATATCGAGCACATTCAAATGGCGTTTGCGCAGTTTATCGAGAACGTACCGACGGTCGGTTTTTTCATTGGCAATGGGGATGATCCCAGGGTCTGGTCGCTGCTGGAAGCCTCCCCCTGCCAGCCTATTTCCTTTGGCCTGGGCGCGCACAACAACTGGCGGCCACGCGGGCTGCGCTACAGCCAGACCGGCTGCGCCTCCTTTGACGCGGCGCTTGATGGGGAAATCATCGCGCGCGTGGAGCTGAATGTCGGCGGCGCGTTCAACGTGCTGAACGCACTGGCGGCGATTGCCGCCGCGCATGTCGTTGGCGCGGATATGCATCGGGCAGCTGCCGCGCTTTCCGCCTTCTCCGGCGTGCACCGCCGGTTTGAACACACCGGTGATGTCTGCGGCGTGAAGCTCTTCCACGATTACGGCCACAACCCGACGGAAATGCGCGGCGCGCTGTCAGTCGCCAAGTTGCAGCCCCATCGCCGTCTGTGGGCCGTGATGCAGCCGCATACCTACTCACGCGTGAAGCGCCTATTTGATGACTATATCGATTGCTGCGACGACGCGGATGAGATCCTGGTTACCGATATTTATGCCGCGCGGGAGGTTGATCCAGGCGACATCAACAGCCAGATGCTGGTGGATGCCATGCTGAAAGCCGGAAAGCCTGTGCACCTCACGCCTACTTTCGCCGACACGGAAGCGTATCTGCGCGCGCACTGGCAGCCGGACGATCTGGTGCTGACAATGGGTTGCGGCAACATCAATGAGCTGAACGATCTGATACAGGAACACGGAGAATAGTATATCGAAAAGACCGCCAATCGGCGGTCTTTTAACATGCTCCCCTTACACCTTGCAGGCAATAACCCCCAGCAGCCCCGGTCCCGTATGCACCACCAGCACCGGGCTCACCGGCACCAGGAACGACTCTTCCACATTGAGGAGCCCCTTCAGGCGCTCCAACAGCTTTTCACCATCTAACTGCGCCGCGCCGTGCACCACCGCCAGGCGGACGCGATCCATGCGGAAACGCCCGGTGATCTCGCGCACCATCGTCTCCAGCGCGTTGATGTGGCCGCGCGCCTTCGCCAACGTCTCATATACGCCGTCCGTATTGACGTAGATGACGGGTTTGAGCTGGAGCATCGTGCCCAGCACGCCCTCCACCAGGCCGATCCGCCCGCCTTTGCGCAGGTATTCCAGCGTCTTGATGACGAACATGCCCAGGCTCTTCTCGCGCAGCGCATGCGCATGCGCTGCGATGGCGTCTGCGTCCTGCGTCTGCGCCAGCATCCGCGCACACTCCAGCACGATGATGCCCTCCTGCAGCGACAGCGTCTTGCTATCGACGACGCGGACATTCATGCGCGTGTAGTCTTCGGCAATCATCCGGACCAGGTTATAGGTGCCGGACAGGCCGGATGAAATGCAGATGTGTACCGCGTCGGTATACCCCTCGTCGGCCAGCTCATCATACAGCTTCGATACATCTTCCGGCAGCGGGAGCGACGTTTTGGGCACTTCCTGGGCCAGCATGTCGTAAACCTGCTGCGGGCTGATCTCTACCCTGTCCCGCTTCTCCCCGTTATGGTAGACGATGCGAAGCGACACGAATTTTATGTTATACTGCGCTAGCAACTCATCGGGCAAATCGCAGGCGCTGTCCGTAATGATTACCGTTTTTTTATCCGGCATAGTTTCACGCTCCAATCTAACGCATTATACCACAGTTTTCCTAGAAGGACAGCAGTTTTCTCTATATGTAAAGTTTAAATTATTTTGAATAAATTGCAAAAAATCAAAAGACCCGAGATGATCCATTGACGCATCTTTCACAAGCTGCTAAAATGTAGATTTGGATAGCAACGATGTTTTATTTATAATGGAACAAAGGGGGAATGGCGTTGAACGCGATCATTATGCCCCGCCAGGGGCAGAGCGTCGAAAGTTGCATCATCACCAAATGGCACAAAAAGCAGGGGGACGAAGTGGCCCCGGGCGACCTGCTTTTTTCCTATGAGACGGACAAGTCCGCCTTCGATGAGGAGGCGAAAGAGGCCGGCACGATGCTGGCCATTCTGCGGGCTGAGGGCGATGATGTGCCCTGTCTGGAGACCGTGTGCGTCATCGGCCAGCCGGGCGAAGATATCTCCGCGCTGACAGGCAGCGCGCCCGTTGCTGCCGCGACGGAAGAAGCGCCGAAGGCCGCGCAGGCGACCGTGCCCACCGCGCAGATCGTCGCTGCCGAGCGCCCCACGGGCAAGATTTCGCCCCGCGCGCGCGCATTGGCCGAGTCAAGCGGAGCGGACCTCTCGCAAGGTGCGGCGACCGGCCCGGATGGCCGCATGATCGCCCGCGATGTGCAGGCACTGATCGACGCGGGCAAGGTGGTTACGCCTGCCGCGCGTGGCCTCACCGCCGAGGGCGCGCAGGGCACCGGCCTCGGCGGACGCGCGTCGCTGCGCGATGTCGGCGCCGCGCCGGCAGCCGTGGCGCAGACCGCAGCAGCCGCGCAGCCTGTCGCCGCGCCTGCGCCCGCCCCGATCGCCACGGAAACATGGGACGAGCCGATGCCCAACATCCGCAAGCGGATTGCCAAGGCGATGCAGGAATCCCTCTCCACGATGGCGCAGCTCACCCATACCGCCACCTACGACGCAACCAGCATCATGGCGCTGCGCAAACAGTTCAAGGATGGCGGCGCGAAGTATGGCATGCAGGGTGTGACCCTTGGCGACCTGATCGTGTTCGCCGTCTCCCGCACGCTGACGCAGCCCGAGCACGCGGCCCTGAACGCCAATCTGATCGGCGACACGATGCGCTATTTCCGCGATGTGCAGCTGGGCATAGCGGTCGATACCCCGCGCGGCCTGATGGTTCCTACGCTCCGCAATGCCAACCGCAAGACGCTGCTGGAAATCTCCGCCGAGACCAAGGCGCTGGCGGCGGCCTGCCAGGCCGGATCCATTGATCCTGACCTGCTCTCGGGCGGCAGTTTCACTGTGTCCAACCTCGGCGCGTTTGAGGTCGAGCACTTCACGCCCGTGATCAACCCACCGCAGACCGGCATCCTGGGCGTCAACACGCTGCAGCAGCGTGTGCGCGAGGTCGACGGCAAGGTCGAGGTTTACCCGGCGATGTCCATCTCGCTGACCTACGATCACCGCGCGCTGGATGGCGCGCCCGCCTCCCGCTTCCTGCGCGACCTCAAGCACAACCTGGAGAACATCCAGATGCTGCTGGGAGGAGGCCTGTACCATGTATGATCTGCTGGTGCTGGGCGGCGGCCCGGCGGGCTATCTGGCCTCCGAGCGCGCGGGCCACGCGGGGCTTTCCGTATGCTGCTTTGAGATGCGGGAGATGGGCGGCGTGTGCCTGAACGAAGGCTGCATTCCCTCTAAGGCGCTGCTGAACTCAGCGAAGATATACGACCACGCCAAGCACGGCGATAAATTCGGCGTTATTGCAAAGGATATCGTGCTTGACCACGCTTTGGTGCAGAAGCGCCGGGCGAAGGTCGTGCGCACGCTGGTTGCGGGCGTCAAGGCCAAGATGAAGCAAAACAACGTCACCGTCGTCAAGGAACAGGCGGCCGTCAAGGGCTTTATCCCCGGCGGCTTCGCCGTGGAGGCGGGTGGCCAGACCTACGAGGGCGCGCGGCTGCTGATCGCGACCGGCTCCTCTCCCGTCGTTCCGCCGATTCCGGGCCTGAAGGACGGCCTGGCAAGCGGCTGGGTGATGACCAACCGCGAGGTATTGACGCTGCCGGAAGTGCCTGCGAAGCTCGTGATCATCGGCGGTGGCGTGATCGGCCTGGAGATGGCGGCATACTACAACACCGCAGGCAGCCAGGTCACCGTCATCGAGATGCTGGACCATATCGCCGGGCCGACCGACCGCGAGATTTCCGACTTCCTGCTGAAGGAATACACGGACAAGGGCGTCGACTTCCGCCTGGGCGCGAAGGTCGTTTCCCTCGGCGAGGGCGCGGTGAACTACGAGAAGGACGGCCAGAGCGTCTCCGTTCCGGCGGACAAGGTGCTTTTGTCCATTGGCCGCCGCGCGAATACGCAGGGCATCGGCCTGGAGACGATCGGCGTGGAAGTAACCCGCGCGGGCATCCCCACCGACCCGCAGGGCCGCACCAACGTGCCCAACGTATACGCCGCGGGCGATGTCAACGGCGTGTCGATGCTCGCGCACACCGCCTACCGCGAGTCCGAGGTCGCTATCCATACCATGCTCGGCAAGCGCGACACGATGCGCTACCACGCCATTCCGTCGGTGATCTACACCCAGCCGGAGGTTGCGGGCGTCGGCCATACCGAGGAATCCGCCAAGGCCGAGGGGATCGATTACGAGTGCAAAAAGCTTTCGATGCGCTACGCGGGCCGTTTCATCGCCGAGAACGAGGGCGACGGCCTGTGCAAGGTGCTGATTGACCGCGCACACCGCAACGTGATCGGCATGCACATGGTCGGCGGCTATGCGTCGGAAATCATCTGGGGCGCGGCGGAAATGATTGAGACCGAGCTGCGCGTCGCGGACGCCAAAGAAATCGTCTTCCCACACCCCACCGTCAGCGAAATCATTCGCGAAGTGATTTGGGAGTTTGAATAAGAGCTTGCAAAACGACTGCATGCAACGAGAGAAAGAAGGAACACACGATGCCTAAGTCCCAATACGTATGCCCTGACGAGCTGCGCGCCCCCGGTAAAATCACCTTTGCCGACATCCCCGTCAATACCTACCAGAAAACCGTCGCGCAGGCAAAGACCGCCGGTGAGTTCACCGACGCCGATTTCCGCCGCATCTACCGCGACATGGTCTATATCCGCGAGTTTGAGACGATGCTTAACCTCATCAAGACGCGCGGCGAATACCAGGGCGTAGCCTATGA
>JAVBQK010000085.1:0-12714 GCA_031549105.1 Eubacteriales bacterium
ACATAGCCGAGGACATCCAGCTATTCGACCAAGCCATGCGCAAGCAGGACGAGCGCCTGAGCGAGCGGCTGAACGTACTCGCGCGCACGCTGAATGAGATGGGGTACCGCTGAGAGAAGAACGCTAGGGGGCATCGCCCCCTAGAACCCCTACCAGAGGACTTCGCCCTCTGGACCCCCAACCTCGCCTGCGGGCGGGGTTGTTTTATATGGCCCAACCAATCTCCACCCGCCGTGAGGCGAAATGCCGGAGGTCCAGGAGGCCAGCCTTCTGGCAGGGGGTCCAGGGGGACTGCGTCCCCCTGGCGTTCTCCGTCCCCGGGCTCACCGCCTGTACCACTTTGCCTGCTCCCCATACAGCCGCGCGTACTCGCCGCCTTGCGCGAGTAGTTCGTCATGCCGCCCGTCCTCCACGACGCGCCCGCCTGCAAACACGATGATGCGGTCGGCCAGCGACGCTACGCTGATGCGGTGCGTTACCATGATCAGCGTTTTGCCGGCGGAGAGGTCCAGGTACTTTTGAAATACTTCCGCCTCGGCAATGGGGTCCAGGTTGCCGGTCGGCTCATCCAGCACGATGAAGTCGCGGTCCCGGTACTGTGCGCGGGCGATGGCGAGCTTCTGCCACTGGCCGCCGGAGAGGTCGGTGCCTCCGATGTCCTTGCCAAGCAGCGCATCGCGCAGTGCACCGGAAAAGCCTGCCGCGTCCAGCGCTGCCCCAGTGACGGCGGTGTCCGCGGTACGGCGTGTGTCGCCGATATGCACGTTTTCCGCCACTGTGAAGGTCAGGTATTTCGCGGGCGATTGCAGTACGGAGGCCATCGCGTCATAGCGCGCGGCAGGCTGCACGTCCGCCAGGCCGTTGACCGCAAGCATCCCCTTCGAGGGCGTGAGCATCCCCGATAGCAGGCGCACAAAGGTTGTCTTGCCCGCGCCATTCTCGCCCACAAAGGCGATGCGCTCACCCTTGTGAATGGTGAGGGTTACATCCTCCAGCGCGTAGCGGTCGGTCAGCGGGTAGCGATAGCAAAGCCCCTCGGCGGCGATGTTGTCAATGCTGTCGATTTCCGCACCGCTTCGTGCCTGCTCCGGCATTTCCATTAGGTCAAAGAACAGCGCGGCGTCATTCTTCTTGGCGGTGAAGGTACCGACCGCCCGGAACAGAGCGCCGGTATCGCCCAGCAACGACTGGATCAGGCTCAGGCATGCGCCCAGCGCACCCAGCGACAGTTCGCCCCGCGTCATCAGCACCACGGCCAGCAGCGTTGCGCCTGCGGCAGCCAATGCGCTGATGCTGCTCGCGACCAGATCAAGCAGCGCGGTCAGCCGCTGCACACGGCGCTCGTTATCGATATACCTGCCGATAACGCCGTACCATTTGTCGTAGAGGAACCCCTCAAGGCCCAGCGCCTTTATTTCTTTGGCCGCGCCGCCCAGCATCAGCTTCTCGTAATAGTCGGCCTCCCGCTTGGTTTTCGTGTTGTCCTTGACGAACTTGAACTTTAGCTTCTCGCCAATGAACGTGGTGTACAGCGTTGGGATCGGCGCGATGAGCAGAATCCAGCACAGCGCCGGGTTAAGGATATAGAGCGACGCGGCAATGCCGATCACCGAGACCAGCTTGGCGATGATTTCATATCCGTGCACCATGAACTGGTCGTTCAGTTCATCCCATGCGTCCGAGATAAACGAGAAGACGCGCGCTATCCTATCATTGATCGCGGGGACCTCGAAATCCTCGCTGGGCAGCGCGGCCAGCTTCTTGTACAGCCGGGTGTCAAACTGCTCCTGAAAGCGGTTGCTTTGCACGACATCAAGGCGCTCTATTTCTTCCCTGGCGGCGGTATATCGCTGCAGCAGGTCCGCCAGAAACTGGATCAAATAGTACGCGGCGCACAGTGTGGCCATCGAAAGGAGCGATGTGCCGGGCGTGAACGTGTTGGCACTGTCGACAAAGCGGCCCCACAGAAACGCCAGTACAGGCCGCGTGAGGCTGAGCAGCAGGCTTAGCGCTAGGAAGATGGCACACATGGCCTTGGCTGAGCGAAACACATACAGGAACAACCGGGGCAGGTGGCGCATGCGCGGCTTGTTCTCCCTGCGGATTGCCTCTTCCAGGCGCGTGGTGTTGTCGGTCATACGGCCGCCTCCTCTCCGCGCTCGTACCATTTGCGCTGGGCGTCAAACATGGTGGCGTAGGGGCCACCCTTTTGCATCAGCGTGGCATGGTTGCCTTCCTCCACCACACGCCCGCCGGATAGCACCAGGATGCGGTCGGTGATCATCGTGGAAGCCAGCCGGTGGGTGATGAAGATGGCGGTCTTGCCCTCAGCCATCTGCTGGAATTCCCCGTAGAGCTTGGATTCGGCCATCGGGTCGAGCTGGCTGGTCGGCTCGTCCAGCAACAGGATGGGCTTGTCTCCCATGAACGCGCGCGAGATGGCGATGCGCTGCCACTGGCCGCCGGAGAGGTCAACGCCGCCCTCGAAGTCGCGGCCGAGCAGCGTGTCATATCCCTTTGATAGCTCCGCCGCAAGCTTCGCCGCCTGGCCCCTTTCAGCGGCGCGGCATATCTCGGCCTCGTCATCAAGCCGTTCGATGTCTCCCACGGCGATGTTTTCCTTTAGTGAAATGCTGTATCGCACGAAATCCTGGAACACTGGGGCGAGCATGCGGTTTCGCTGCGCGCGGGTGTAATGCTCCAGCGGCTTTCCGCCCAGCAATATTTCGCCGCGGTTCGGCGTGAAGAGACCAAGCAGCAGCTTGATCATCGTGGACTTGCCCTCGCCGTTTTCGCCCACCAGCGATATCTTTTCGCCCGCTTCGATGCGGAAGCTCAGCCCGCGCAGGATATCTGGGTTACCCTCGCCCGGGTAATGGAACCACACATCGCGGAACTCAATAGAACAATCGGCAGGCACTTCGCCGGCCTCCCCCTCTTTATCCTCGGAAAAGGCAAAGAAGCGGTTGTAGTAGTCGACAAAGTTTACATGGAAGCCGCTGAACCGGATCATGGACACAGCCCTGCGAAGCCATCTATAAAGAGAAGAAAACAGATTGAGCATCAGCGCGATCAAAAGGCCTACCGAGAGCGCGCCTTGGCCGTAGAGCACCAGCAGCAGCACGGCGTTGACCAGCGTGCCGAGCATCGACAGGGCATCATTGACGAAGATACTCTTCAGGTGGCGAAAGTAAAACTTCTCGTACTCGCGGTTGCGGGCGTTCAGCCGCGTGCGGTAGGTTTCAATGAGGAAATCGGAGGAGGCGTTCAGCTTGCCTTCATACAGATGATCCCGGGAGCGGAGGAATGATGCCAGCGTGGAGTAGCGACGCTCGCGGTTCCAGTAATGCTCCAGCTCCAGGTAGATGTTCTTGTCGTGCTTGGTGCGCCACCAGGTTTCGGCGATAAAGGGAATGAGCAGCGTGAGTGACAGCCACCAGCGCACCTGGGTAAACTGCCACAGCACCCCAATAGAGGCGATTGAGTCGCTGATGGTGCAAAAAGCATACATGGGGAACAGGTGCCGCGCAGAGTTCAGCGCACGGTGAAACGCCTTGTCGATGACCTCCATATCCGCTTCGCTTTCGAAGTGTTCATACCGTATGCGGCCCAGCTTCTTAAGCATTTCGCCTTTGTAGCTGGTGCTAAAGATCATCATTGCGCGTGGCTCTACAAAGCCATAAATGTACAGGTTTTGAATTATGTTCGGCAATATCGTGGCCGCAAGAAACAGCGCGAGGTAGGGGAGATAGGCGGCGAAAGTGAGCTGACCCTGCGCCACGCGCAGGCCGTCATCAAACACATGTTGGCTGGCAAAGACATACAGCGGAGGCATAAGGCCTGCAATAACGGAGGCAATGAACGCCAGCGCGACCATTACGGGCGCATCGCGGCAGAGGATGCCCAGCAGCTGGCGGTAGGTCGCAAGCACTTTGCGCATGGCGCACGCTCCTTTTGTTTGGCGGCGGTAGTTTCTGGATAGCAGTATAAAGAAAATACGGGTAGAAAGCAATCAAGCGGTGATTGAATACAGAAAATCACTAAAAATGGAAACAATACCCTGCCCAAATGCATCTAAGAAGATGGCGATTTTTGTCAGAGAGGGGGGAGCGATATGCGCAAAACGATATGCTGGATGATCATGATCATGCTGATAGGGCTTGCAGGCGCGGCACTGGCGGAACCCGCGCCAATGGAGCTGCTGCTGGAGATGGGCACAGGCTCCACGGCGGAGAGCGCGACGCTGAGTGACCCGGATACAATCCAAACGATCCTGGATATGCTGGATACAGCAGTTCCCGCACAGGCAGTGGAGGACACGGGTTGGTCGCGCGACACAAAGATTGTACTGACATTTGCTTCCGGTGAGCGCTATGAGGTATACTGGAGTAACTGGCGGTTTGAGCCGACCTATCTGCTCCGGGAAGATGGCCTCTACGAGATGGACCACGGCGTGGGGGAATACCTGTATGCGCTCGCGTCCACACTGCTCTGGGGGCAGTTCATACCCGAGGTGGAGCCCTCACACGCCGCCCTATTTGCGGACTATGGCTGGGTATTGGATTATGGCATTGGCAGCACGGTGGAAAAGCTGCCGGAGAAGCTCGTATGCCGCGCGGATGATGAAGCCTCCTACTATTGGGTGTTCCACGCGCTGCTGATGCGCGATACTGGCATGGACATCACCCCGGCGCTGGGCCAGGATGTGGCGGTGACGATCTACCGCGTGCACCCGCTGGAGCAGGGCGCGCAGCGCGCAATCGAGTTGCCGCGGGGCATCGTGCTGTCGCAGGGAGAAACGGTTCTCGGCGCGCTTCTCAGCCAGGGGTATGACGCGCGCCGCGCGTGGAGCCTGAAGGGCAATGACTACCAGGCACTGCTGGGCGATACGACGCTGGATGCATGGCTTGCGCGCGAGAGTGAGCTGACGGAGAAAGAGGCGGCGCTGGTGCCGCTGGAGCCTAAAGCGGTGCTGGAGAGCTACCTGAAAGCATGGATGGCGGACGATATCGAAGGGATGATCGCGACGACGGCGAAATCCAAAACGCTCAGCTACATGCTCAATGGCTGTGGGGATGACAGGCTCTACAGCCGGATGGAGGAGCGCCTCAAGGACCCGCTGAATAGCAAAATCGTGCAGATTTACAAGGTGGCGCTGTGCGAGGAGGAGCATGTGGAGCAGACGGAGAACCGAAAGGTGTTTACGGCGTCTTGGCGCATAGACGAAAACCGGTTTGACCCGCCTGCGGGCAACGACATCAGCCGCTACGTGGTGATGGTGCAGGAGTCGGTCAGGACCGGCTGGCGCGTGGAGGCGTTTAACACAGGAATGTAGCTTCGGTATTTCATGCAGGACGGTGAGTATGGACAAGGGACGGAAACCGGTTGTGCGCAGGTGGTGGTTTTTCCCGGCGGTTGCGGTGGCGCTGGCGGGGTTTGTGGTAGCGGTACTTTTCACGTGCGTGGTGATGAACGCGTCGCGCATGGATGACCCCATCCCATCGGATGTGATCATCGTGCTGGGCGCAAGCATCGACGCAAACGGTACGCCAATGCCGATGCTGGAGCGAAGGCTGAACCGCGCGCTGGATTTATATAACGAAGGATACGCGCCGGTGATCATTGTGACAGGTGCGCAGGGGGACGACGAGCCCACCACGGAAGCGTCTGCGATGCGGGCATACCTGATTGAGCGCGGCGTGCCGGAGGATGCCGTGCTGGAGGAGGACGCGTCGTACAACACGCGCGAGAACCTTTCAAACGCCAAGATGATCATGGAGGAGCGCGGGCTTGTGACCGCGCTGGTGGTGACGAGCGATTATCACCTCTGGCGTGCGTTGTCGCTGTGCGCGGATATGGATATCCCTGCCAGCGGCGCGGGCGCGCAGAACGCGCTAACCTTCCTGAAAGCAATGACAAACTGTGCGCGCGAGTCGCTCAGCTGGGTTAAATACCTTCTGCAGTGCTGGCTGCCGATTCCAGACTGATGGGAACAAATGGCAGCGCGGCATCGTTGAATAGAGAAGAAACGATTCTGAACAAAAGGAGGGCGACGCGTATGCGGCTGGCGAAAAGGGCGCTGGGCATTCTGTTGCTCGTGTGGATAGTAATGATGGTCGGCGGTGCACTGGCAGAGGACTGGACACAGAGAGGCATCGTATCGGACAACGTGCCCTTTGGCTCGGCGAATCTCTATACCGGGCCGGGTGAGGATACGGACATCGTCGGCCAAGTGCCCAGGGGGGCGGAGGTCAGCATACGGCGCATGGAGGGCAACTGGTACTGGGTGGTTTATTATTCGCAGGCTGGGTACGCGCGGGCGCAGGATATCATCGTGATACCCGTCCCGGCCCCGACAGCGACATATAGGCCTACGCCCATGCCTACGCCGTGGCCTACGCAGCAGCCCGTCAATAGCTATGCCAAGGTCAACAACCCCAATCCGAACGAGAAGCTGAACCTGCGCGCGCAGCCGGTGATGGGCAGCGCCGTTTTGGGCAGCTATAGCAACGGCACGATGGTGCGGGTGCTCGACTATGGCACGGTCTGGTGCCAGGTGGAGGTTGACGGCAACTACGGCTATATGATGACGGCGTACCTGTACTTTGGAACAGGGCCCGTGCCCACCGCCGTGCCAATGCCCACCAGCTCGGTGGTGACCTACGCCACGGTGAAAAACCCGGTGGCATCGCAGCGGCTGAACCTGCGTGAGCGGCCGGACATCAACTCCGCCGTGCTGGGCCGGTATTACAACGGTACCACGGTGAAGGTGTATGAGCGTGGATCGACCTGGTGCTACGTGCAGGTGAATAGCGTCTATGGCTATATGATGACGGCCTATCTGTCGTTCTCTGGTTCGTCTTCATCCTACGCGACGGTGAAAAACCCGGTGGCGACGCAGGTATTGAACCTGCGCGAGGGCGCAAGCTCCACCAGCCGGAGCCTCGGCCAGTACTACAACGGCACCAGGGTGCGGGTCATCAGCTATGGTACGACGTGGTGCAATGTCGAGGTGAACGGCGTCTACGGCTATATGATGACGCGCTACCTGTCGTTTGACGGCGGAACGTCGCAGGCCGTGGTGAAGAACCCGCTGGCGACGCAGGTGCTGAACCTGCGCGAGACCGCAAGCTCTACCAGCCGGAGCCTGGGCCAGTATTACAATGGTACCCGGGTGACGATCCTGGAATATGGAACCACATGGTGCCGCGTAGAGGTCAACGGCCTGCGCGGGTATATGATGACCAAATATCTGCAGATGGTTTAGAAAACGGGGGAGAGGGCATGCCGCAGATCAAGACGATGCTCAAGTCGGTGAAACGGGTGGCGGACCAGTCCATCAAAAAGCTCCGCCGGACCTTTCTGCTGCGTAATCATGATTTTTCCATCATCGCCAACAACTGTTGGGGAGGAAGCGTTTACCAGTATTACGGCATGGAGTATCATTCTCCAACGGTCGGCCTATACTTTTTCGCAGAGGAGTACATGCGCTTCCTTGGCGATCTGCGGCGCTACCTCTCGATGGAGCTGCAGTTCATCCCACCTGAATCGTCCAAATACTACGGGCAGTACAAGAACCTGCCGATCAACTACCCGATTGGCCTGCTGGGCGATGTTGAGATCGTCTTCCTGCACTACAAGAGCGAGGCGGAAGCCAAGCAGAAGTGGGAGCGCCGTGCCAAGCGCGTCAACTTCGACAACCTTCTCGTCAAGTTCAACGATCAGAACGGCACGACCGCCGCGATGATCGACACCTTTGCGGACATGCCGTTTGACAACAAGGTTTGCTTTGTCGCCGACCCCGATATCCGCCTCGACTGCGTAATACTCTACGAGGACTGCGTGGGCATGGAGAGTGTTGACGACGACGTCGTGGGCAAGCGCTTCCGCCAGTACCTGAATGTGACCGCCTTCCTCAACCGGATGAAGCGGAAGTGAGAGGAGCGGAGGGGACGGGGAGACGGCCTCCGGCGGCCCAAGGGCTCTGACCCGGGTTTTCCTATTGTCGCGGCGCAAGCGCCACTCTGTAGGAAAACCGACCTGCGGCGCATTTGATTCCGCCACTGGCGGAATGCGCCTCCGGTCCCTTGGGAATCCTGGGAAGGGCTTTGCCCTTTCCAAACCCATGTTGCGCTCACGCGCGGGTTAGGGAAAAAGGAAAATCACCCCTGCGTGAGCAGTCATGGGTTTCGAAAGGGCAAAGCCCTTCGCGGAGGTCCAGGAGGCAGAGCCTCCTGGCGTTCCACCCACGCCCCTCACACCCCGCATTCCCTGGAATTTGCTTGACAAACAGGCCCTTCGGCTGTATAATAGCACGCGGTTCGTTTGTGAGGTAAGCATGCGTTTGGATGTGTCAAAGGCACTGGTTGCGGAGGGCGAAGCGATCCCGTTTGCGGGGGAGGTCGCGCTTCCGGAGACCGTTATCCTGGGGGAGAGGGTTCTGTTTCCCGGGGGAGCGAAGCTGACCGGTACCTATACCAGCATTGGCGGCACGATAGAGGTGTGCGGCGAGATGGCGTTTGAAGCGTCGGCGCGCTGTGCACGTTGTTTGAAGACGGCGGAGAAGGCGTTTGTTGCGCCCTTTGACGCGCTGTTTTCCCTGACGCCTAGCGAGGACAACCCTGACCTGTACGTCTATGACGGTGCGTGGATTGACCCGCTGGATATGGCGTGCGATACCGCCCAGCTCGCGCTCCCGATGCGCTGGATATGCGCAGAGGAATGCAAGGGCCTGTGCCCCGTCTGCGGGGCGGACCAAAACCTTATTATGTGTACATGCCGGATCGAAGGGGACATTAAACATCCTTTTTCGGCATTGCAACAGTTGCTGACCGAGGATGAAAGCGAGGTGTGAATCATGGCCCTACCGAAAGGCAAAATCTCCAAGGCGAGAAAGCATAGCCGTCAGGCGAATTGGAAAATTTCCGGCCCGAGCATCGTAAGCTGCCCGCGTTGCCAGAAAATGAAGATGACCCATCGTGTCTGCAAGCATTGTGGGTATTACGATGGTCGCGATGTCCTGGGCATCAGCGAGGACAAGAAAAAGAAGAACGCGTAATCGTGCCGCGCTAAAACCGCCGCTTCATCAGGAGCAGCGGTTTTTTGTGTTGCGACCCTATTCCTTTTCGCCCACCAGAATGATCAGGTCCACGGTGATTTCGCCCGCTTCCACGGGACGGCGCTCCTCATGCGCTGTCAGCGGGGTCATTGCAAACACGGCGGCGGCAAGCTCGGCGCTGCATGTGACAGCGTAGCGCACGGGAATCGTCTCGCGCAGCGGCATATGCCGCGCGAACAGGCGGATCGCATCATCGGCCGAGTGGGCTGCGGGGCTTTTGCCGGTTAGCGCACGTATTTCGCGCAGGTACGCGTCACCCGGGATGACCTTCAGCAACCGCCCGCCGGGCTTCAGCACGCGCAGAAACTCGCCATAGTTGGCGGGCGTGAGCACGTTGAGGATGGTATCGGCGGAGGCGTCCGGCAGCGGAATGTTGCACAGGTCGGCCACACACCATGCGATGCCCTTGTGCACAGCCGCAGCCATCTGTACTGCCTGCTTGGAGATGTCCAGCCCCATCTGCGCGCCCAGCGCGGCGGCCAGTGAGCCTTCCCCGCAGCCCGCATCCAGTGCGATGCCCACCACCAGGGGCCGCAGCGCATCCAGCAGCGGATCAAAAAAACCCGCTCCGTAGACGAGACGGCGCGCCTGGAACAGCGCCTTGTCCTCGTACAGGGTATCTGGCTTTCGCGTTAGCAAGTTGACATAGCCCTGCCGCGCAATGTCAAAGGTATGCTTCTTTTCACAGGCAAGGCTCGCACCGGCCGGCATCAGCGAGGAATGGCAGATGGGGCAGGCGAGCGGCGCACGGTCCGTCATACGTCGGACTCCCAGCCCTTGCAGACATCGACCCACGCGGCGGCATTGGAGCAGGAGAACAGCTCGTCGCACGTCAGCGCAACGGCGCTGCTGGCGCTGCCGCACGCCGGATAGACCCTGTCAAAGCGCTTGAGCGAAACATCTAGGTAGACGGGCACATCACCAGGCAGCGCGAAAGGGCACACCCCGCCGACGGCATATCCCGTTGTCCGCAGGGCATCGTCTGGCGACAGCATCTTAGCCTTTACATGGAAACAAGTTTTGAACTTGGTATTGTCTATTTTGGCGTCACCCGCCGCAACCACCAGTGCGCAGTCGTCGCCTACGGAAAACGATAGCGACTTGGCGATGCGTGCCGGGATGACGCCAGCAGCCTGCGCCGCCAGTTCTACTGTCGCGCTGGAGACGGTGAACTCCATCACGCGGTCGCCCAGGCCCCGCTGCACCAGATAAGCTTTTGCCCTCTCAAATGACATGGCGTACCATCCTTGTTATGCGGTTTAGGGTCTCGCGGCCTCGGCGATGTTGAGTGCGTGGTCCGCGGCGCGCTCCAGGTCGGTGAGGATTTCCACATACAGCATGCCCAGCTCCGTGCTGCACTCATTGGCGGTCAGGCGCTGGATGTGCTCAGCCTGCAGCAAATCCACCATGTCGTCGATATCCTGCTCCTGCTGCGCGATCTTGTCCAGCCTGCCCGGCTGAGGGCTGCGGAAGAGGGCGTAGGCGTCATCCATGATCGCGTAAACCTTGCCGGTCAGTTCGCGCAGGCCTTCGACGGCCTTCTCGGAAAAGCCTCGGCTTTGATCGCGGAGGAACTCGGCATACCCGGCGATGTTTTCCGCATGGTCGCCAATGCGCTCCAGGTCCGAGATAACATGGTACATGGAGCTGATGTGATCCGCGTCCTCTACGGTCAGTTCCGTGGCGTTCAGGCGCACGAGCGCGTGGGTGATCTCTTTGTTGAGGTAATCGATGGTATCCTCGTTGCGGTGCACGGCATCCAACTGGGTACCCTTGGTAAAGAGCGCATCCAGCGCGGTGTGCATGTTGCCATACGCCAGGCCTTCCATGCGCCCAATCTCCGCCTCCACTTGCGCGATGCCAATGCTGGCCGCGCCAAATGTCTGCGTGATGTGCAGCAGCCGGTGTGTTGCGCCTTCGGTTTCGTCCTCGCCGGGGATGAGGCGAATGGCAATCTTGGCCAGCATATTGGAGCAGGGGAGGAGCAGCAGCGTTGTTGCGACGTTGAAAATCGTGTGGGCATTGGCAATCTGTGCCGCGCCATTGCCGGGCGTGAAAGACTCCACCCAGGAGACGAAAGGCGTCAGCTGGCAGACGATGATGAACAGGAGCGTTCCGATAACGTTGAACAGCAGGTGCACCAGCGCGGTGCGCTTGGCGCCCTTGTTGCCACCGATGGCCGCCATGATCGCGGCGATCGTGCAGCCGATGTTCTGCCCGCAGAGCACATAGATGGCGCTGTTCAGGCCGATCAGGCCCTGCATCGCCATTGCCTGCATGACGCCGATAGATGCTGAGGACGACTGCACCAGCAAGGTAAACAGTGCACCGACGGCCACGCCCAGCAGCGGGTTGGAGAAGCTCACCATTGCGTTCCGGAACCAGGCAACGTCCTTGAGCGGCGCCATGGACTCGCTCATCACCGACATACCCATGAACAAAATGCCCAGGCCAGCCAACACCTGCCCCAGGTGGCGGACATGCTTATTCTGGAAGAAGAGGAACATGACCACGCCGCTGAAGGCAAACAGCGGCGCGATTTGTGTCACATTCAGCGCAATGAGCTGACCGGTCATCGTGGTGCCGATATTGGCGCCCATGATGACACCGATGGCGCGGGGGAACTCCATCAGCCCCGCGTTGACGAAACCTACCGTCATCGCGGTGACGGCGTTGGAGCTCTGCACAACCGCGGTCAACGCCATGCCGACCAGCATGGCGAGCACCCGGTTGCGCGTGAGCCGCTCCAGAATGGACTTGAGACGGGAACCGGCCAGCAGCTCCATGCCCTCGCTCATCAACCGCATCCCATAGAGGAAAAGGGCAAGACCGCCCATAAGGCCCAAGACTTCAGTCCAATGCATCAGTGTTCCCTCCGCATAAATAAAAGGGGATGTAAAAAATCCCTCAGTCTATTCTAACATGTGCAAGGAAGTTCGACAAGAACATGTAAAAACTATGTCAAAACATTTTATGAAGAAGATGTAAAAAATGTCTACAGTGACCCGCTAATAGTGGCGGTTTATGCCTGCTGAGAAAATGTCTTGCATTGAACCGGGTCATATCATACAATAACATCATACGGGAAAATGTAACCGAAGGTGCGTATGACAGGCGCTTTGCATGCGTGCCGCATATTGCAGGAGGCGTAACCATGATACAGAAAAGGATGCTGTGCGCTGCGCTGGCGCTGTTGCTGGTACTTGCGCTGGCCATGCCCGCGCTGGCGGCCGATGGGCCGGTTGTACTAATCATCTTGGACGGCTTTGGGACTAGCGATGAGACCGAGGGCAATGCCGTTCTTGGTGCGGAAATGACGAACCTGGCGCGCTATGAGGCGCAGTATCCGGCTGTAGCCATCGAGGCCGCAGGGCTTGCGGTGGGGCTTCCCGCGGGGCAGATGGGTTCCAGCGAAGTGGGTCACACGAACATCGGCGCAGGGCGCGTGGTGTACCAGGAGTTGACCCGCATCTCAAAGGACATCGATGAGGGTGGGTTCTTCGAGAATGAGGCGTTTGTCTCCGCGATAGCCGCCGCGAAAGAAAACGGAGGGCGCGTGCATCTGCTCAGCATGGTATCCGATGGCGGCGTACATA
>JAVBQK010000067.1:0-13657 GCA_031549105.1 Eubacteriales bacterium
CCTTGCCCTTTGGAAACCCAACACTGCTCACGCAGGGGCTAACTTTTGCAATTATGAACCTCCACCCGCGCGTGAGCGCAACATGGGTTTGGAAAGGGCAACGCCCTTCCTGGGATTCTTAAGGGCAAAGCCCTTAAGCCGCCGGAGGCCGTTCCTCCGCGTTCCCCACGTTCTCCCCGGCATAAAGGCCTGCGGCCTTTAGCGATAGTGAAAATCAAATAAGGAGGACTTTCCCAATGAAGAAAACACTGGCTCTGGTTCTCTCCATCGCAATGCTGCTCAGCGCGCTGGTCGCCCCGGCGGTTGGCACGGCGGAAGCTGCGGAAAAGACCATCTACATGATCGTCAAGGTGCTGGGCAACCAGTACTGGGCCGTGCTGCAGGCGGGCGCCGAGCAGGCGGGCAAGGACCTGGGCTGCAAGGTCGTCGTCGTCGGCGTCGCGCTGGAGTCCGACATTGAGGGCCAGATTAACCTGCTGCAGAACGCTGTCTCCGCGCAGGCAGACGGCATCGTCATCGGCCCGGTGGACTCCACCTCGCTGGCAAATCCGATCAAGGAAGCCTATGAGTCCGGCATCCCGGTTGTGTTGGTTGACACCACCGTTAAGGGCGATGCGTTCAGCGCGGAGCTGATGACCAACAACGTCACCGCTGGCGCGCTGGCCGCTGAGCAGCTGATGAACCAGCTGAAGGCCGCCGGCACGTCCGAGGACGAAGAAGCGCTGGTCGCTATCCAGGTCGGCTCTGCCGGTTCGCAGACGATCATCGACCGCCTGAAGGGCTTCAACGAGTACTGGGCGGCCAATGCCCCGGCGAACTGGAAGGTTCTTAACGACGATGTCAAGGTTAACGAAGGCGACATCAGCAAGGCCGTTGGCTTCTGCCAGGACTTCCTGACCACCTATCCGAACCTGAAGGCCGTCTTTGGCCCGAACAACGGCTCCACCGTCGGCTTCGTTACCGGCCTGATGGAAGCGGGACGCACCGACATCGCGATGGTCGGCTTTGACTTCTCTGCTGAGATCGAGAAGATGGTCCGTTCGGGCGAATACAATGTCGCCTCCTGCATACAGCGCCAGTACTTCATGGGCTATGAAGGCGTGCAGCTCGCGCTGGAACTGGCGGGCGGCGGCACTGTGACCGAGAAGAGCATCGACACTGGCGTTCTGATCGTCACCCCCGAGAACGTGGACAGCGAAGAGGTGCAGGGCATCATCAACCCCGGCAAGTAAGCTTACGATTCCTAGGAGAGGCGCGTTCCGCGTCTCTCTTTTTGTTTTGGGAAATTTTCTTCTGTTTTTGACCAAACCGTGTTTTGCTGCGTCTAAGGTACAAGCAAATGCGCATTGCGGTTCCAAGAGGAAGGTACGATGACGAAAGAACAGTTCGGCGACGCGGTGGTTTCCCAACTGGGCATGCTGCACAGCGTTTCCTACAGCCTGCTGCCCAACCCGCACGACCAGGCGGATGCCGTGCAGGAGTGCGTGAAAAAAGCGCTCCTCAAGCGGGAAACCCTGCGGGATGACCGCTACTTCAAGACCTGGCTGGTGCGGATTCTGATCAACGAATGCCACAGCATTCACCGCGCGAAGAGGCGGTTTATCCCGACTGAGAGCATTGAGATCGTCGCGCCTCCGAATGTGAATACCGAACTGTTTGACGCGATGAACCGGCTGGATGAGAAACTTCGCCTGCCGCTGACATTGCACCACATCGCAGGCTATGCAACCCGGGAGATAGCTGGGATTCTGCACATAACCGAGAGCACCGTCAAGTACCGCCTGGTGCGGGGACGCGCGCTCCTGCAACAAAATCTGGACGGGGAGGAGGCGTGACCATGAAGAAGATTGACTGGCAGTCCATCTATGGACCGGAAACGGACGAGCTGTGGCAACTTGTGGCCACCGCGCTCCAACAGGAGGAAAAACCAATGAAGCGAAAGAGCCTATCGGCGATACTCATCGCCGCGCTGCTAATCATAGCGCTGACCGCCGGGGCACTGGCGGTCGCGCAGAAGGCAGGACTGCTGGACTGGATTACCACCTACGACCCACAAAACGGCGAGGATGGAGCCGCCGTCGTTCTAACAGACATTCCCCAAGAGGGCGGCGTGGCGGAACGTGGAACGTTCACCGTTCGTGAAGCGTTTTACGATGGACGCACCATGCGCCTGCTCGTCGATGCGACGCCCACCAACGAAGGCGATGCCTTCGTCTGGAGCGTTGCGATGAACACGCGATACACAGTGGACGAGGCCAAGAAATTCGGGGACACCCTGCTGGGCATTGCGATGCATGGCCGCATCACAAACGCGGGTGTGGAGGATCTGTCCCATTTTTTCCTCCGCCAGGAGGCGGGCCTTGCGTACATTGCGTCCACCCTGCTGCCCGAGGGCGTGTCGCCGGAAACGCTGAATGTTGTTCTGAGCTTCAGCATCCTGGACAGCAAGACCGGGGACATATTAGAAGAGACCACCATCACCTGTGAAATCCCCAAAACCGCGGAGCCGGACATCAAGCAGTTCGATATTAACCAGGACTATGAACTCGTGCACATAGACGATATCACCATCTCCCGCACCCCGGTGGAGCTGCTGGTCTCAATCCGCTACAAGCCGCTGTTGGCGGTGTTTCACAGCTTCGCATCCATTCCGGACGATGGCCTCGTCAACTACTACCGCGTGGGTGGCAGCATGGGCAGCTATGACTACGAAACGGGAATCCACACTGGGCAATTCATGTTGCCGGCGGGCACGGGAATACCGGAGACCATCCCGCTATGGATGCGGGGCACCGAAGAAGCGCTCGTGATCAACACCACAACCGGTGAAGTTACCATTCGGCCGGTGAAGGTGGAAAGCAAGGGCGGCGACACCATTGTTACTCTATCGGACGAATAAGGAGGCAACCAATGAAAAAGTTTCTGACGATCCTGCTGGCACTCGGGATGCTGTGCGGCTGCATGCCCGGCATTGCGGAGGAAAAGATCATCACCGTCACTCCCTATGACTTCCGCAATGACGCGCCGGACGATGTTATCTGGACGCCGAACGATGCAACCGAAGAGGAGCTCTATGAGCTGCTCGACGGTGATCTGCATGCGACCGGCCTCCTGCCGCTGGACAGCGGCGGCATCCTGTTTACCGGCAATTACACCTACCGGAATCAGACAATGGAAAAACACTTCAGCAGCGGATTTGAAACCCTGCCGCAGCGCATGGATGCATATGCCATCGCGCTGGATGCCGAAGGCAAGCGCCTGTGGTCGCTGCGGATTGGCGATCCTCAGTCGGAAGTCAACTCCTTTCAAAGCGCCTGGCGAATGGATGACGGTCGCATCCTGCTGCGGTACTTCAACAGCATCGGCGACTTTGGCTCCCACTACTTTATCGTCAGTCAGGATGGCGAGGTCGAGGAGATGCTATCGACCAAGAAATTGCGCGATGCAGGTATCGCGGATACGGCCCGCTGGTTCCCGGAGGGAATCCTTGGCGGTGGGTATGAGGTGGAAGATGGCGCCATCTCCTGGATGACGGAGAACAGCGCGCTGGTGCTGCTTGATCAGGATTTGAACGAAAAGTGGCGCATTGAGGACGAGCTGCTGCTAGGGGGGCGATACTTTAGCGCGGCGCGCAGCACGGGCGACGGATTCCTACTAAGCGGTCATACCAACCAGAACGAAAGCGACCACCCCGCTGTAATCAAGGTGAGCCTGGATGGCAAGATTGAGTGGCGGTACGTCGGACACAAGTACGCCATTGGCGATGTCGCGGATATATGGCCGACCCCGGATGGTGGCGCGCTGTTCATCAGCTGGTGCGATCCATCCGTGCCCACACAGTCCGGCGAAATGGGCAGCTCATGGCTGACCAAGCTGAACGCCGATGGCACGCACGCATGGTCCAAGAGCTTCGGTGAAGGAAATGGATTTACCGGCTTCATGGGCATGTACCCTCTGGGCGACGGATTCCTGCTCGCCGGAGGGGTTGAGGCTGATGCGCCCAACGTGGGCGGGCTGCTGTATATCGATGCGGAGGGGAACGTATTGGGGCAGGCAAAGGTGGAGTTGCCCATCCAGGAAGAGGGCTGGTATGGGGCCATGCAACTGGCGGGGGGCCCTGAGGGTAGCGTATATGTGTATGGCACACAGGGATATATGGGCACGGATGAAAATGGCGCATCGGTTTATGGGGGAAGCAGGGCGTACCATGTGAAGGTGGATGAGAGCAGCTTTCCGTCAGTCGCAGAATAGGGAAACCGACGCGTCGAGGCGCAAGGCATCACAGAATCAAAGTGGTCAAGGGAGCTTGCTCCCTTGACCACTTTTCCGTTATCAGTTAAACATCCCGGTCCAAATCTCGTTCCAATCGTCATAGATATCCTGGGTTTTGGTGATGACTGTCTCCGCATCCCACGTGACCAGCGGCAGGTCGTCATAGCTGGGCATTCCCTCGATTTCATAGGTGACCTTGGAGTTCGCGGGGCGGAACGCCTGGGTCTCTTCCATCAGCTTGGTCTGGTATTCGGCTGAGGAGATGTAGTCGACAACCGCGTGCGCGCCGTCCGGGTTCGGGCAGTCCTTTACAACAGCGTTGCCAATGAACACGCCGATGTTCCAGTCGGTGGGGTATACTGTGTTCAGGTTCATGCCGTCATGCTCGTTGGCCAGCGCGGAGTCCTCGTAGAAGACCGCAACCGTGTACTCGCCGGAGTCGATGGCCGTGGGCAGGTTGGAGCCATAGATGCCGTTCATGTTGGTGATCAGGCCGTTGACATACTCCCAGGCGCTCTCCGCGAACATGTCGCCTTCGCCCGCGCCGTAGAGCATGGTCACGAGGTTGCGGAACGACGAGGATGAAGTGTTGGGGTTCATGTTGCCAATCTTGCCGACCAGCTCGGGCTGCAGCAGATCGGTGTAGCTGGCAATCTCAATGCCCAGCTCCTTCTGCAGATCGGGGTTGACCATCAGCACGTTCACGGCGATGGTGAAGTAGTTGTAGATGCCGTAGGGATCGACCTTATAGCACTCATCCAGGTAGATGTTGTCGTATGGCTGGAAGTACTTGTGGTACTTGGTGCCGTCTAGCTCGCCCAGCGCGCCGAAGAACACATCGGCCTGCACGTTGGCGGATTCGGCATCGAGGCGGGTGATCAGGGTGCCGGTGTTGTCGTTGACGAAGTTCAGCTGCACATCTGGGTACGCCTCCGCGAAAGCGTCCTCAATGATGGAGATTTGCTGGTTGGACTGCGTGGTATAGATGGTGATTTCGCCGCGCAGGTCATAGTCGCGCCAAGTGGCGGGGGTTGTCTCAGCGCCGGCCACAGCAAAGCTGCAGAGAATCATCGAGAGGGCAATGACAGTGCATAGAAGTTTCCTCATGGATCGTAACCTCCTTTTACTATTTATCACATCCACAGCGGGATTGATAACCAAGAACCTACAGCCGGACATCTTCCTCCTTGGAGATCATCACGTACAGGATCAGCGACAGCACCACGAACAGCGTTTCCACCGTCGCGTATGCGGCGCCGGTGCCATACATGGACTGGATGACCTTGTACGTGCCGACGGTCAGCGTGATCGTCTTGTTGTTGTACAGGATCAGGCTGGATGCCACCTCGGTGATGATCGATGTCCACGTCAGCACCGCCCCGGCGACAATGCCGTTTTTCATCATCGGCACCGTGATGCGGAAGAAGGTTTTCATCTTGGACGCGCCGAGGCTGAGCGACGCCTCCTCCGTATACATGGGAATCTGCTGCAGCGCCGCGGTGGTTGACCTAAGCGTGTTGGGCATCGTCCGGATCGTCAGCGCGATCATCATGATCAGTAGTGTACCCGTCAGCGCGATCCTGCTGTTGTTAAACGCGATGACCAGCGAAACGCCGATGACCAGCCCGGGGATGACGTAGGGTACCATGGCGATGCTGTCGATCGTTTTGGTCAGCGTGTTCTTGCGGCGTACCACCAGGTACGATATAAAGATCGAAAGCAGCACGACGACAGCCAGCGTACATACGCCCAGGATCAATGTGTTCTGCGTAGCGGTGCTCATGTAGCGCTTGGTCCAGGCGTAGATGTAGTTGTCAAAGCTGTACCCGGGCTTCCTGGTGGAGTTCTTGTAGTTGCAGAAGCTCAGGTACGTGATGTAGAACTGCGGCAGCATCGAAAAAAGGATGATGCCGTAGCAGTACAAGTGCATCAGTGCGCCGCCCAAACCCTTGGCTTTCTTCTGTACGATGTGGCGGGAGGCGTTGATGGTGAAGCGGAAACGGCCGTTGACAAACCGCTGGAGCAGGTACACCGCCAGCGTCACCAGCACAGAGATCACCGACACTGCCGCCGCGAAGCCGTAGCTTCCGCCTGCGTTTTCGGATGTGTACTGCTCATAGATCAGCAGCGGAAAGGTGGTGTACCCGCGTCCGATGACCAACGGGGTGCCAAAGTCGGCCAGCGAGCGGAGGAAAACAACCAGGAACGCGGCCAGCAATGTCGGCATCACCAGTACCAATGTCACGCGCAGGAAGCGCTTGAAACCGGAAACACCCAGGTTCTCCGATGCTTCCAACAGGCTTGCATCAATATTGCGGAATGCGCCGTTCATGTACAGCACAACCAGCGGAAACATGCGGGAAACCTGTACGATCACGATGCCCTTGAAGCCGTAGATGCTGCCCAGGGAAATCGAAAAGGTCTCCTTGAGAAACTTGGTGACGATGCCGCCGTTGCCAAAAAGGAATATCCAGGAGTACGCGCCGATGAACGGCGCGGACATGCCGCACAGCAGGCATGTGATGAACAGCACTTTGCGCCCCCTGAGCTGAAAAAAGGAGTAAAAGTACGAGAAAACAAGGCCGATCGCCGTCGTCAGGATGGAGGTGGCTGCCGCGATCTTAAAGCTGTTGGCGATGGTGGTGTAATAGTAAGGTTTGTTGAAGAAGGTGGTGAAGTGTTGCAGGGAGAAGGTGCCGTCCGCGCCTTTGAACGCTGTTACGAGCAGGCAACCCAGAGGATACACCGTAACCAGGATCAACAGGCCGAAGATGACGATAGCCGACAATGCCCAGATATCCCACCGCTTCTTTTTGATCATTTTGCATCCTCCTCGCTGACGGAGTTCTTGACGCCCTGGAGGATGTTGGCGCTGCCATCCTGGGTGAAGAGGTTGAGCTTGCGGGCGTTCACCGTCAGCTTGATGCGGGTACCCGGCTCAATGATCGAATCGATGGTCGATTCCTGAATGATCTCCGCCTTTTCGCCCGTATCCAGTGTGACAATATAGTGGGTGTTGAGGCCCAGAAAGGTGTTGTTATGAATGACCGCGCCCATGCCTTCGGCCGTGGTGTCACGGGAGAGAAGCAACTCCTCCGGCCGTGCGCTGATGACGACCTGCTGATCCCTGCGGCATTCCTCCCGCACATTGTCCATTCGGATGCGGTATCCGTCTCTGAAGACGAGCCAGCATTCACCGTTTTCCACCTTCAGCTCGCCCTCCAGGATGTTGGAACGGCCGATGAACGTGGAGACAAACAGGTTTGCCGGGCGCTGATAGATATCCTTGGGGGTGCCGATGTGCTGGATCACGCCGCCGTCCATCACGGCGATCCGGTCGGAGATCGCCATGGCCTCCTCCTGGTCGTGGGTGACATAGACCGTTGTGATGCCCAGCCCCTTCTGAATCTCCTTGATTACTTCGCGCATCTCCACGCGGAGTTTGGCGTCCAGGTTGGACAGCGGCTCATCCATCAGCAGCACATCGGGATTGATCACTAGTGCGCGGGCCAACGCCACGCGCTGTTGCTGGCCACCGGATAGGCGTTCGGGCATCCTGTCGGCATACTCGGTGATTTGCACCAGTTCCAGGTACTTGTCCGTGCGCGTCCTGATCTCATCCTTGGAGAGTTTGCGGTTCGTCAGTCCATATGCCACGTTCTTTCGCACTGTAAGGTGCGGGAAAACGGCGTAGTTCTGGAACACCATGCCGGTGTTGCGCACGCCTGGCTCCAGGCGGTTGATGAGCTTATCGTTGAAATAGAACTCGCCGCCTTCGATGCTGTTGAAACCCGCGATCATCCGCAGAAGCGTCGTCTTGCCGCAGCCGGAAGGACCGAGCAATGTGAAGAATTCTCCTTCACGAACGGTGAGTGAAAGATTGGGAAGGACGACGGTTTCGCCATATTTTTTCACCGCGTGCTTGATATGGATGGAAACGCTCATGGCACAACTCTCCTAAATCAGCAGCGCAATTATCAGTAATCGCGGCACTTTTGATAGATTTATTATAGCTGTCGCACAAGAGCGTGTCAATTCATGGCACACTACAATAAGCATTCAAATTTGTATTCAGCCAAAGTCGATCTAATTCGGTCGTAATTCGAGCATTTCGAGCTATGGAAGCCCCGTGACGAAGGAAAATTCGTTACTATTTTGTCAATTCGATCATGCTGGGTGGCCTGAGATCTGGCCGGGTTCCGTGACCAGTTTGCTGCCGAGCGCCGCCACAAGCGCGGGATTTTGCGGTACGCTGTCCATGATGACGTAATCCATTTCGTCGATCGGCGCGATGTTCCAGATATAGTTCGTACCTGCCTTGGATGAGTCGCAGAGCAGCACCTTTTTCTCCGAGCGCCTGATCATCTCCTGGCAAATCTCCACCGATTTCTCCTCGATGCCAGTGATGCCAAACTCAGCGGATAGCCCGCTGCACGAGAAAAAGAATAAGTCCGCATGGTACTGGCGCACGCTAGTCATCGCCATATGTCCGGTGACGAGCCTTTTTTCGAATATCTGCCCGCCCAGCAGGTGCACAGAAATCGCTGTCTGCTCAATCAGCGCCTGCTGTACCTGCAGGCCAAACGTGACCACCGCCAGCTGCTTGAACCTGGCAAAATAAGGTACCATGTGCACAACGGTGGTGCTGCCATCCAGAAAGACGGCGGAGGATTCTCGGACGAGCCGGGAGGCGATCTTGGCAATCTTCTCCTTCTTGTCGTTGTTCTCCTTTACGCGCACGAAAGCGGGCGGGTCCTTGTCCACGGAGGCCTGGAGCATCGCGCCGCCCCAAACGCGCTTGAGCAGGCCATTGCTCTCCATCGCCTCCAGATCGCGGCGGATGGTCGCCTCACTGACATATAGGTGTTTTTGCAGGTACTGCACCGTGGCGCTCTGCCGCTCCTGAAGAATGGCGTAAATCTGTTCGTAGCGTTCTTTCTGAAACATGGGCTCATCCTCCGTATGATCGAGTGTGACTATATTCTATCGAATTCTGAGCGGTTGTCAACAACTATATCAGCTTTTCCCCCACTGGTTCATAAGTCGCGCGGTCGATGTTATAATCCAGTTGATCGATCCGGTGAGGAGGAATGGTGGCATGATGAAGAAAAAGAGGCTTCTTGTCATTTCGGCGGACGCCATGGTTGCGGAGGATGCCGAATACCTGTCCACCCTGCCAAACTTCCACAAATACCTGGCGGGCGGCGCGTGCGTGCGCCGCGTGCGCAGCATTTATCCGACGCTGACATACCCAGCCCATGCCTCGATCCTGACGGGCTGCTACCCGGACAAGACCGGCATTCTCAATAACATCGTCTTTTCCACTGACCCTGCCTGCAATATCTGGGAATGGGATGCGCGCAGGATCGGCGTCAGCGATATATTTCACGCCGCGAAAGCGGCCGGGTACACCACCGCCTCCGTGCTCTGGCCGGTGTCGGGCAACAATCCGGGCGTGGACTACCTGATTAACGAATACTGGATGCCCAACCCCGACGACACGCTGGAAAGTTCCTTCCGCGAGATGGGTTCCTCCTATGAAGTCATTGAAATCATTCAGCGCAACGAGCGCTATCTACCAGGCACCTACTGGAAAACAGGCCAGGATAATTTCGCCATTCACCCCATTTTCGATGACTTTGGCATTCACTGTGCCTGTGACATCATCCGCACGTTCGCGCCCGAGGTATTCTTCATCCACACATCGCCCATCGATCACATCCGGCACCAATATGGCGTGTTCAGCGACCGCCTTCCCCGCGAGATCTGTCGCGTGGATGAGCAGCTGGGCCTGGTTATGGAGGCACTGGAGGAGGCAGGCGTGCTGGCGGAAACCAATGTGGTGCTCCTGAGCGACCATGGGCAGATCAACGCCGTACGAACGGTGAACATCAATGTCCTGCTTGCGCAGGCAGGGCTTCTGCAACCGGACGAAAATGGCAAGGTCAGGGGCGGCTGGAAGGCCTACTGCCAGTCGGGTGGCATGAGCGCCTATGTGTATCTGGCGGACAAAGGCGACCCCGTGCTGCATGACCGGGTGAACGCGCTGCTAAATCGCTTGGCTGAGGAGGGCATATGCGGTATCTCACGCGTGTATACCCGCGAGGAGGTTGCAGCGGCGGAACACCTGGACGGCGACTTCTCCTTCGTGCTGGAAACGGAAGGCTATACGAATTTTGGCAACGCATGCATCCTGCCGCTTGTTACCCCTGGGCTGCACGAGAACTATCGCTATGCCAAGGGCAAGCACGGCTACCACCCGGACAAGGGACCGCAGCCCGTTTTCTTCGCCAAGGGGCCGGATTTCGCGCCGGACACCAGCGTTCCCTTCTGCCGGCTGGTGGATGAAGCGCCGACCTTTGCGCGCCTGCTGGGCGTTACGATGCCCGATGCGGACGGAGCGCCGGTGCTGGACCTGCTGCGCTGATGGAACCGCAAGCCTATCGCCTCGGCCTGTACGAGAAAGCCTTGCCGGACATCGGCGATTGGGCGGCCAAGCTGACGCTGACGGCGCAAAGCGGCTTTGATTGGCTGGAGCTGTCCATCGATGAATCCGACCAAAGGCTGGCACGTCTGGACCTTCCGGCGAAAAAAAGGCGGGAGATCGTCAGCGCTATCCATACGACCGGCGTGCCCATCAGCACGATGTGCCTGAGCGGTCACCGGAAATACCCCCTCGGTTCGCATCACAAAAAGACGCGAGAGAAGGGGCTGTGCATCATGCGCAAGGCCCTGGAACTCTCGCAGGAGCTCGGCATTCGCCTGATCCAGCTTGCCGGATACGACGTGTACTATGAACCGCCCGATGGCGATACCGCCCACTACTTTGGGGAAAGCCTCGTTCAAGCGGTTGAGATGGCCGCCACCTACGGCGTCACGCTGGGCTTTGAAACGATGGAGACGGATTTCCTCAACACCACCCGCAAAGGCATGCGGCACGTCAGCGCCCTTCGATCCCCTTACCTTGGCATGTATCCGGATATCGGCAACCTCAAAAACGCATCCGTCTTGTATGGGACAGATGTGGTGGCTGACCTGCGCGAAGGCGCCGGACATATCTTTGCCGCACATCTAAAGGAAACCCGGCCCGGCATCTACCGCGATATGCTGTTTGGCACGGAGGGGCATACGGAATATGTTCGGTGCATCCGCGAGCTGTGGGGGCAGGGGGTGCGTATGTTTACGGGCGAGTTCTGGCATCACGGGGAGGAAAACTACCGCGAGCTACTGAAAAACGCCGCGTCCTTCTTGCGCGGCAAAATTGAGGAGGCCTGCACGCCATGAAACTAGTCTGCATCGGGGACATCCTGATCACGCCGGAAGTCATGCTCAAGGGGGCCGCTGGCTTTGACCGCTATAGCGAGGTCAAATGCCTGTACTTTGGCCCCCGGAACTACGATGATTTTCGGGTATACCAGACAAGGATGGAAAAGCTTGGAAGCGACTGCGAGCCACTGCCGGAAGAAATCCTTCGCGAAATCGCCGACGCCGACGTGTTGCAGGTGCATATGGCCCCTGTGCCCGAGATGGTCTTTGAGGTGGGCAAGAAACTAAAGATCGTAGCCTCCAACCGGGGCGGGCACGAGAACCTCAACATCGCCGCTGCAACCGCGCACGGCGTCCCTGTCATCTGCAACCCCGCCCATAACGCCAATGCCGTTGCGGAGCTTACCGTCGCGCTGATCCTGGCGGAAAACCGCAATGTCGCGCGCTGCACCGCCGCCCTTCTCAAGGATAAAGCGTGGCGCGAATCCTTCCCCAACTATGGCAAGATATTCGAAATGCAGGCCCGGACAGTCGGCATCATGGGGTATGGCACGATCGGCTCGCTGGTGGCGCAGAAGCTCATCGGCGGGTTCGGAAGCAAGGTTATCGCGTATGACCCCTGTGTCCCCGCCGAGCGGATGCGCGAGGATGGCGTGGAGCCGGTGGGGAAGGAAGAACTGCTTCGCCGCGCGGACATCGTTACGCTGCACATGCGCGTGACGGACGACACGTATCACATAATCGGCAAGAATGAGTTTGCGATGATGAAGGATACCGCCATCCTTGTCAACACGGCCCGTTCCCGCCTGATCGACACCGACGCGATGGTGACTGCGCTGCAAAGCGGCAAGATCATGGGCGCGGCGCTGGATGTGTTCGACCGCGAGCCGCTTCCGGCCAATTCTCCGCTGCTGCAACTGGACAATGTGACGCTCACCACGCACCAGGGTGGCGTGACGGTCAACGCGTTCGAGGACAGTCCCGCGATGCTGCTGCACGAGATAGAGCGCTTCTTTGCCGGGGAAACTCCGCGCTTCCTGCAAAACCCATGATTTTAGCCGTAACGCTAAACCCCTGCATCGACATGACGCTGTTCGTGCGATCGCTGGCCATTGGCGGGCACAATGTGGCCGAACGAGCGCGCCGCGATGTCTCCGGCAAGGGCATCAATGTCAATGTCGCCCTGCGGAACCTGGGCGTTCCCACCAAGACTGTGGGCTTTGAGTTTAGCCACGAGGGCGCGCCTATAGCCGATTTTCTCGGCCAACTCGGTATTCCCTTTTCCGCTGTCTCCGTTGATGCCAGCTTGCGGGTGAACACCAAGGTTTTCGATGCGGACAGCGCGGTCATGACGGAAATCAATTGCCGGGGGCCACAGCTGTCTGGGCCTGATGTAGAGGCTTTTCTGCGTATCTTTGAGGACAGCCTGCCGGGCACCGACATCCTGGTTGTCGATGGCAGCGTTCCGCCCGGCATCCCGCCGGATATCTATCGCCGCATGATCGAAATGGCTAGAAAAAAGGGTGTTCGCACTGTGCTGGATGCCTCTGGGAAGCTGCTGGAAAACGGCCTGCTGGCAAAGCCAGACCTCGTCAAGCCCAACAAAGCGGAGCTGGAGGCGCTGCTGAGAAAGCGGCTGGACAGCCTAGATGCGGCGCTGGCCGCCTGCCGTCTGCTGGTGGAGCGCGGTATCGGGTCCGTGTGTCTGTCGCTGGGCAAGGAGGGCGCGCTGCTGGTGAGCGGCAGCGGTGCATGGTTCTCCCCGGGGCTGGACATACGCGTTCAGAGCTTTCAGGGTGCGGGCGATTCCATGGTCGCAGGTCTATGCCTGGCGATGCTAGCACGTCAGGATGGCGCGGACCTGCTTAGGTCCGGTGTCGCAGCAGCGCACGGCACGCTATTGCGGGAGGGGACGCTGATGTGTACGCGCGAGGCGTACGATGAGCTGTACGGCAGGATTCCGGTCAGCGTGCTATAAAAAGGAAAAGGTCGGACGGCAATGTCATCAAGATAAGCGATCCAAGGGAAAAGCGAGAAAGGCAGGGAAGCGCGCGAGCGGGCACCCTGCCTTTCGCCAAAGAAAAGAGGGCAGGGAGAAAAAGCAGGTTGCGTCCTGCTG
>JAVBQK010000049.1:0-7187 GCA_031549105.1 Eubacteriales bacterium
ACGAGTTCAACGGCTATTACCGCATCGACGACGCCGACACGGATTTCGGGTATCAGCATTTCTGCCGCGGCATGACGCTGCGCGATCTGCACGCCGCGGATTTCGTGGCCATGGATGCGCCGCCATGCCGCACAGTATCCGCCGGGGAGAGGGTCGATGTACCGCTTGCTTTGTCCAGCTTCTCGGATCAGCACCACGAAAAAGGTGTTGTGGTCCGCTGGGAACTGTGGCACGAGGGGATGGATGGCCCGGTATGCGACGTGGGCGGCGAGATTCCCGTATCTGTCTTTGACTACGGCGTGACGAAACTTTTGCCTCTTTCGCTCACGATGCCGCATGATAGCGCGGTCGCCGTGCTGTCGATCTATCTGATGGCTGCTGCTGGGGAAGTGATTTCGCGTAACTTCACCACGTTTGACGTGAGGGGAAATGATGACAAGCATATTATCCAGGTGCCGGTTACTGCCTGTGATCACACCGTGTTTTCACCCGTGTGGCAGGCACAGCGCGGCGAGAAGTTGTGCTTCGGCGGCAGTGGCGAAGCAACGTACACCGTTGCACTGCCCGAAGGGATGAAGGCGTTAACCGGCCTTACGCTGCTGATGGAAGCAGGATCGAAGAGGGTGCTCAAAAAGGACCTGCCCGAGGAGCAGCAGGCCGAGGGGAATGGCGACTTCATGCGCGGCTACCGCGTGGACCGCGGCGCGTTCGCCAACTCCTACCCGATGACCGATGAGAGCCGGTTCCCATCGGCGGTGGAAGTGTTGGTGAATGGCGTTTCCGTAGAGACGTTGCCTCTGCGCAACGACTGGGCGGACGCGCGTGGGGTGTTGTCGTGGCACTATCAGCCGGACGACCGGAAGCTGGACGAGGCGGGGTCTTATGGGGAACGGTTTGCGGTGGATGTGCCAAGCCGGCTGATTCCATCGATTGCCGAGCGTGGCAGCCTACGCCTGACACTACGGGTTACGGGCGGCGGAGGCCTCTCCCTTTATGGGCGAAACAGCGGCCGTTACCCGTTCGGACTGACGCTGCGTGCGCGAACTGTGTAAACTGGCAAGGTAAATCAGGGGCTTATGTCGAATGAAATACCGGAACTTATATTATCACGAGGAGGCAAACCTATGAAAAAGGCACTGTCCTGTCTGTTGGTTCTGATGCTGATGTTGCCCGCTCTGCTGGCGCTTGGTGAGGAGACGGTGGTGATGATCCAGGGCGAGAGCTGGGAAATTCCCGCGACGATCTGCATGCCCGAGGGTGACGGTCCGTTCCCGTTTGTGGTGATGTACCATGGCACCGGTTCCAGCCGCGACGAAGCGGGCAACGGCTACGCGATGCTCGCGCCGAAGCTGGCCGAGGCTGGCATTGCCAGCGTGCGCTTTGATTTCGTAGGCAATGGCGACAGTACAGGTGACTATGTCAACTACACGCTGACCAGCGGCATGGCCGATGGCGACGCGGTGATCGCGTACATGCAGGCGATGGACAAGATTGATGCCGAGCGCGTGGGTGTGCTGGGCTGGAGCCAGGGCGGCACCGTGGCGATGCTCGCCGCCGGGCGCAACCCGCTGATCAAGAGTCTGGTCACCTGGGCCGGTGCGGTCGATATGAGCTTCTTCAACGCCGAGCTATATGACGAGGCGAAGGCGAACGGCTTTGCGGTGATGGAGTTCGAATGGCGCACGCCGCTGAACATCTCCATCGCATGGTTTGACGAAGTTTGCGAGATCAAGATTGCGGAAGAGCTGAAGAACTACCAGGGCGCGGCGCTTGCGATGGCGGGCTCGCTGGACGACGTAGTGCCGCTGACCGACATGGATGTGATCATAGCCGCGTGCCCGACCGACGTGAAAGAAATGGTGTTGCTGGAAGGCGCCGACCACACGTTCAACGTAGTCACCGGCGATCTGAGCGCCTATGAAGCACTGGCCGGGAAGACGGTCGAGTGGTTCAAGGATACGCTGTAAGGAGTGGGGGGAACGGGGGAACGCAAGGGGACTCTATCCCCTTGACCCCTGCCAGGAGGCGTGCCTCCTGGACCTCCAATGTTTCGCCTGCGGGCGGGAGGTAGTTCAGCAATGAATAGTATCCCGCCGTGAGGCGAAACGTCGGGATTCCAAAGGGCCGAAGGTCCTTTGGCAGGGTCTGGGACAGCGTCCCAGCGTTCCTCCGTTCTTTTTACATATACCGATTTACACGTTCACGTCCCGCCCAAGCGAGATCGGCAGCACCTCTGCCTGATCGACGGTGCGGGTTTTTTCATGAAAATGTGGCATGTGCGCGGCAAACCCGCCGTCTCCGTATAGCGGGGTATCGGATTTCAGCGGCAGTGCAACACGGCGGTCTTCCAGTGCGGAGAGGTAGATGGCCGTTACCAGCTCGACGGTGGCACGGCCTTGGGCGCCGTCGACGAGCAGTGTTTCCTCGCCGCGAATGGCGCGTAGGAAGTTGAGGATCTGGCCTGCGTGCCCTTCCGGCTCGCAGGCGGGCAATCTGGTGGGTGGGCGCGACGTTCAAGACGAACGCGGAACTAAACTCGCCCGGCCTCTTCCCCAAGGTATGGATGTGGAGCAACTACACGGAGGGCTGGTACGGCCTGCCCCGGTATTCGTTCACGCATTTCTTCGGCAATTCGTTTTTTCTGGTGGGGACGATCGTTCTGCTGGCGGTGATCATCTGCTCGCTCACCGCGTATGGGTTTGCACGGCTGAAATTCCCGCTGCGGAATGTCTGGTTCTCCATCCTGCTGCTCACGCTGATGCTGCCCAGTCAGATCGTCATCGTTCCACAGTACATCATGTACAACTCGTTTGGCTGGGTGGATTCTTATCTTCCGTTCATCATCCCGCACCTGCTGGCCTGCGGAAACGGCAGTGCGTTCTTTATCTTCATGCTCGTGCAGTTCATCTGGGGCATTCCGCGCGAGCTGGACGAATCGGCGAAGATCGACGGGTGCAACCAGTTCGGCATCTACCTGCGCATCATCCTGCCGCTGATGAAGACATCGCTGGTGTCGGTAGCGATCTTCGCGTTCCTGTGGAACTGGGACGATTTCTTCAACCAATTGCTCTACATCAACTCGCTGTCAAAATACACGGTGGGCCTCGCGCTCAAGTTCTTCATCGACGGGCAGTCGGCCGCGCCATGGGGGCAGCTGCTTGCGATGTCGCTGGTGTCGGTGCTGCCGGCGGTGGTGCTGTTTTTCGCAGCGCAGCGCTACTTTGTCGAAGGGATTACCACCGGCGCGATTAAGGGGTAAATGGCATATAAACACAGGAGGGTTTGCGGGATGATTCAGCGAATTGGGCATGTAGCGATCCGTACGCGCGACATCGAGAAGAGCGCGGCGTTTTACCGGGAAGTGCTGGGGATGCCGGAGGCGTTCCGCATGTACAATGCCGATGGTGCTGTGGGCAGCGTGCACATGTTTGTCGCGCCCAGCCAATACATCGAGCTGTTCCCAAACGGCAGCGACCAATGCCCGCCCAGCGCCACGATGGTCGGCCATTGTCACATGTGCTACGAGGTCGCAAATGCACGCGAGGCGCTGGAAGAAATCCGCGCGAAGGGCGCACCTATTGATGTGGAGCTGAAACTGGGGTTATCCCGGTGTATCCAGTTCTGGACGCATGATCCGGATGGGAACCAAATTGAGTTTATGGAACTTCCGCCGGACTGCCTGCAAGTGCAGGCGAACGCGCGCATTGCCGCGCAGCAGGCGGAAGCGTAGCCGAGACCGGGAGGGGACCGCCTTGTGGAAGGTCTTTGTCGTTGATGATGATCCGCATGTGCTAAAAGGGCTGCGCGGCTTTTTGCAGGCCGCAGGGCAGGATATACAGTGGGTGGGGGAGGCTGGCGACGGCCAGGAAGCCCTCGCCTGCATTCGTTTGCTCGCGCCGGACATCGTCATCACGGACATCCGCCTGCCGGTGATGACGGGGCTGGAGATGATCGAGGCGCTGTTCGCCATGCACTTTGCGGGCGCATTCATCATCCTCAGCGGGTATGCAGATTTCCGCTTCGCGCAGCAGGCGCTTCGCTTCGGTGTGGACGATTACCTGCTCAAGCCTGCAACGCTGAGCGAGATGCGCGCGGTGCTGGACAAGACGATCCGCCGCCTGGAAGCGGACCGCGCAAGCGAGCGGCGTCGCAAGGAGGATCAAAAAAGGCTGATCGCCTACGAGCCGTTGATCCGCAGTGAATGGATGCGGATGATCGCTGCCGGCACGGTGACTGATGAGCTGATTGAGCAGGGTATTCCGTTCCTAGAACAGCGGTATTGGGTGGACTGCGTGCACCGGGTGCTGTGCCTGACTGTGCAGGACGCGGGCTCTGTGTCGCTAAAGGCATGGAAGGAAATGCGGGGCCGCCTGGAAAGTGAGCTCGAAGCCGCTGCACAGGACGGCGAGGGCGAGGCGGAGTACATTCCGCTGTACAGCAACGCAGGCGCAGTGCTGTTCCATCTGCCAGCGGATATGAATGAGGAAGCTTCGGCCGCGCTCTGCCTGGCTGCGGGCGAGCGCATGGCAGCGCGCGCCATGGAAACGCTTGGTGTGTCGCTTCGCTATGCATTGGGCGGTCTCAAGCACAACTGGTGGGAGATTGCCGATTCCACCGAGGAAGCGTTCCTTTGCCTGCGCCAGGCGGGCGCACCCGGACCGGTGCGCAGAGAAATGGTGCAGCCGGAGGTATCCATTCGCCGGGTACAGTTCTATACCGCGCTGACCGATGCTGTGGTCTATACCGACAAAGAGGCGGCCCGCACGGTCATTGAGGCGTTTTTAGCCCAAATGCGGAGCGAAAATGGGCGGCTGACACCGCGTTTTTTGCAGGACACCGCGGCGGAATTGCTGGCGGTGCTTCGTTATTCGTTGCATAGCGCAGGGGTGCTTGCCGACACATCTGCTCTGGAAAACGGCGCCAGGGAACGCACCGGCGGCATCGACTCCGTGGAATCGTTCGAGCGGTGGCTGCTGCTGGTCCTGCGCGGTGTGGACGAAGGGCGTGACTTTCGCCGCAATACCAAGCACGGCGATACCGTCCAGCACATGCTGCAATACATTGCCGATCACTTTGCCGAGGATATCACGCTGGATGACTTGGCCGGGCAACTGCACCTGTCGCGCAATCACCTCAACCAGATATTCAAAAACGCGGTGGGGGAGACGTTCACCAATCATTTGATTCGCGTGAGGATGGAGACGGCCCGAAAGCTGCTGCTGGAGAGCAAGCTGTATGTTTACGAGATCGCCGAGCGGGTCGGCTACCGAAACGTGCCGTACTTCAGCAACTTGTTCAAGAAGTACTACCAGATCAAGCCCAGCGACGTCGGAAAGCGATAAACCGGAGGAGGCGGTTCCATGCTCCTGTTTAAGAAGTTTCGGATCGACCTTCTTTTTTTCACGCTGGTTACAGTGATCCTGGTCGCGACGCTGTGCCTTGCGGGTGCAATCAGCTACCGGATTTCGTCGGAGGAGTTGGCGGGCAGCGCGTCCCGCTACCAGCAGGACCTGCTGGGTGAGCTGAACAAGCAGGTGTACGCGCAGCTGCACGCGCTGGAGCTGATGTCCGTATCCGCCGGGCGCACGGTGGAACTGATGCTGACATCCGCCGCGCTGACCTCCGGCGACGCGTATGAACAGACGCAGCGCGAGCAGGATCTGGTCTACTCGCTCGCCAGCTATGTATATGGAAATAACATCCTGGACTCGATTCATCTGTATATGGAGCGCCCATTTCCTACTGGGGAGCTGCATTCGGTGCAGCTCTTTAGCTTTTCGCAGCTGGCGGATGAGGCGTTTTACCCCTGGGCGGACGAGCGCGCCTATTTCTGGATTCCGGAGCACACCATCGCCAGCAGCACAGGCCCGCGCCCGGTGATCAGCTTCGCCCGCAAGATTTACACCGCACGCAGCTATAGCTCGCTGCTGGTGTTCAACATCAAAACATCGGAGATTGTCAAGCTCGTCAGCTCCGGCAAAGCGGATGCAAACCGGCTGCTGCTTGGGCCTGCCGGGAACGTAATGGCGTCCATCGGCGATGCGGAGCGATACGCTTCCCTTGTGGATGCGGAGCGCATCAATAGCCAGCCCTCCGGTAACCTGCGTGTGCCCGACGCCAACCTTTTTCTAGTATGGAGCCGCTCAGACGGTGGGTGGACGTTGCTGGAGATGACGCCATGGAAACAGATCGTGCAGGGCAGCAACCGCCTGGCGTCGGCGCTGGTGGGCGCGGGCATCGCGGCAAGCCTGATATGCTGCGCGATCGCGTTCTATCTCTCTCGTCAGTTTGTCCGACCGATTCGCCGCCTTGTGTGGGCGATGGACGCGTTTCCCGATCCGGCAGCGTGCGACAACCTGCCGCGCGACTATACGAACGAGTTCGGCGTGCTGTTCTCCGGGTACGCCAACCAGGTGGCGCGTAACCGTGAGCTGCTCATTTCACTGGACGCACAATACAAGCAACTCCAAGAAGCAGAGCTCCAGGCGCTGCAGGCAATGATCAACCCGCACTTCCTCTACAACACGCTGGACCAAATCAATTGGATGGCGATCGAGGCGGGGCAGGAGAAGATCAGCGAATCGCTGTCGCTGGTGGCACGCATGTTCGACATCGGCCTGTCCGGTGGGCGCACGCTGGTGCCGCTCGAAAACGAAATGCTGCACATTCAGTACTATCTCAAAATCCAAAAGATACACTGGGAAGACCGCATATCCTACGATATCCGCATGGAGGAAGGGCTAGAAAAGCTACTCGTGCCCCGCTTCATTCTCCAACCGTTCATAGAAAACGCCATCGTACACGGCTTCCACGGCCGGGAGGGAGGGCGTATCACCGTAGACGCGCAGCGAAGCGGCGAAGACCTTACAATCGTAATTGAAGATGACGGCGTAGGCATCGACCCGAACTGGGAAACAAAAAAACGCCCCGGCGGCGGATATGGCATGCGCAACGTGGTCACGCGCATCAGCACGCTGCACGGGAAGCCATACGGCGTAACTGTCACCGCGAGGCCTGAAGGCGGGACGCGGCTTGTGGTGCGGCTGCCAGTGCGGGAAGAGGCGTAGGGAATGCGGGGGACGGGGAACGAAGGAACGGAGGAACGGGGGGGGGGGGGGGGCCCCGCCCCACCCACACCCGCGGTGGCGCCGCGCACCGCACACCGAGACCGAACCCCCGCGGGGGGG
>JAVBQK010000098.1:0-43441 GCA_031549105.1 Eubacteriales bacterium
TTTTTGCTGTCGGGATGTATCCCTTGATTCGTTCCCATTCTTCGTCGGTTACCTCGTACCTCCGTGCTCCCATTCCACTACCCCCTCGCTAGCAGTTTACCATACTTTGGGCAGTTTGTGGGTTTTCAGAATGACCCTAAAGTAAGCGGCGTTCCTCTGACCACGCCAAGCGCCTTTTTCGAATGCGCGGTCACGGGTTCCCCACGTCCACTCGCTACCGCTCCCCCCCACTCTCGCTCTCGCTCCTGTCCTCCCCGTGATATATGTTAATATATACTTTCAGTATATATTAGCAAAATGCTGCTCATTTTCTCTAGGCAGGCCAATGCTTTCCACGTTCCCCTGCGGTAAACGACACCCCCAAATCGCGGTAAGTGACACCCCTAAAGTGTGGCGAACGACACCCCGCTTCACGGATTTGAAGAGGAGACGCTTCCCTTTGTCCCTTTTGACGGCCTGCTGATCTGCTTCGATCGTGTGAGCCGTACTGACGCATTTTTGCTCTCCTTCGATACAGCACCATCTTCAAGCTGGGATTCAGTAAATGTAGAATAGGCACGGTGGAAAAGAAGCTTTACTACCCCTCTTGAATCACCGTAACGATTCTTTCGGATCACAACATCTAGCTCTTGTGTTGCCTTATCCTTCTCCGCATCACGGTCGAACTTTTCATTTCCCACTCTGGAGAACTGTAGACCTAACACGACAGTCGCGTCATATTCAATTTTCCCACTCTCCCGAAGACAACTCTCGTCAAACGGTTTCCCATATCCGTCGCGGTTAATACCCGAAATAACAATCCCCGGTATCCTGTGTACATGACACATTTCAGCCAGTCCATCAACGGATTTCTCAATACTATCTCGCACATTCCGCCCCTCCTGCTCCATGTTTTGAAGGTAATCCACAATAACAACCAGCCGCTTACCATATCCGCATTCTACTGCCTCATCTACTTCTTCCCGAATACGGCGAACATCATATTTGCCTCTTGTGAGATGAAGGTTCGGACTAATAAGGCTCAGCATCTCTTCACAATGCGCCCTCCTTTCCGGAGGTGCCTCTTCGCCCGACAGAACATGGATTACCTCATCGAAAGTCATTCCAGATTTGCCTAGGTGCTCATAGGACTGCCTGCTAACACATCTTGCCAAAAGCTCCTGAGGGTCCATTTCAAGTGAGTACATCAGCACAATATTCCCTGCATTCGCCATGGTAGAGGCCATCTGTAAGACAAGCGATGTTTTTCCAAGGCCATGCTCCGCTGCTACAATAACCAACCCCTTACGAAATCCACCACCTAGCTTTGCATCCAGCCCAAGAAATCCTGTAGAAATGAACGATTTGAAGATTTTCCCACCGCGCGTCTTCATGCCGTCAAAGTACATGGTGCTACTTAACATGGCGCGTCCCTTCATTGAGAATGGAGACCTGATGGTTCCTATTGCCTCCGACAAGACACTTGCGAACTCGCTTGTGCGCTTCCTGAGCGCATCTACATGATGCAGATCACCCTTGAAGATAGCGCGCACCACACACCATACACCGAACTCTGCACACACGTCCATAATCCCTTCCACATCGAAGTAAGTAGACGATACCACAACGCTGATGCCGGGCGCACTTCCGACTGCCGAACTGTTTTCTCTAAGAAATACTCTAAAATCTTCCCTGGATTCCTTTTTGAAATCCTTGGTTCTATCATACTTGGGTGCAAACGCAATGGCCCCGACTACGTTAACCTGAATGGCTTCACGGACATCGCTAACAACAAAAAGAATATCGCCTACTTCCAGGTGTTCTTTTGTAAAAACCCTTTGATACCGGGAACCATAAAAACAATCTTCCAACGCCAGTCTACGATTTTCTACACCCTTGTTCACAAAAACGTTGAGTCTGACCTGAATAAATACAAAATCGTCTTCAGATGTGGGGATAATCAACTCCATCAACTCCGGGTCATCGGAAGTTCCATTATAGAAACGGAAACCGTATTCTTCTGCGGTTTTTTCATCATAGCCGAGAAAATCCAAGACCGCATCAAAGTTAGGCGCGCTGTCACCATAAGATTCGCCATATTCCGAAACACGGTTATCCTCATACGGCGAAACAATAGCCTTATCAAGATACTCCTTGCACCATTTAACATCCCTATCGTGTTCAAACCACTTCACAAACCCCGCCTCCTCACAAATTCTTTTGTTTTACCCCCTGCGGCTTTTTCACTTTATCATGAACCTTCTGAACAAGCTCGCGACAATCCGGGTACCCCTTCCATTCCACCAGGACATATGAATCCATGAACTGTTCATACGTCCGTCCCGACGCTCCACTGTACGTTGGTTCGCCTCCTCCCTTACAAAAATATCGCCATGAGAGAACAGCCGATAGAGCGTTCATGCCCTTCTCAAATGCGTCAAAGATTTCCCTTTGGATGTGCCTCCCCCTAGCACGCACATCATCAAGCGAGGGGAAAAGTGGGGATGCAGAACATAATGCCTTAACTGACAAGACCCGTTCCTGCCCCTTTTGATCATCTGGGAGATCGTTCTGCTTGCGCAGGTTGATACGCTTATACTCGGCCAGCTTCAAAAGAAAGAAAAAGCTATGCGGGTACCGCCCAGAGTTGATTCTCCATAGTTCGACTGGGCAGTACATATACTGTTTCTTAAACCAAATGTTAAGCATTTTGTAAAACTCATTACTGAACGAAAACTCAAAGTACCCTGTGCATGCTTTTACATCCTGAAACAGTTGATTAGTTGTATTTCTGTAACGTATCTTCTCTCCGCGCAGCTTTTTTTGATATGAAACAGACGTTCGCAACAGGTACACCGTATCCACCTGCACCTGCTCCCGGACATGTTTCACATCTGATATCCCACACAACTGAGCATAAGCTTTATGGACCAACCTAACGGTCTGGGGCTGGTCTTCATGCTCCGTATATAGCATCAGGATAGTGACCAGTAAGCGCCATACAGTTTGCGACATAGCCTTCCCTAACTCGTTGTATATCAGATCGTATTCCCTGATCAGCAGGGTAACATCCCCCAAGCGATAGATATTGCCTAGAGAAAGAACAGCATCCCCGTTCTCACGGATGTCACTACCCGAAACCAATCTTTTTGTCATGACGTTGGTAAGCGGGAACTCCCTAACCCTCACATACTGATTTTGCGCCCGCTTGGTCTCAACATATACCGCTGCCTTCTGTATGGTCAGTTGGAGATATGTAAGCCCGTCCCTTGTGTGCCCACGTTCGTCCCACTTATGACGACGCAACTTACTTTGCCGCATCAATCTTTCGACCTGTACCGCATTTCCCCCAGTAATCTTCCAGAGAAATACACTTAGTGCCTCATCAGCGCGGCTAGCATCTCCGCCGTATAAAGATATATCTCCGTCCCAAAGAAGTGACATCTTCCTGGAACGTCTGATTTTCTTTATACACTCTTCATCCGATATAACTTCGCCTGACTGAAGACCTGAGGCTGCCGGATAAGCAACAGCCAGTTCATCTTCGTTTCCCGAACAATAGTGCTGCGTTAAAATATCCACGCTATACCGTCTGGGCTCATCTTCGCTAACTACCTTAACGGGTAGCATTTTCCCATACTTATGATTCAGCGTGTCAGGTGCTCTCAAGATTCTGGACGGCTCGCTTGCTGCCAGATCAAGCCCTGAGTACCCCAGTTCTGCTGCGACTCCACGGGAAAAACTGTTCATCAGCTGCTTAGCCCTTGCCCGACCTTCATCACTTTGGATGGAAATCAGCACCTCCAACAACCAATACGCTTGCAACCCATGCCCGCTATCAATGATAATGCTTGGTGGATATTCCAGGCGCTGAAGGCCGTGGATGGCCGTGGCTTTATCCTCCGGCACATCCGCATCTACCTTGCGTTCATCTTCCTTCGTGTCAATATCCATGAATAGAATCAGGATGCATGAAACATCCTTCGTAGCAATCCGGCATGGCCGCAGATAACTGTCCTCCGGTCTTTCCCTGGCTGGGCAGGTGGAGAAGTATACATCCGCCGTGCTCCCATGCTGATTGGCCCCCTCCGCCATACGATCAAAAACGTCTGGCTCTGAAAGACTGAACCACTCGTGTGACATCCCGCCTGTGGTACGGGACTTAAACGAAAGCACAACCCAACCATGCCGACTGCCTTGGAAGCACATAGCGAAGAAATCTCTACAATTCATACGCAATACCTCGCACTGAAATCTGTATTACTACATCATCAGCGTTAGCTGCCAGTCTCCCACATCCATCAGCAAGAGCAGGGGTGCACTGCTGAGACCAAGCGATCATTGGCGTTCAACTCCATCTACCTGTGTATCTAGCCATAAAAGGAACCGGTCACGATGGAGAAATTTCCGCCCCCCTATACGGACAACCGGAAGGTCTGAACGGTTAAGCAGCCGGTACACCGCTGCCCTCGACAACCCTGTCACTTCTATGGTGGTCTTCGCGTCAAGCAAAAGTGGAAGATCACGCGGCAATGCTTTCGTACTCAAAAGAACCCCTCCTTGCGTTTCATCACAGGTGTTACCTGCATGAAAAATCTTCAATTGAGGGGCATCACTTTTTATTATCGGTTATTAATGCCATATATTTAATGATATGACACCAACACTGCGCGCGATGAGGAGAACGATTATTAACCATAACGCATTTTGTACCCTTTACTGTACCCTTTACAGATTAGGAAAGAGATGCATAGAGGAGGACGAATGAGACAAGATAGATCGAAAAACCCTTGTAAATGCTCACTTTTTGAGATGCAATGACACACATAAAACTTGCCCGGGTTAATTCAAGTCCTGTTTCCCGCACCACAATCCGTCTGAAAACATAAGTTTTCAGACGGATTTCTTTTATCTCCTTGCAAAACACGCAAGGGAACAGCCTCAAACACCCCGGCGGCAGTTGAATCCACATCTTCTCCTGAGGAATACCCCTTATCCGCCATCACCTTGATCGATTTGGTTCCCAGATTTTCCATTGCGATCTTTGCCGTGGAGCACAGCTTGTTCATGTCGTTGGCGTCGTTCGTTATATCAAACCCGAGGATCATGTGGCTTTCCGCACCGCCGCTACCTGCACATTGTAGCACGCACGCCTTCCGCCATCCTTTGTTGGCATCACCCGGGCTTCCGGGTCTGTGTACAGTATCTGCGTTTCCCCCGTTTCCTTTATCTGTGCCAGCGCTTCTTCGTGCCGCCTGATGCGTACCCTGATGTCTTCCGGGTTCGGCAGATTCTTCGGGTCAATGTCCAGTGCAAACGCTTGATCCAGCCTGCCTTGGTCGATCGTATCCGCTTCATCCAGCCCGTTCAAATATGTCTCTACCAGCTCCAACTGTGCTTTGGCATAGTCCAGTTTCTTCGTGCTCAGTTCCACATTCGTCGCCCGCTTCAGACCGTTGACCGCCTTATACGGCGACCCGTCCACGCACGCGTCTTCACCTTTGACCAGCTTCATCTCCCGGCACAGCCGTACAAACAGCCCGAGCACCTTCTTGAGCGCCTTGCGATTGTCCTTGCGGAAGTCTGCGATTGTGTTGTGATCCGGCCCGATGATGTCCTCCACGCATTCCGGCAAGAAGGTTGCCTGCTCCGGGGCGTTCCCCTCTATGTAGGGCTTCGGTCGCATGCTCCCACCGCCTGTTTTCCTTTATTTTACCATGCCTTTCTGCTATACTCTATTCTTAGGTGAGGGCTGGCGATGAGAGGGTCTGGGTGTTTCGAGACGCTCTGACCAAAGCAAAAAAATCGCTAGATTTGCGATTTTTTTGTTTTACACATTAGATTATACGAGGTGACGTATGGATTTCTATCAAACTAAATTCGAGAATATTGTTATAAAATTCTGCGAAAAACTAGAATATGCGGAAGATATCGCACACGGCAATATCTATATGAAAAGCAGTGGGTATTTCAGACAACTTGAAGATAATTACAGAGGCGATATCTATGATGGTAGAATTCATGTTGAGGAAGAATTTGCTACCGTGCCATTGCAATTTGGGGATGGTCGTGTATGTGATACTATCATCATGACAGACGATGTATACGGTCTACCTAATAATGATAAGATACCCATATTCTGTGCAAGTTTGGTAAGCGCACATATTGTAGATCCAATATCCAAAGATAGAGGGGCTTTCTGTAAAGAATTTGTAAAAGAAATACGCCAGTTTGGTCAATATGCGGTATGCTTTTCTCTTGACGAATTCATAGATAAAGCCATAGATTATGCTGTGAAAAAGGATTTTTTATTTCAATTCGGGAAAATTTCATATATAAGCTATAACGATATATTTCCTGCCACCTACAATAAAGATCATACAGGCATACGCCTTGGAGATTTTTATGGAATTGTATATAAAAACTTTGGTAAAAAGATAGAAGGCATCCACCCTTTCCACAACGCAAACTTAATGTTGTTCCAAAAAAATCCTTCCTACATTTGGCAAAATGAATGGCGTTTCGTTTTAACAAATGAGAAAAATGATATTGTCTCAGAAACGGAAGATCATCACATAATGTGCCTTGGAAAGCTAACAAGCGCAAAAATTTGCCGAACCGACGACATTATAGATTCAAATATTGTATTTGACAAATTATAAGTATTTCATTATTGCGTTTTATTGTAAAACAATGGATATCATTGATTTTCCTCAATTGTCCCCATATCGACAACCACATCAAGCGAAAAGCCTTGAAAGCAAATATTTTCAGGGCTTTGTTTTTAAGTACCCCATCACCCCACCAGCTTTCCATCACTCATCAAAAGCGAAACATCCGCCATCTCCGCTATGGCCGCATCGTGCGTCACCACAATAACACAATACCCATGGTCATGCGCCATACTCAGCAAAAGGTTCATCACATTGCGGCTGTTCTCACTGTCCAAATTGCCCGTAGGCTCGTCCGCTAAGATAGCTTTGGCCGGTGTCCCAAGTGCCCGGGCGATCGCCACACGCTGCTGCTGACCGCCGGAGAGCATAAACGGAAACCGACTGAACTCCTCCTCCGTAAGCCCCATCAGCGAGATCAACTCACGCGCCTTTTTCCGCGCAGCATCTGGCCTTACACGGTTTAGCTCCATCGGGTACATGACATTCTCGGCCACCGTCAACTGCGGCAACAGGTTGAACCCCTGATAAATCGTCGCCACATGCTCCCGCCTGTGCCGGCTCAGGTTCAGCGACCGGGTGGACTTGCCATCATAGAGGATGTCCCCGCCGGTGGGCAGATCAAGCCCTGCCATCAGCGATAGCAGCGTCGTCTTACCACAGCCTGACGTACCGCGGAGCGCATACAGGCGTCCCATATCAAACGCGAAACTGATGCCGCGCAGCGCCTCTACGGTGACGTACTGCGTGGTGTATTGGTAGGTGACATTGCTCAGTTCAAACAAAGACATGGATCTATTCCTCCTTTTGCGCAAGCGCCTTCAGCGTAGTGTTCCGGTAGGTGTGCACAATGGCCAGCGCTGTGCCCGCAAAGTAGCATGCTGTAAAGACCAATGTAGCCAGCAGGTACAAGGATAGCGCTCCGCCCTGCAAAAGCGATGCCAGCAGGATGCCACATGCGATGCCCGGAATCGACAGCAGCGCCTGCTCCAAGAATAGGTTGCAGAAAATGCCGCCCCTGGATGTGCCCACGCTTTGCAGCACGCCAATTTCCCGCGCGCGGCTCTTGAGCAGTAGGCTAGAAACCAAAAATCCAATGCCCACCACCAGTAAAAACGCCAGAGGGTAAACCATGTTCACGTAGTTGATATGTCGGGTCAGCGTATCGATCATGGAAAAGAGAGCAGTATCGTTCACGATGATCCACTGCCGATATTTGCCGGGCATACCCAGCGCGTCGTACCGCTGCGACAGCCAATCCTTCAGCTCGCTCAGGCGGTCCGTATTTTGCAGCACATACCCTGCCGAGTGAAACACAACATTCTTCCCCCGGGCTGCGTCGTTTGATGCCCACTCCTCCATGCCTTCCGGTGTGTCCGTACGCCCCAGGCCATAGAGCGATATGGATGCATAGGCCTCCTCACGGTCCGCGCCGGCATTGCATGTCCCCATGATCTCAAGTTCGATCTGTTCTGCGGTTATGCCCCGGTGTCCAGCGAAAAAGATGACAAGCGATATCTTATCACCCAGGCGCAGCCCCTCGTTCTCCAGGGTCGATTGCGGCAGGATAATTCCGCCAGTCCCCTCATAGAAGGTATCCCAGCCTTTGCCCTGCGCGAAAGTAAACTCCGGCGCGCCTTGGTAAAAAAAGGCAGGCGCACTTGGCACATTGGAGCTTAGGACAAGCGGCTTGGTCAGGAAGTCCAGCTGATTTAGGAACGTTTCATACACATACGAATTTTCGGGCCACGCGAACTGCTCCGGTGTCACATCGGCTGTCTTGCCGTCGGCGGACTCCACCACCTCCATGTACAGGTAGCGATGCTTCATTGAAACAGCCATGTCCCTAACAAAGCCCGACTGCCATACGTCCGTGATCTGGCCGTAGTGCAAACTCAGCCCATCCATCAGCCGACCGCTAATATCCGAGAGCTGCATGGTGACCGGCACATCGCTATATACGTTTGCCAGCTGCTGTTGGTACTCCGCCCGAACCCCGGAAAAGACACAAAGAAATGTCAGCAGCACCGCAAACAGCAGCGGAACTACCCCACTGCGTTTTCCCCCGCGAAGCATGGACCGGACCGCGTAGCGGAGCGTCACCGTGGGCAGCCTGCATGACAGCGCGGCGCCAACCGCCTGCCGGGGCATGCCGCTCTGTGGCCTAGCCCGTTTCCTTTTCTGCCGCTCAGCCTGCTTCCATTTGCGCTTGGTCTGCACGAAAGGGTTCTGCGCACGGATAACAAGCAAGGTAAAGAACATACACGATAGCAATGCCAGCGCGGTGATGGCCGCAGCCAGGATGCCGTAGGTGCTTGCCAGAATCTCCGGAACCGGCGCAAACGAATCTGGCGCAACGCCGTACGCGCTCAGGCTAAACCGAAGATCGTGCCGCGTCGCCGTTACAATGGATTGGTACAAGGACGAGACAACCCTCTTTGAGCGGAAATAGCCAAGGATGCCGCCCGCCGCCGCGGCAAGCAGCGCAATCGAGCCGCTGCCCGTCAGAAAGTAGCCATAGATGCCGGCCGGATCAGTGCCCAGGCCCCAAAGAATCCGCGCGGTTTCCTTATTCCGAAATACGAAGAAGAAGCCGAAGAAAAACACAATCAGCAGGCAAGCGATGGCGCAGACCACGGTGACCATTATCGCTGTTTCGCGCATGCCCATGATGGGGCGTACCGCTTCCGCATAGCCGTCATCGAACACATTGAACTGTACACCGCCGGGCACCAGCGCTGCTACCTTCTCTATAAAGTCCTTCGCACTGCGGTTATCCAGAATCACGCGGGCGAGGGTATAGTTGTTTTCGCTATGACCCAGCCATGTCTGCCCGGCATTGGGGATAACGATGGGCAGGTCGTTCGTAGATGCCTGATAGATGCCTACGATTTCAAAATCCTCCGTTGCGGCAAACCCTGTTTCCGGAAGATAGCTTTCATACAGACCGGAACCTTCCGATGGGAAATGCACGGACAGCGTCACCGTGTCCCCCACACTCAAACCCAGCTGGCTAGCGATGCGCTTTGGCAGTAGGCACACGCCACCCGTCTGGTAATCAAGCGCCTCCAGCAGGCGACCCTGCGTCACCGTATACTCACCCCGGTGGAACTCGCCCATGGCGTTCACATTCACGGATGCCTCAAGGTCCACGGAATTGTTGATAATCCGGACGACTTCCGCTGCACGCAGGAGGGCCTTCCCCGCATCACTCTGCCATACCGCGTCCATGTCTTCGGCGTCGGTGACATCTATCACGGACGGTATTTCCGTCTGTTCCAGGCTGGGTATGGCATCAAACGGCAAAATCTGTAGTCCCCAGAAATTACGTCCGGGTACGGTGAAAAGCCCTCCGAAGGCTATGTACTTTCTGCCCGGTTCAAGGGCCGTCTCCGGTGTCTCGCCAGGGTAGACGTAGATGGCTATGCCCTCCATGTCCTCAGACGCATACTGTGCGTCGATGACGCGCGAAACATAGCAGCCGCTTGAGTCCAGATACTGCACGCTGATGGTCATTACCGCATATTTACTATATGGCATGTCCGCAAGCCCCGGTTTGTAGCCGTCCAAATACGCACGCTGCATGGTGCTTCGCTCCGCGTATAGCACCTGTGACATTCCCGCAATGGCGTCGAAATCAAATGCAGAGGCGGCCTTTGCAAGTTCCGGGTCGTACTCCACAGCATCGGGGTAACGGCCGCCCATGAAAACAAACTCGCCCGCCGTCAAAAAGGTCAAATCAGCCTCATCAAGCATCCTGTTAGCCGAAGTGAGCATACCTACCCCGAGGGATAGGAATACCGTCACCACGGCAATGAGCAGAAAGAACAGGGCCGTTTTGACCGGAGTGCGCAAAATTGCTTTGATTCCTACCATCCTTCGATCCTCTTCCTGTCTGAAGCTTTTTTCAGTATAGCAAGACGGCACTGGAAAGTACAGCCATTCTACGTCGAAAAACGCCGGAGCAAGCAATCCTGGCAGGAGCCTTGCCATGGATATCATACAAAAAACCTCCTGCCGCAGCCCTAAGGCTACAGCAGGAGGCGTGGTTCCTTGCCGCTTACGGAATATCGTTAAAGAAGATATACCCGGTCTGCGTGACCTTCAGCCCCTCGATGTCGTTGCGGTAGGCCATGTACTCCACGTCGGAGTACAGCGGCACGATCGCGCAGTCTTCGTACATCAGCATCTGGATCTGGCGAACCAGCTCGGTGCGCTCGTCGGTATCCGGCGTGGTGGCGCACTGTTCAACCAGCGCGTAGTACGCATCGGAATCCAGCAGGCTGTTCTGGTCGTAGTAGCAGTAGTTGAGCACCAGGATCGGCTCGCCCCAACCCAGGGTTTCGATGCCCATGTCATAATCGTCCTGGTCAATGCGGTCATAGATGTAGTTCCAGTCAATCGTTTCGATGTTCATCATGATCCCCAGGTCCTTCATCTGCAACTGCATATCCTGCGCCATCGTCACCGACGTGCCGGACGAGCGCGCCAGGAACGTGAACTCCAGCCGGCTGCCGTCCTTGAAGAGGTAGCCGTCCTTGCCCGCTTCATACCCGGCCTCAGCCAGCAGTTCCTTCGCGCGGTCCACGTCATTGGCGAGGTTCTCTAGGAACCAATCGGCAGCCTCCTGCGAGTAGTTCTGCACGTTCGGGGTGATCATGGAGTACTCGGGCTTAAGCGAGCCGCGGCACATGATCTCCATCGACTCGCGGTCGAGCGCCAGCATGATCGCCTGCCGGACGCGGATATCGTCCAGGTGCGGGCTGTCCTTGTTGATCTCAAAATACTCGATGTTGGGGAACGTATTGTCCAGAACCGTGATGCCCTCGACATCCTTGAGCTCCGCGTACTGGTCCATGTCAATGCCGCCCAGCACGTCCAGTTCGCCGTTCACCAGCTCAATATTGAGCGTGAACGCCTCCACATCGGCGGTGCGGATAGTGATCGACTCCAGGTTCGAGGGGCCTTTGTTCTCCACCAGCGGGTTGTTCGTCTTGTAGTAGGGGTTGGGCTTGAGGATGATGTGCGAGCCCAGCACCACCTCGTCCACATAGAACTGGCCGTAGGGGACCGCCTGCCACAGCAGCTCGTCCTTGGTCAGCGTATTAATCTGGTCGGCGCTGATCATCCCCATGAACGCGTGGCTAAGGAAGTAGATCAGGTCGGACCGGTAGTCGCTCAGGTGGCAGATCACGTCATAGCCATCGATCTCCATGCTCTCGATGTTGCTGTACCCATCGCCCCAGTCGCTGTCCGTCTGGCCGTACTTAACGCACGCCACGAAGTCCTCGGGCTTAAGGTCCACGCCGTTGGCGTACTTGAACCCCTCCGGGAACGTCAGCCGGATCGTCAGCCCATCCTCGCTGACCTCCATCTTCTCGCAGATGCTCGGCAGAATGTTGCTGGGATCTTCCGGATCCTGGATAAAGAACGAATCCGAGATCAAATCCTGCAGGCCCGTCCAGTTCGCGCACTGGTACAGGTCGGTACCGAGCCACTCGCCGTCCTGCATCGTCAGGGTCTTGCCCTCCGCAAGCGACGCGAGGGGCAGCAGCGCCAGCAGCGCTACCAGCAACAGGGTTCCTAGCTTTTTCATTGTGGGTACCTCCTTCAGTGTTGTGGGGGAAAAGGCGGGGGAACGCAAGGGGACTCTGTCCCCTTGACCCCTGCCAAAGGGCCTTGCCCTTTGGAAACCCAACATTTCGCCTCACGGCGGGTGAGGGTGGTGTTTACGGTGCTTTATTGCTCACACAAAAAGCAGCTTACTTGGTGCAGGTCGGACACCGCGTAGTCGCCGGGGGCTTCTTTGCGGCAGCGTTCTGTGGCGTGCGGGCAGCGCGGGCTGAAGCGACAGCCGGTGGGGAGGTTGATCAGGCTGCCTGGGTCGCCGCCCATCAGCTTTTTGGCGTCTCCGCGCAGGTGCGGGTCGAGGATCGGGGAGGCCGCCATCAGCCCCTGGGTGTAGGGGTGGCGCGGGTTTTCGATCACCTCCGCTGTAGGGCCGTATTCCATCAGGCGGCCCAGGTACATCACCGCGACCCGGTCGCTGACGTAGCGGATCACGTTCAGGTCGTGCGTGATGACCAGATAGGTCAGGCCCAGGTTTTCTTGCAGGTCGAGCAACAGGTTGAGTATCTGCGCTTGGACCGAGATGTCCAGCGCCGAGGTCGGCTCGTCCAGGATCATCACACTGGGGTCCAGCACCAGCGCGCGGGCGATTGCGATGCGCTGCAACTGGCCGCCGGAGAGCTGGTGCGGGTAGCTATAGAGGTAGCGCTCGTCCATCTTGACCGACGAGAGGGCTTGGCGGGCTTTCTCGCGGGCGTCTTTTTTGTTCACGCCGTGCAGCGTCAGCGGGCGGGTGATGGAGCTGAGCACTGTTTGCCGGGGGTTGAGGTTCGATGCGGGGTCTTGGAAGACAACCGCGACCTCGCGGCGCAGGTGCTTCTCCTGCTCGCGCGTGGCATTTCGGATGTCGATGCCGTCCAAATGCACGGTGCTTTCGGTAGGGCGCGCAAGGCCCAGGATCACGCGCGCCAACGTCGTTTTGCCGCTGCCACTCTCGCCCACCAGGCCCACGATCTCGCCGCGCTGGATCGTCAGCGTGATGTCGTCCACCGCGCGCACCATCTGTTTCTTCTGCCCGAAAAGGCCGCTGGAGATGGTGAAGTACTTCTTCAGGCCCTTCATTTCGATCATTGCCTCGGCCATCATACCACCTCCCCTGCAAAGTGGCAGCTCACCCGGTGCGTATCGCCCAGGATCTGCACTGCCGGGTCCTCTGTGGAACAGCGTTCCCGGGCCAGCGGGCAACGGTTGGCAAACCGGCAACCGGGCTTCACCTGTGTCAGGCGCGGCACGGTGCCGTCAATCGTCTGTAGGCGGCCCTCGGCCTTGGTCTTGCGGGGCAGCGCCTTCATCAGCAGCCGGGTGTACGGGTGCTGCGGGTTATCGAATATTTCAAATACGCCGCCCGTCTCCACCAGCTGGCCCGCGTACATCACGCCGATACGGTCGGCGACCTCGGCCACCAGGCCGAAGTTGTGCGTGATCAGCAGGATGGAGGTGGAGAACTCGCGCTTGAGCTCCTTGAGGATTTCCAGGATCTGCGCCTCAATCGTCACGTCTAGTGCGGTCGTGGGTTCGTCGGCGATCAGCAGCTCGGGTTTCCTGGAGAGCATCATCGCGATCATCACGCGCTGGCGCATGCCGCCGGACATCTCATGCGGGTAGCTGCGCATGCGCTTTTCCGCATCCGGCATCTTTACGTCCTTGTAGAGCTTCAATACATCGGCGTATACCTGTTGCCGGTCCTTGGTATCCAGCAGGATCGCTTCCGCCACCTGCGCGCCGGAGCGATAGACGGGGTTAAGCGAGTCCAGCGGATTCTGGAAGATCATGCCGATGTGGCGGCCGCGCATTTTCTCCATGCCTTTGCGCGGCAGTTTCGACAGGTCTTCGCCCTTGAAGAGGATGCTGCCGGTGATCCGCTCGTTATGGTCGGGGAGCAGCCGCATGATGCTGTGCGCGATGGTGGATTTGCCGCAGCCGCTCTCCCCAACGATCGCGAAAATTTCGCCGCGCCCCATCGTCAGGCTCACGTCTTTGACCGCCGACAGATACCCGCCCCGGACCTTATACTCGACGCTCAGGTGGTCGAGCCTTAGCAGTTCGTCCATACTGAGCCTCCTTTACTGCGACTTGAGCCGCGGATCGAGCAGATCGCGCAGCCCCTCGCCCAGCAGGTTGAAGCCAAAGACCGTGTACACCAGCGCAAGGCCGGGGAACACGCTCAGCCACAGCGCGCTGTTGATGTGCTTCATCCCCTCCGATACCGCCAGGCCCCAGTCCGGCGACGGCGGCTGCGAGCCCAGACCCAGGAAGCTGAGCGTCGTCGTGGCCATGATGGTGCCCGGAAGGTTCATCGAGACCATCACGATCAGCGAGGGGACGACATTGGGCAGGATGTAGCGGAACATCAGCGCCGGGGCCTTCTCGCCAAACGCGATGCCGGTCTCGATGAACGCCATGTTCTTCAGCGACATGGTTTTCGCACGCACGGTGCGGGCATAGCTGGCCCAGTTGACCAAAGATATGGCGATGATCGAGTTTTCGAGGCCTTTGCCCAGCACCGTCACCACCGCCAGTGCCAGGATCGTGCCCGGCATGCACCACGTGATGTCGGTGATGAACATCAGCACCCGGTCCACCCACCTGCCAAAATAGCCGCAGATGAGGCCGACGGTGACGCCCAACGTCAGCTGGATCACCGCGCCCAGCAGCGCCACTTTCATGGTGATTTGCGTGCCGTAGATGATGCGGCTGAGCATGTCGCGGCCGAAGCTGTCGGTGCCGAACGGGTACTTGGCGCAGGGAGCGGCGAAGATGGCGTCCTTGTGCGCCTCATCGTAAGGGTAGGGCGCGATATACGGCGCGAACACCGCCAGCACCACCACGCTGAGGATGATCGCAAAGCCGATCATGAAGTTGACATTCTTCCAACAGGAGTGGAAGAAGTCGCGGAGGGGGCTGCTATTCATCAGCGCTCACCTCCCGTGATCGCGATGCGGATGCGCGGGTCAAGGAAGCCGATGAGGATGTCGCAGACGATGTTGCAGATGACTGTCAGCAGCGAAATGACCAACACGCACGCCTGCACGACCGCGTAGTCCTGCTGGATGATGGAGTTGATCATCAGGTTTCCCATGCCGGGGATTGCAAAGATGCGCTCGGTGATGACCGCACCGGAGATGAGCCAGGGAATCGACATGAACACCAGCACAGTGATGAGGATGAGGGCGTTGCGCAGCACATGGCGCACCAGCACCTTGTGCTCGGGCAGGCCCTTGGCGTAGGCGGTCAGCACGTATTTTTCGTGCAGCACGTCCAGCACCTCTGTTTTCGTCAGGCGGATGGTGCCCGCAACGCCGCCCAGCACCATCGATGCTACGGGCAGCACAAAATGCCGCGCCGTCGTGTACCCGGATAATGGGAACCAGCGCAGCTGTACCCCGAAGAACAGGATCAGCATCACCGATATCCAGAACGTGGGCACGGCAGTGAGCAGCAGGGTAAGGTTGACGGTGATGCGGTCGAAGAAGGAATCCTTCCAATAGGCGCAGAGAAGGCCCAGCGGAAGCGCAATGAGCATCTCAAAGAGGAGCGACAGGCCGCAGAGCTTCAGGCTCACAGGGATGCGCGCCTTCATCAGGTCCCATACGGGCTGCTTGTTGCGCAGCGACGTGCCAAAGTCCAGCTTGGTGATGATTTTGGTGAGCCAATTGACGTATTGTGTGGGCAGCGGCTGGTCCAGCCCGTATTCCACGCGCATCAGATCGCGCCGCTCCTTGGGAATCTTGCGGTCGACCATCAGATCAATCGGGTCGCCCGGCATCAGGTGCAGCATCAGGAAGACCAGCACGGTCATCGCGAAGACGAGCAACACTCCGGAGAGCAAGCGCTTGATGATATAATCCCGCAACCATCTCGCCCCTTTCGCATAGCCCACAGGGCCCGCATCTTTATGATACCAATACGTCCCCTAAAAGGCAAGGACAAGCTGCATATAAATGCACGGGTAATTCTTTCTGTCCCCGCAAGTTTTCTCATGCTTTTTAACGTCTCGTTAACATTCCTTTGACAAATCACCAACATGCCTGCAGTATTCTTTTTTCAGTCAAATGAGCTGGGTAAAATACGAGAAAAGAGGAACATGAATATGCATAACGCCATCAAAACGCGCACGCTTCCTGCGGCAAAAAGAACGCTTCCCCTGGGCAGGCGACTCATGAATGCCGCCCCGGCGGTGATCGGCGGCGGAATGTTGGCGATGACCGTCGCCTGCTTCCTGGTAATGGAGACGGACCGTGCGAATGCGATTCCGGGTCTGGGGCTATGCATGCTCGCATCGCTGCTGCTGATTGCGGTGCTGGGCAGCCTGTCCGCCCGGCCCGCAGGCAAATAATGGGAACAACGGAGTTTATAGGCGCGTCCAATGGATAGCGGCCATGTGCCCGCTGGAAATGGAGGCGCTTATGCGAAAGATGATTTTACTTTTGCTGCTTGTGTTTGCCGTGCAGACGGCTCAGGCAGACAGCATTCCAGAGAAGCCCGTCTACTACGGCGGCAGCGAAATGGAGGCCCCTGCCGATGCGTTGTTCCTGGAGGACGGCAGCGTGCTCGTCGTCGGAAGCACCCGAAGTACAAACGGCGCGTTTGAAGGGTATATGGAAGAAGACCATAACAACTACGCATACGCCACGATGTTTGGCCCGGACGGCGCGGTGCGCTGGCAGCTGGTGCACAGCAGGGACTATGGCGACAACGCGTTTGAATGCATCCTGCCGCAGGCGGACGGGACGTATGTGCTGCCCTTTCGCTACGGGTTTTACAAAGACCAGAAAAGCGGCCTCGCGCTGGTCCAGGTCAGCCCCGAGGGGCAGATTATGCACGAAACGGAGGTACCGGTCGACAAATACTGGGGCTGCGAACCTGCTGGGGAAAACCTGGTCATCAGGCGGGTGGGCGGAATCAACTACCTACCGGAATGGAACTGGGCGGCGGAAAACGTGGCTTCGCTGGAGTGTGTCACAGGCGACGGCATCGTACTCTGGCGGCACACCTACCCGGAACTGAAAGCCCTTCAATGGGAGTTTTCCGTCACGCCTGTGGAGGATGGGTACTACCTGGCGGGCGCCCGGGATGTGCGGATCGACGAGCACTACATGTCGTCACGCGGCTGGGTGGCCCGCCTGGATACCGATGGGAACCTGCTCTGGTACCGGGAGATTGAAACGGGCACGGCGTCCCTGTGCGCCAAGGTGCTGCCCACGGGTGGGGGGGGCCTCATCGTTGCCGGCGGCTACGCGGATGACCGGGAGACGCTGAACATGGCCGGCATGGCGCAGTGGATGGGTGACGATGGCAGCATGGGACACCTGCAAACCTACCCCGTCGGGCGATACCAGATGTTCACCGATATACTCCCCGTCGGGGATGACGAGGGCTTCCTGCTAATGACCAGCTCCGCGTACTGCGACAACCTGTCCATGGTGTGGATCGACCTGGGCGGCCACATTTTCTATAAATGGAACCAGAAGACCCCGGCAGAGGAGCCTATGCAGGCCGCGCGCCTGTATCGGGCGGGCGACTGGTTTGCCGTCGCCGCGATGGCGCACGTAGATATCGAGGCAAACCCCAACAACGGCGACATCCTGCTGATGCCAGTATCCAAGCCTTAGCGGTCTTGTTCCAGGAACTCCGCCTTGCCCATTTCGTATAGCAACCCCAGGTCCCACAGCAGCGAGCTGGTCAGGTATTTATCGCGGATGTCGCGCGAGCCGATGAACGCGCTGTACACATCCTCCGGCGCGATGGACAGGTCCTGCGGCGTCGTGGGCATGCCCAGGCCGCGCATCAGCGCATAGATGGTATCCACAGGTGGCAACTCCGCATTGATGATCCCGAGGATTTCCGGCCAGTGGCGCAGGATTTTATCCAGCCGCCGGACGTGCGCCTCGGGGTCATTTTTATGCAGCACCGTCCGCTCGCTTTCAATGATCGTCTCGGCGGCCTTGCCGAAGATAGCGCGCGTTTGCGCCTCCCAAGCGGCTCCGTCAAACGTGCGGACGAACGCCAGCGCGCGCTCGCGATCCGGTTGGATGCGGCGAATCCGCTCGTACAGCCGCAGCGTCAGGTACGTGCCCACACCCACCTGGATGCCGTGCAGCTCCGTTTCCTTGCCCCGGTCCAGGTCCATCATCTCCCACACATGCGAGAAATAATGCTCCAGCCCCGACGCGGGTCGCGAAACCTTCGCATAGCTCATCGCCATGCCGGAGAGCACCAGCCCCTCCACCACCGCATCGATGGCGGCCGGGTCGCGCGTGGCAAGGCCTTCAGCGTTGCTGGCCACCCTATGCAGCGATGTGCGGACGAGCGCGGCGACCTCCTCGCAGTAATACTCACCCGTCACCAGGTGCGCGATGCGCCACTCGCACAGCGAGACGTATTTGGCCAGCATGTCGCCCAGCCCCGCCCAGAGCATGCGCTGGGGCGCTTGGCGCACGATGTCCGTATCCGCCAGGATCGCGCGCGGGCAGGCGTTGTATAACGTCACCTTGATCCGGTCCTGGATCATCGACGAGGAGTTGGAGGCGTAGCCGTCCATCGACGGCGCGGTCGCCAGCACGATGCTCGGCACGCCCGCGGTGTGCGCCAGCACCTTGCAGCAGTCGTTAATCACGCCCGACCCCACCGCCAGCACGCAGTCGCACCGCCTGTCAAACGCCATCGCCAGCGACCCCACCGCCCATTCGTCCGGCTCCATCTTCTCGCCCGGCAGGATGTACGCGGTGTGCGGGATGCCCGCGCCCTCAATCACCGGCGCGAGCGACGGCCATGCGGCGGCTCGCGTGTTTGCGTCCATTACGATGAACGGGCGCGAGACGCCCACCCGCGCAAGCGCCTCCGGCAGCACGCGTACCGCACCCGCGCCGATGCGCAGGAACTGAAGGTCCGTCTCATGTGTGCGCCCACACGCGCAAGGCGGCACGCCATCCCGCACGAGCTGGGCCGGGGTAACCGTTGACATGTCCATAGCAGCTCACCTCATTTTTGTTCATTGTAGGCTGGTGCTGCAACTTTGTCAACAAACGCCACGCAACATGATAAACAAACGTCAATATGAAAAACAATAATCATAATCAAGCAAAATTTGCTTGACTTGTCGCTTTTGCGCCCGCTATAATCCTGGCAGGGGGTGGGTGCATGTTTGGGCTGGAGCGGCTGGACCGCATCCTGGAGATCATGCGGGATGAGAAGACGATTACGGTGACGTGGCTGGCCGGCGCGCTGTTTGTCAGTGAGGCGACCGTGCGGCGTGACCTGGCGGCGCTGGAGAAGCGCGGCCTTGTCCGGCGTTCCTACGGCGGCGCGGCGCTGGTCACCGCGCACAAGGACGTTCCGTTGTACCTGCGCGAAGGCGAGCAGGCCGAGGCAAAGAGCATCATCGGCAAGCGCGCCGCGGCGCTGGTGCAGGATGGCGACGTCATCCTGCTGGATGCATCGTCCACCGCGTACAGCGTGATCCCGTACCTGAGCGGGCTGACGAACCTGGTGGTGATCACCAGCGGGCTGAAGGCGGCGATGGCGCTGGGCGAGATGCACATCAAGACGCTGGTGACCGGCGGCGTGATGATCGACAATTCCTATTCGTTCATCGGCCACCACGCGGATCGGCTGATTGCAGATATCAACGCAGACATCGCGTTCTTCTCCTGCCGTGGCGTTTCGCGGGACGGCAGGCTGACCGATTCCTCCATGGAGGAAGTGGAACTGCGGCGGCTGATGCTGCGCCACGCGCGGCGCAAGGTGTTCCTCGCCGCGTCCAGCAAGATCGGCCGCGAATACTTCTACGCGCAGTGCGCGCTGGAGGACATAGACGATTTCATCTGCGATGCGGATCTGCCCGCCGACTGGCATCGGCGGATCGGGCATCCCACGGCATAAGGAGGCGCAAAGCATGGATTACACCTGGAAAGACTCCTACCGAAAACAAATCGCCCGCACCGGCGATGCGTGCGACGCGCTTTACCGCGACCGGCGCTACATCATCGTCTCCGGCCACCGGGGCATGAAAGCGCTCTACCCGGAGAACACGCTCCTCTCGTTCGAAAAGGCAATCGAGGCGGGTGTGGACTCGCTGGAGATGGACGTAAACATCACCGCGGACGGCATCCCGGTCGTCTGCCACGACCTGACGCTGGACCGCACCACCGACGGCACCGGCCCCATCCGTGCGCACACCCTCGCAGCCATCCAGGCGCTGGACGCCGGCGCGAAGCACCCGGGCGGCAGCTTCGCGGGCCAGGGCCTGCGCATCCCCACCCTCGAAACCTTCTGCCAGCTCGTCGAAACCGTCCCCTACCTGCTGCTGAACGTCGAGATCAAGGACCGCACCGCCGAAGCCGCCGACCGCACCATGGCGGTACTTGGCGCCTTTGGCCTATTGCCCCGCTGCGCGCTCACGTGTTTTGATGCCCGCATCGTCCACCACCTCGTCGACACCTACGGCGTCAAAGCCCAGGGCTTTCTCCCGCACCGCATGCCGAACTTCGTCCCCGGCCGTGACGGCACAAACGCCCGCCTCTACGCCATAGGTCTGGGCCTCGAAGACCTAACGCCCCAGTCCGTCGCGGCCGTCGAAGCGCAAGGCATCCTCGCCTGGAGCTGGTGCCCGGACACCCCTGAAGCCGTCGAGAAATGCGTCCAGGGCGGTGCCCGCCTGATGACCTGCAACGACCCGCGCCCGGCGCTGGAGTGGGTGGGCGCGGCGGGGAGGCGGATGCCGCACTAGGGTGGGGAACGCCAGGGGGACGCTGTCCCCCTGGACCCCCTGCCAGGACGCTGTCCCCCTGGACCCCCTGCCAGGAGGCTGGCCTCCTGGACCTCCGACATTTCGCCTGCGGGCGGGTGGTGTTTTCTATAGTTGCTTCACCCTCTCCAGCTCCTGGGTTGCTCCCGTGGCGAGCGCGGAGAGTTCGCTGCCTGCGCTTAGGCAGGTCATGCCGAGGGATTTACTTGTTTTCAGCAGTGCCGTGTTTGCGGTGATGATGCCGGACCATTTGCCGCTTGCTTTTGCGGCGGTGGCTACGGCTTTCAGGGCGGCCAGCATCGCCGGGTGCTCCATTTGGCCGAAGATGCCCATGTGCTGGCTGAGGTCGTTCGGGCCGATCAGCGCGCCGTCGATACCTTCCACGCCCAGGATTGCTTCGGCGGTCGCTACCGCTTCCGGGGATTCGATCTGGCAGATGACGATCGTGCGGCGGTTTGCGTCCTCCATGATCTGTGCGGTGTTCCCGCTCTGGTAGCCGGTGTGCGCGCGGAAGGTGGAGATGCCCCTATCGCCCAGCGGCGCGTAGTAGCAGATGTCGCGGAGCGCCCGCGCGTCCTTCGCGCCTGCGCAGCCCGCCAGCAGAATGCCCTGCGCGCCCATGTCCAGGTATTTGGTGATCAGCGTGCGGCTGGGCCGGGTCACCCGCACGATCACCGGCATGCCGATCCCATCCGCCACGGCAATAAGATTCGCCGCCTGTGTCAGGTCGAAATAGCCGTGCTCGCAGTCTAGCAGGATATAGTCATACCCGCAGCGGGCCAGCAGCCGCACCAGGTTTGGCACATACAGCTCCGAGAGCATGATGCCATACAGCGTTTCGCCGCCCTCAAGGCGCGTTTTCATCGTCATTCTTTTCACCCTTTCCCTTTCGCGTTGTCCGCCCAAGCGGCCAGCGTCACTAGCCCCTGCGCCACATCCGACAGGCCTGCCGCATTGCCCAGCCCCGACAGGATTGCGGCCCGCAGCGCGCCGTTCTTTAGCGCCGCGCCGCCGGAAAACCCAACCTGTTCCACCGCAAGGTTCATGCCTGCGGCGGCATTTCTGTATGCGGCCGCCATCTGCGCGTACAGCGCGGCCGCGGGGTTTAGTCCGCAGGTGTCCGTCATCCGCCTCCAAACCTCCGCGTCCATAAGGCCCGTTTCTGCCATGATCTCCGCGTGCCGCGCCGCGAGCGCCAGCCCGCCCGGCAGCCCGGATACCGACTGCAGATACACCCCGGGCGCAAGCCACGGCCTAAGCTCATACGGCCCGGGCTGCCAGCGCCGCGTGACCATGCCGACCAGCCCCGCAGTGCCGATGTTCACATGCAGCCCTGTTTCCTCCGGCAACGCCGCGCCCAGTGCGCACACCTGGTGGTCGCCCACATCCGGCATCACAGTCAGTGCGCGGCCGTGCACTCGCCACACGCCCACCGGCGTATATTCGGCCATCACCGCCGGGAAAACCAGCCGCGACAGCCCTGCCTTGTCAATCAGCGCGCGTCGCCAGCAGCCGCCTCGCACATCTGCCATACCGGTAGGCGCGGCGTTGGCAATGTGGCAGACGTGCTCGCCCGTCATCCGGCCGATTATGTACCCGCCCAGCGTGCAGAACCTGGCCCCATCGGGCAGACGCAGCCCTGTGCGCAGCCGCGCGTGCAGGCTCAGCATCGCCAGGTTCGGCTTGAGCGGGACGCCCGAAGGCCCCATGTCCTCCGGCGTCAGCGGGGGATAGGGGCCTTCTGTCGCGGCGCGGTCGCGCCAAGATACATAGGGCGTGATGGGCCGGAAATCCCCGTCCGCGATCACATAGCCGTGCATCTGCGTGGAGAGAATCACCCCGGCCACTTCCGGGGTGATCATCCCCATCAGCAGCGCGGTCGCGCCCCGGTAATACGCCTCGGCGTCGATCTCGTACCGCGTGGGCAGCGCCGCGATGTTCGGCGGCGTCTTTTCGTCCCGCGCCTCCAGCACGCCGCGCGCGGGGTCTATCCGCATGCACTTGGTGTAGGTGGACCCCAGGTCCAGCGCGAGCCACGCGCTCATCGGTACGCCTCCGGCACCGGGTGGTCGATGAACAGGATGTCGTGCCGGTTGTACTCAATGGAGAACAGGATGTGCCCGTCCTCATAGAACCCATCCGCGTAGCTGTATGAGCCGGGGAAGTCGGTTACAATATGCCGGTACGGCCATGTGCGCATATCGTCGGGCGAAATCCAGATGGAGAGCGGGTTGCGGTGATCCATGCCCAGGCGCGGGTTCGGCGTATGGATCAGCGCGATGTTGCCGCCGGGCAGCGGGATCAGCTTGGGCTTGTTGGATGGGTTGGGGATGTCCGTCATCACCGCGTCCGTCCATGTCCGCCCACCGTCGGGCGATTCGGCGTACCACAGCCGCGCGGTCGGGTTTACGCGCAGCAGCATCGCGATGCGCCCATCGGACAGCTCCGCGACGGTCGGCTCCGACCAGATCCACGCGCGTCCCATCTCCGTATCAAACGCCGTGCGCACGCCGGGCCGCTTCTCATATGTCTTCCCCTCATCGGCGCTGACCATCACGCCGCTTTCGACGTGATCAATCTCCGCGTTCAGCCACCGTTTCCCCTCGGTCACCAGCCGGTCATTTTCCGCCTGGCTCACCGGGTAGTGTTGATAGGGCAACGCAATCTCGCCTGTGCGCAGGCGGATCATGCTGCGCACGAATGTAAAGCGGGGAAAGCAAGGCGTCGGCCCGGCGTTCTCCCAGGTGTAGCCGTTGTCGCGGCTCTTGACCATCACGCATGTCCAGTTGAGGAAGTTGCCGTTATGCAGCGTAAGGAACACCGTGATCTCCTCGCCCAGCACCATCACTTCGGTGAGGTATACAGCCTGCCCATCCTCCGGGTAGACGCTGTGCCCTTTGGACCAGGTGTCTCCATTGTCCTGGCTGTGGAAGGCAAAGACGCGGTTGCCCGGCGCGGGCTCGGTCACATCGCCGCACTGGGATACCAGCAGCAACTCGCCGCTCAACATCCTGCGCACGATGGGTTCACAGCTGAGGGTGTCCCTGTGCACCAGCCGTAGTCTGTTCATCGCGGCCTCCTTTGTGGTCCTTACATTGCAGCGAGTTTTGCGAACATATCCCGGAAAATCGCGTTGCGGCCAAGTGTGCGGACAACCTGGATCGTATGCCGGGTATCATCCCGCGCCCAGCAGCAGTCGTCGGTAATCAAGGGGCTTGGCGCCTCGTCCAGCTGCGTCCATTTTTCGTCAATCAGCAGCCCCACCGCCGCCACATCCCACAGCGGCTTGCCCCAGCCGACATACCCCGGCGAGTACTCCGCCACCAGCTTCACCAGCGCGTCGCACATCGCGTTTTTTCCGCCGATGCACGCTTCCAGCTCCGGTACCGTGACGATCATATGCGACGCCACACCCATGCACGGCACCAGGATCATCCGCACACCGCTATCAAACACCACGCGCGCGGCGTGGATATCCTGTTTGAGGTTGAACTCCCGCGTGTCCGGCCAGTACAGCGCATGCCCGCCCAGCCATACCAGCGTGATCTTGGGGATGATCCTGGGTTCCAGCAGCAGCGCGGCGGCGATGTTGGTGATCGCGCCAATCGCCACCACATACAGCGGGTCACCATCGGGCCTTGCCATCGCCCGCCGGATCAAATCGCGCGCGGCTGGGCAGTCCACGGCGTCCGCAGGGCCTTGCATAAACCGATCCACACCCCTAAACACCATGCCGTCCGCGTCCCGCCCCATCGTGTCCAACAGCCGCAGTATTTCCGCGTGGCTTTTCTCCATGCCGTCCAAAGGACTAACCGACCGCTCGTTGAGAAACGGCGCGGCGTAGATGGCCTGCACGTTCAGCCGCTCTGGCGAGAGCAGGCTGTAACACAAGGCAAACTGATCGTCCACCTCGTTGTAAGTATCGGTGTCCAGCACCATGTCGAGCCTTGGCCGGGTATCCATTCGCATCGCTCCTCTGTTTGTCGTTATCTTAACCTTACCCCTTTACGCTCCCCATCACAATGCCTTTGGTAAAATACTTTTGTAGGAAGGGATACACACACAGCACCGGCACCATCGCGATGAACACCTGCGCGCAGCGGATGGTGCGGGGCGAAATCTCCTGCAGCAGGTCCGGGTTGCTCATGTCGGCCTGGTCCATCGCCGCGTTGACCAGCCGCAGGAATGTCTGCAACGGGTACTTGGTCTGCGTGTTCATGTAGATCATGCCATCAAACCATGCGTTCCAGTGATTGACGATGCAGAACAGTGAAATCGTCGCAATCGCGGGCGCAGAGAGTGGAATCGATAGCCTCAGCAGCACCGTGATGTGCCCCGCGCCATCCATGAACGCCGACTCCTCAATTTCCCTGGGCAGGCTGCGGAAGAAGTTCATCATCAGCACCGTGTTCCAGATCGGCACCGCGCCGGGCAGGATCAGCGCCCAGATGCTGTCGGTCAGCTTCATGCGCATGATGATGATGTACATCGGGATCAGCCCGCCGGAGAAGATCATGCAGAACATCAGAATCCACGCGTAGACGGTGCGCCCATGGAAGTCGCGGTTTTCCTTGGCCAGCGGGTACGCCATCGTCAGGATGAAGAACATATTCACCACAAGGCCCAGCGCCACCCGCTGCACCGATACGCCGAAGCTGCCAAGGAAGTTGCGGTTGTAGAACACGACGCTGTAGCTGTAGGTGGTGAACTTGACCGGCCAGAGCGATACCTTGCCGGTGTCCACCGCGTTGGTGGCGCTCAGCGACATCGCCAGGATGTGCAGTACCGGGAACAGGCAGGCAAACGCCAGCACCAGCAGGAACACGGTGTTCGCCGCAAGGTACATCCTGCGGCCCAACGGTTCTCGGATCACGCCCATTCCCCCTTTCAGAAGATTCGGTAGTCGGCCAGCTTATACGCCAGATAGTACGATGAGCTGATCAGGATGAACGACACCACGGACTTGAACAGCCCCACCGCCGTCGCCAGCGAGAACTTCGCCCCCTGTATGCCCAGGCGGTACACCAGCGTATCGATGATGTCAGCCGTCTCCATCACCACCGTGTTGTACATGTTGAAGATCTGGTCGAACCCGGCGTTGAGCAGCTTGCCTAGGTCCAGCACCATCAGCAGCACGATCACCGAGCGCATGCCCGGCAGCGTCACATGCCATGTTTGCCGCAGGCGGCCCGCACCGTCCATCTTCGCGGCCTCGTAGAGGCTCAGGTCGATGCCGGTGATCGCCGCCAGGTACACCACCGTGCCAAAGCCCACGTTCTTCCATACGTTGGTGACGATCAGCAGCACGCGGAACGCCTTTTTGTCGCCCAGGAAGAACACGCTGTCAATGCCTATCGCGTTGAGAATTCGGTTGATCACGCCGGCATTGGCAAACACCGTGGTGAACACCGAACCCAGGATGACCCAGCTTAAAAAGTGCGGCATGTAGATGATCGTCTGGATGCCGCGGCGCAGGATATTGCTTCGCACCTCGTTGAGCATCAGCGCGACGACAATCGCCGATACCGTGCCGCAGAAAATCTTCAGCACGGCGATGGAAATGGTATTGTAGAATACCTGCCCGATGTTCGGCAGCGCAAACAGCGTGCGGAAGTGCTTCAGCCCCACAAAGGGCGACTTCCAGAAGCCCAGCCCGGGCTTGAAATCCTCAAAGGCCATGACATTGCCAATCAGCGGATAGAAATGAAAGATGGCCAGCATGATCAGTCCCGGCACCAACAGCAGGTGCAGCGGCAGCTCGCGCCTCAGGCGCGATAAGCGCCTGGAGGGCAGCGCCGTCTTTGTCGTCATCATAGGGTTTCCTCCTCCAGTTTATTTGGGTGTACTCAGGCCCAGCTCCCCGTAGGGGATCCGCGCCAGCCTGTGCAGGTACATGTTTTCGTAGGCAACATAGAGCGTCTGCCGCGCGTCATCGGCAAACGCGTGCGGGTAGAAAAACCGCGCATCCGGCGCCTCCAGCGGAAACGGCTCGCCGAACATCCGTCCCCCGTCGCGGCTGATGCGAATCTCCAGCCGGGTGCGCTTCTCCATGCCGCGCCCCTCGCCGAAGTTGTTAATCAATAGGATGTCTCGGCCCACCTTCAGCAGCGTCACCTTGGTGTTCGGGTTGGCAATCCCAGTCGTAACTGGCTCGCTCCACGAAAGCCCACCGTCGAAGCTGTCACTGCGCACCAAGAAAGCCGACGCCTTGTCGCGCATGAACATCAGCAGGTGATCCGGTTCCGCCTCGACGCAGTTCGGCTCCCAAAGCCCACGCTCACCCCGCAGCACGCCGTGCCGCGAGAACGTCTCGCCCCGGTCCCAGGAGATCGCTACGCCCGTGCGGAACGGGAACCTCTCCGCGCCGCCGTGCTCCGCCTGGGTGTTCCGCGTCCAGTCAAAGTCGTAATCCGTCTCCTGCCAGTAGAGCGGAAAAACCCAAGCACCGCTCTCCAGCACAATCCCCTGCCGCAGCGACACGCCATTCAGCCCACAGGGGAACGAGGCAGGTTCCGTCCACGTCCGGCCGCTGTCGTATGTGAACGACCGGAACGTCTGAAGTTCCCTGTAATGATTTTCGGCATTGTATGTACACAAGACAATGAAAGGCAAATCCCCGCCGGTAAATAACTCAGTCGCCCAAACGCCGCGCCGACTGTGCTCAAACAATGTGGAAGGCGCATCCCAGCTATCCCCGTCGTCATAGCTCCTGGTCACCATGACCACATTCTCATTATCCGGCTCCCGAGGCCCTCCAGCCAGGAACAAGCAAACCAAACTTCCATCGGGCATACGCCGCAAAACAGGCTCCCGCGCGTATTCCGTCCCAAAATCCCAGATCACCCGTGTTTCCATAAACAGACCTCTCCCAACCCCCACCACCCGCCCGCAGGCGAAATGTTGGGTTTCGAAAGGGCAAAGCCCTTCGCGAGGGGGTCCAGGGGGAGCAGAGTTCCCCCTGGCGTCTCCCTCCGTCCCCCGTTACTCCGCCTTGCTCTGCGCAAGCCAGTCGTTGACCTCCACGGTGATCTGGGCCAGGCCCAGCGCGTCCGCCTGCGCCTTGAACTCATCAAAGCTGTCCAGCGGCTTTTCACCCATGATGATCTTGACGAACATCTCGCTCACCACGTCGGTGATCAGCGACATGTTCTCGGACATGGTGGGCGTGTCGGGGCCGTAGAATCCGTTGCGATGGTACAGACCCTCGGCGATGTAGCGAGAGGTCACCTGATGGCCGCCGTCCGGCCCGAAGAACCGGTACCAGCGCCAGTTGGCCAGGTTGCCTGCCTCATAATCCTCGCACCACGCGGCGAACGGGCGGGCGTAGTTGGGCATCTGGGGATCCGTGGACTTCATGCCGTTTACAATGTAGGTGGCCGCGCGTTCGTTCTTCACCGCGGGCATGTAGTAGCCCCACGGATAGATGTTAAACGGCGTGTACGAGCTGTTGCCCGAGGAATCCTCGATGTACTGGTCGTAGGTTTCCTGCGTGGCACCCTCGCCAAAACACATGTCGTAGCGATAGTTGATCATCTTGATTACCGCTTCCGGGTGTTCAAAATCCTTGGCGAACACCAGGTAGTTGCGGATGGCGTACAGCGTGGTCACCTCGGTCGTCGGGCTCGTCAGCCCGGGAATCGGCACCGCGTGCCAGTCGGCGTTCGGGTCGTTTTCCACGCTGGCGGTGATTAGGCCCTGATGGTTGGTAGAGGATGCGAGGCCAATCAGCACGCCGCACTTGCCGGTGGCATAGACCGAGATGGCCGCGGCGTTATCCATGATGGCAAACTCCGGATGCAGGATGCCCTTCTCATACATGCTGCGCAGCTCGCCCAGCGCGGTTTTCGTCTCCGGCTGGAACGCGCCGTAGGCGACCATCCCGTCATTCTCAGGATCATCCACCCAGAAACCGTTCTCCGGGAATGAGCCAAAGATGTTGCAGAAGCCGTCCACCTGCATGGCGTTGGTCCACAGGCTCTTCTGGAACACGATGCCGTAGGTGTCGTCCACGCCATTCCCGTCCGGATCCTTCGTGGTAAAGGCCTCCATGAGGGCATAGAGATCATCCCAGTTCTGCGGGTCCTCAAGGCCCAGCTTCTCCATCCAGTCGGTGCGCAGCCACAGGATCGGCGTCGCTTCGCCGGGCGAGGTGTCCATCAGCGGCAACGCGATCATCTTGCCGTCAAACGTGCAGGAGGCCAGCGCGGCTTCCCCGCCGACGCCTTCCACCAGCGTGCGCATGCCGGCGCCGGCATAGGTATCGTAAACCTCCCACAGGTCGTCGCGGATCAGTCCGCTATCGGCCAGCAGCGCCAACTGCGCCTTGGTCACCTGCAGCACATCGGGCAGGTCGCCCGCGGCGATCATGGTGTTGACCTTGTCAGCCAGGTCGGCGGTGGTGAAGGCCAGCTCCAGGTCGATGTTGAGCGCCTCTTTATACTCCCGGCTCCAGATGTTGTTGCTGTAGTCGTCCCCTTCAGGGAAGAACTTGGACAGGTTGATCGGGATGCCCAGCGTGGCCTTGATGGGCTCGGCATACGGTTCCATGTCCCCCTTGCCATACTGGGAAAAATCGCCCAGAGTAGCCACCAGATCGTCGGGCTCCAGGGCAAAGGCCGTGCTCCCAAGGAGCATCGCCAGCATCAAAAACAGGCTGATGATTTTCTTCATGCGCCAGATACCTCCCTATGCAATTTCCGTCCGTGTGCGTGGTATGCGCGCTACCGATAGAACGAGTATAGGGGCGGCATACCCTGCCTGTAAACTTCGAATTGATGACATGCTATCAATCCTTTTTCCTTTTGCGTGCGGATGTCAAGAATTTGAAAGTGTCAATTTATTGCTATTCCCTCGCTTTTGGCGCCGCGCATCCTTATAATAGGCGTAACAAACCGGCAAGGGAGGCGCTATGATGAAAATCCGGCACAACCTGATCACCTTCCGGCTGGTGCTTCTTTTTTTGCTGCTAATCCTGCCCATCTTTACCATGGGCGTCTTTTTCTACAGCCGGGGCATGGCGCTGCAGGACACGCTGGTCGCCAGCACGATGGGCCAGCGGCTCAATTTCAAGATGCAGACGCTGTCCGACCAGGTGCGCGCGGCGCAAACCAGCCTGATCTCGCTGGCTGAGGAGGACGACCTGAACGCGCTGGCCACCCGCGCGGAAAACTACAGCCGCTATGAGCGCGCCGACATGCTCAACAGGCTGCAGCGCAGGCTCTACACCCTGCAGTTCAGCTACGACGGCGTGCAGCAGATTACGCTGCTGCTGCCCAAGACCGGCTTTCGCATTCTTTCTTCCGGCGGTCAGCAGCTGTCCACCATTGAGGCCATCGACCCGGAGGCGCTCGCTGCCGAGATGGCGCAGGCTGCCCGCACCGGCGGGCGTACCGTGATTGAGGGCGGGCGCATGTTCTACCTCTACCAGCAGCCGCTGCCGGGCGTGTTGCAGCCGGGCAGCATCCCGCGCATCCTTTTTCGCATCGAGTTCAAGCTTACGGACATCCTGCAGCGCTTCACCGAGGACTTTTCGGATTCGCCGCTGCGCTACGTGCTGCTGGACGCCGCGCACGATGTGCTGCTCACCAACGAGACGGACCAATCGTTCGTCACGGCCTTCCAACAGCTTGCGCAGGACGATGGCTTCTGGCGCGCGGAGGACCCCTCCGCCTACGACTTTCAGGATTTCAACCGCAGCGTATCACGCCTGATGACCGTTGCGGGCAACCGCTGCTATGTGCTGCCCGTCTCCTCCCGCGTACCACAGATGAACATCGTCTTCTACATCCTGCGTGACCAGGCGGCCTCGTCGTTCGACGACTACCGGGCATGGGTATGGGGGCTGACGGGCGCGCTGGCGCTGGCGATCCTGCTGTACAGCTGGTACGCGCACTCGCGCGTGCAGGCACCTGTGTCGCTGCTGCTCTCAGGCTTTGAGCGACTGGAGCGAGGCGACATGGATTTTGAGATCACCTACCGGCCCCGCAACGAGTTCCGCACGCTGACCGAGCGGTTCAACCAGACGCTCAAGCGGCTCAGCGGCCTGCTCTCGCAGCTGTACGACCAGCGCATCTTGACCCAGCAGGCGGAGATGAAGCACCTGCAGGCGCAGATCAATCCGCACTTCCTCTACAACAACTTTTACATCCTCGACAGCATGATCGCGATGGAGGACTATGACAACGCGTCCGAGTTCTGCCGCCAGCTCGGGGCATACTTCCAGTATGTCACCCGCAGCGACCGCACCGAGGCGCTGCTCAGCGAGGAACTGCGCCATGTCAAGACGTACATCGGCATCCAAACGATGCGGTTCCGCGATTCGCTGCACGTGGAGTTCGACGCCGGGCCGGACGACCTGGACGACCCGGCGGTGCCGCGCATCATCCTGCAGCCGATTGTGGAGAACGCGTTCAAGCACGCGCTGGAGCACTGCGACGGGGAGAAGCTGCTGCGCGTGCGCGTGTGGCAGACGGCGGACGCCATCCACATCACTGTGGAGAACAACGGCTGCGAGCTGAATGAAGAGGAGCTGGCCCGCCTGCGCGCGTCACTGGACCTGCCGGGCACCGAGCGCACGTCCACCGGCCTTGCCAACGTGCACCGCAGGTTGCTGCTCAGCCATGGCGCGGGGCTGACGCTGCGCGCGGGTGAAGAAGGCGGCCTGCTGGTGGAAATCACCCTGCACCGGGAAGGAGCACGATAGCCATGCAATACCGCGCCGTCGTCTGCGACGATGAAGTGTACATCGCCAACTCCACCTCGATGCTGCTGCGCACACAGACCGACTGGGAGATGGATGTACAGCACTGCTACTCGCCGCGCGAGGCCCTGATGCTGGTGGAGCAGGCGCGGGTCGACCTGCTGATTGCCGACATCCGCATGCCCGGCATCAGCGGCCTGGACGTAATGCGCCGCACCATCTCGCTGTGGCCCATGTGCCAGGTGGTGTTGCTCACCGCGCACTCGGAATTTGACTACGTATACGACGCGATCCAGCACGACAACGTCTCCTATGTGCTCAAGAACGAGGGCCACACCGCGCTGCTGGCGGCGGTCAAGCGGTCGATGGACCGGCTGGAAAACTCGCTCCGACAGGACCAGGTGCTCACCCAGGCGCGAGAGGCAGCGCAGGCCGCGCAGCCCTACCTGCAGAGGGAGCTGATCCGCGACCTGATTCATGGCGTGCCCTACTCCCGCGAGCAATGGGAGCGGCTGCGCGCGCGTCTCCCGCTGCCGGTGGACCTGTCGCGCCCGATGTCGATGTGGCTGCTGCTCCTGCAAGCCTATGGCGACGACGATACCTTCATGGAGCGCAGTGACCGCATGCAGATGGTCATCGGCGCCAGCCGTCAGTACATGCCGGAGGGCTTCCGCCTCTTCTCCGCGCAGCTCGACCACCAGCGCATCCTGTGCCTGGGACAGACCGCCGAGCACGCGGCGATCCCCGCGCAGCACCTGGAGGGCTTCCTCGAAAGCCTCCAGCAGGCCTCCGCCGACAGGCTTGTGATTCCCTTTTCCGCCGTATACACCGACGATGTGCCGGACTATACGTACCTCAAGGCTCGGTATGAGGCGCTGCGCCTCACGCAGGTATCGATGGCGATCGGTGACCAAGGTGCGTGGCTGCTGAAGATGGAGCCGGACGCCCCGCTGCCCGAGCCGCAGGGCCTGACGGACAATCAGTACCAGGCGCGGGCGCGAGTGTGGCGGCACGCGTTCGAAAATGGAGACCCCTCCGCAGGCGCGCAGCTGGACGCGCTGCTCGCGCCCATTCGCCTGTCGACGTCGCTGGAGGACCCGGCGGTGCTGGAGATGTACCTGCACCTGGCGCTCCAGGTATCGGCGATCCTGCGCGGCGGAAAGCCGGTGCATCCGGCGGCGGGCCTGCTCTCGGCGCGGCTGCTGAATGCCGGAGAGTACAAAACCGGCGCGCAGGCGGCGGACTACCTGGCCGCGGCCATCGCGGCGATCCGTGGTCAGCGTCTGGAGAACACAACCACCTCCGCGCAGGAGATCGTCGCCAAGGTCACCGCGTACATCGGCGAGCACCTGAGCGAGGACATCTCGCTGGTGCGGCTGGCGGACCATGTGGGCATCAACGCATCGTACCTCTCGCGGGTATTCCGCCGGGCAACGGGGGAGACGCTAATCGGCTACATCACCGCGCTGAAGATGGATGAGGCGTACCGGCTGCTGCAGATGCCGGAGATGCGCATCGGCCAGATCAGCCAGACATTGGGGTTTCTAAACCCCGCGTACTTCTCCTTTTTCTTCAAAAAAAACGCTGGGATCACCCCCAGCGAATACCGCGACCGCAGAGGTGACGGGCGCGCGCCGCATGGGGGCAGCAACTAATCGATAGGCCGGCAAGCACCGGCTCTTTTTTTATGCAAAGTTTCTTGAAAATAAAGTAAATAATACCTTGAATTCATGTATGCGGTGCGCTACACTGAAGGCACACGCTATCAACTGCGGGAGGTATACGTCATGCAGAAGGTCACGATGAAGGACGTCGCGGGAAGGCTGGGCGTTTCCATCAACGCGGTATCGCTGGCGCTTTCCGGCCGCGTGGGTGTCAGCGAGGCGCTGCGTGCGCGCGTTGTGCAGACGGCGTGGGACATGGGCTATTTTGAGCACAAGACGCAGGCACTCAAGAAGGTTAAGCTAAAGAACCTGCTGGTGATCCTGAAAACCGGGGCGCTCAGCGATGTGCACTTTCACAATGTCGTCTTCCAGTCGATGCAGAGCGAAGCGAAGCGGCTGGGCTACGATATCATGGTAGAGTTCCTGGGTGATCTGACGCAGGTGCCGTCCGCCATAACGGACCATAAGGTTTCTGGTGTGATTATTTTCGGGACATTCGGCGACGAGGGATTGCTCGCCATCGCCCGCACAAAGATACCTATGGTATTAGTCAATCATGAAACGTGCGCACTGAATGTTGATACCGTTGTGAACAAGAATTACCAGGGCGCGCAGCTGGCTATCGGCCATCTGTACCGGATGGGTCACCGCCGCATTGGCTATGCGGGCTATGCCACCGATGAATCCAGCATGCGCCTGCGCAAGGCCGGGTTCATTCAGGCGGCGCTGGATCTGGGCATCTACGGAGATGACCCCACCGCTGGGTACCGCGCCGCCGCATTTGAGGAAAACCTGACGCCACTTCTTATGGTGCATAATGCCCAAGCGATAGCTGACCTGCTGATTGTCAAGTTTGGGAACATGCAGAACCTGCCTACCGCATTCTTCTGCTGCAATGATGCCACCGCGATTGGCATGATGGGCGCACTGGCGCTGCTGGGCGTGCGGGTCCCACAGGATGTGTCCCTCGTCTCGTTTGACAATATCCCCCTGGCGCAGACCGCGCCAACCCCACTGACGACCATCGACATCCCCATCCGCCCCATGGGCGCGCGCGCCGTACGACAGATCGTGCTCGCGGTGGAGAACAAGCCGCCCCGTGAAACCATCCTATTACCGATGCAGCTGGTGGAGCGTGAATCGGTTCAGGAATTCAAGTAAATTTTCTCTTTTTTCAAGCAGAAATGCATTGATTTTTTCCATTCATAACGCTATGCTTAGGATGTATTGGGTATTGTACATAATGCGTGAAAGGAATTTGATGCATCATGGCAAGGCTCTCCCCCGTACCATTTCCTAGGATTGATTTTGACCCGCCCCGCTATGGCTGCCGCTATGCCGCGCCGTTTGCCGTGGACGGGAATCTAGATAAGGCCGTCTGGCAAGCCGCGCCGTGGACGGATGACTTCGCGGACATCGAAGGCCCGTCGATGCCCACCCCGCGCCAGCGCACACGCGCGAAGATGCTTTGGAGCGACGAGTGCCTCTACATTGGTGTGGAGCTGCACGAAACCCATATCTGGGCCACGCTGACCCAGCGCGACTGCGTCATTTATCACGACAACGACATTGAGTTCTTTTTTGACCCTTCCGGCACCACGCACGAATACGGCGAAGTAGAGATCAACGCGCTGGGCACGGTGTGGGACCTGTTTCTGACCAAACCCTACCGGGACGGCGGCACGCCGGTCGATGGCTACGACATCAAGGGCCTGAAGGTCGGCATCCAGGTGGATGGCGAGATCAACAACCCTGCCGTCGACAACCGCCGCTGGTGCATTGAGGTGGCGATTCCGTGGGCGTCCGTCTTTGGCGACGGGGATCGCTCCAAGCCGCCTGTACCGGGTGATTTCTGGCGGATGAATCTCTCTCGCGTCACCTGGCGCACGGAGGTTGTGGACGGTGCGTATCGCAAGGTGATCAACCCGGAAACAGGCCGCCCCTACCCGGAGGACAACTGGGTCTGGGCGCCGACGGGCGTAATCAACATACATTATCCGGAACTGTGGGGCTATGTTTACTTCTTAAAAGAAGGCATGCCGCTGCCAGGGCTGTGCAGCATCGAGCAGGATAAGTGGCGGCTTCGGCGTCTGTATTATCACCAGCGGGCGTACAATGCGCGGAATGGGCGGTTTGCGGCAAGCCTCGCGGAGCTGGACGCGGACGAGGCAGGTCCTATCGTAGAAGCCACGCGCGATCTGTTCCAGATTACCCTACCAGCGGCGGACGGCAAAGGTGCTCACGCCATCCGCCAGGATGGCTACGTATGGAAACTGGACGACTGGAAGGGAGAGGATGCACAGTGACGGTAGGAAAAGCCCGCAAAAAAACCAAGTGGCGCATCGGCCTGACGCATTGGCAGATTTACGCGATGCTGATCCCGGGGCTGGCCTCCTTCATCATCTTCAACTACGGCACGATGTGGGGCAACACGATTGCCTTTAAGAACTTTGCGTTTAACAAAACGCTTGGCCAGATGAGCTGGGCGGGCCTAAAACACTTCGAAAAGATATTTGCTGACCCGTATTTCCTCATGACACTGCGCAATACCATCGTACTGAGCATTTACCGGCTGATTTTTGGCTTCCCGATCCCCATTATCTTTGCACTGCTGCTCAATGAGCTGCGCAGCATGCGGTACAAACGCATCGTGCAGACGGTATCGTACATGCCCAACTACCTTTCCTGGGTCATCATGAGCTCCATCTTCATCGGTCTTTTGTCGCTGGAGGGGCCAATCAACACCATACTCAAAATGGTGGGCATGCAAAAGCCCATCTACTTCCTGGGCGATAAGAAGGTCTTCCGTGCGGTGCTGATCGTTACCGATATTTGGAAGTCCGCGGGCTTTAGCTGCGTGATGTATCTGGCGGCCATTTCTTCGATTGATGTGCAGCTGTATGAGTCAGCCAAGCTGGACGGCTCAACCCGCCTGCAAAACATCATCTACATCACCATTCCCTGCATCTCCAACGTCATCGTCATCGCGCTTATCCTGCGCATGGGGTCGGCGGTGTCGGCCAACTTTGAGCAGATTGTCAACCTATATAGCCCGCAGGTATACGACGTGGCCGACGTGATTGAGACGTTCGTGTACCGGCGCGGCCTGCTGGACGGCGCGTATAACATGGCTGCCGCGGTGGACGTGTTCAAGTCCGTCGTGGGCCTGATTCTGGTACTCACGACCAATGAGATTGCCAAGCGCATCGGCGGGAAGGAGGCGGCGATATGGTGACGCCCTCCGCGAAGACCAAGCGCAAGAACCGCATCAAGGAGCCGTTTTCCGACCAGATATTCAACGTTTTCAACGTCATCATCATGCTCTTCGTGCTGGTGATCACGCTCTATCCTTTCTGGGATGTGCTGGTCAGCTCTGTATCGAAGGTCAAAAACAACTTCGGCCTGACGCTCTGGCCGAAGAATGTCTCCTTTGACGCCTACAGGCTGATGTTTGAGTACAAGGCGCTGTGGACGGCGTACGGTTGGAGCATCATCCGCACGGTGCTGGTGGTAATCATCGGCGTGTTCCTCACCGCGTTGACGGCGTACCCGCTCTCCAAGAAAAAGCTGCCGCTGATCCCGTTTTTCACCTTCGTGATCCTGCTGACGATGCTGTTCGGTCGGCCGATGATCGCCGAGTACATGCTCTTTAAAGAGCTGAAGCTGATCAACAACTTCTGGGTGATGATCGTGCCCGGCGCACTGGTGGCGTACTATGTGCTGATCACGCGCAACTTCTTCCAGTCGATCCCTGATTCGCTGGAGGAGTCCGCGTCGATCGACGGGGCGAGCTGGTTCCGCATTTTCCTGCAGATCATCCTGCCGCTGTCGATGCCGGTGCTGGCGACCGTGGGCCTGTGGAAGCTGCTGGAGGCGTGGAACGACTGGTATACGCCGACTGTCTACATTCCCAACATGAAGATCCAGGTGGTGCAGCAGATTCTGCGCCGCTACATCATTGAGAACGACATGTCCTCAATCAACTCGGTCGTGCAGGCGGTGTCCAGCAAGGACAAGTACTCCGGCCGCATGCTGGAGTCGACGACCATCGTCGCGGCCAGTGTGCCGATCCTGCTGGTATACCCGCTGCTGCAGAAGTACTTTGCCAAGGGGATCATGCTTGGGTCCGTGAAGGGGTGACCTTTGCCCGCATTCGCAAGCGGGCTGGAAATATACCCACAAAGAAGGAGGTTTATCTCATGACCAAGACACGCATTTGGGCCGCCCTTCTATCCCTGCTGATGGTGATCGGCATGGCCGTCCCCGCGATGGCCGCAACCGCGACCGGCGCGCCGCACGTCTTCCTCTCCGAGGGCGACCAGGTCAACGCTGAGAATGACGACCAGTTCCTCGTATGGCTGGGCGCGGACCGCTATCAGTCGCTGGGCGGCGGCGCGGGCACGCTGGACATCCTGGAGAAGGTCGCCACCGATGAAGGCATCGAGCTGGTGTTCATCAACAAGACGGCCGACCAGAAGAGCTTTGTCAACATGAAGCTGATGGCTGGCGAGATCCCGGACATCTTCGACGGCTACGGCAGCTTCTCCGATTACAACCAGCTGGTGCAGGACGGCATCCTGGCCGAGCTGCCGGTGGAGTTCATCCGCGAGAACATGCCCAACTACACCGCGTGGGTGGAGTACTGGGGCGGCGCGAACATCTGGAAGTACTACGAGCGCGATGGCAAGAACTATGCGCTGCCCAACATCTGGACGCTGGGCAACAACGGCATGGGCCTGGGCATCCGCGAGGACCTGTTTGTAAAGGCCGGCGCGTCGATCCCCACCACCATTGACGAGTGGACCGAGGCGATGGGCCTGATCAAGGAAAACCTGGGCATCGCCACGCTGGGCGGCCAGAAGGACCTGGTCAAGGAGACCACGGGCTTTGTGTACGGCGCGTTTGGCGCGTACCCCGGCATCTTCTACGAGAAGGATGGAGACATCATTTTCGGTTCGATCCAGCCGGAAATCAAAGAGGGCCTGAAGGTCGTCGCCGACTGGTACCAGAAGGGCTACATCGATCCTGAGTACACCACCATCGACGGTGCGAACATGGTTGCCAAGTGGAACGACGACCGCGTCGCCGCGACCGTCTACTACTGGTGGGCGTTCTACCCGAAGGGGACCCTCTACGGCACCGATTTCTATGATGTCACCGACATCAACGAAGAAGCCATCGTCACCCACATCGACTTCCCGACCGGCCCCGACGGACTGGCCGGCAGCATCCAGGGCAACAGCGCGTACATGGGCCCGATGTTCGGTGCGCACATGACCACCGATCAGATCGCCAAGTACATGAAGATCTGGGACAAGTACTCCTTCACCTCCGAGGGCGTCAACCTGCTGATGGCGGGCATCGAAGGCGTGCACTACACCTACGATCCGGTCAAGGGCGTCATCTACAACGCGCCGTATGACACCGAAGAAGGCCGCTACAACGTTGGTCTGCGCATCGTGGACTGCATCCCGATCACGCTGAACAACTACGAAGTGCAGGCGTACACCAACTTCACCCCCGAATACCAGCCGCTGCGCGACGCGGGCAACGCCAAGGGCATTGGCCAGGGCGACCTCATGGGGCCGTTCAACCGTCCGATCTGGAACGAGAAGTCCGACATGCTCAACAAGCTGTCCAATGACTTCCTCTACGACGTGATGGTCGGCAACAAGAGCGTGGATGAGTTCGACAAGTTCGTCGCCGATTGGCTCGCCGCGGGCGGCCAGGAAGTGCTGGACGAAGCGAACGCGCTGTGGCACGCTGAGTAACGGGACGAGGGGTAGGGACGGCGGGGCTGTCGGGGTAGGAACGGAGGAACGCCAGGGGACGCTGTCCCCTGGACCCCTGCCAGGAGGCGAGCCTCCTGGACCTCCAATGTTTCGCCTGTGGGCGGGTGGGGTTTTATGGATGATGATTGCAAAGTCCCGCCCGCCGTAAGGCGAAATATTGGGTTTCCAAAGGGCAAAGCCCTTTGGCAGGGGGCCTGGGGGACAGCGTCCACCAGCGTTCTTCCCCTCTACCACGGCAGCCCTTTTTCATGGTATACTGTTGCCGCCGCTGGACGGCGATACGCTATTTTGTGTTGAGGATAAACAAATGCTGAACTTGCAGATGTGGTGGCAGGGGGCGGACAGGCCCTTTCATTGCCGCCCGGAGGATTGTTTCTTTTCGGCGGAACAGCCTGCGGAGGGTGCGCCTGAGTTTGTGCTTCGTGCACGGCCTGGTCAGACGGCCGCTGTGCAGTTGATGCTGCTATCCGATGCAGATGCCGCTGTCACCGCGCTGGCGACGGATGTGGCGTGGCCTGTGCATGTGCCCGCGCTCTGCGGGGTGAATCGGCGGGGCAGGCCGATGCGGCAGGTGGTTACGCTGGAGGCAGGGAAGCCCTGGCCCATTTGGGTGCTGGTGGAGGTGCCCATGCTGGCGCAGGGGGAGCATAGATTTGACTTTACTGTGCTGATGGATGGCGGGGAGTCCGCTGAGATTGAGCTGGCGATGGAGGTTTCGGGAGAGATACTGCACCATGGCGGCGAGGATGACGGTGACACGCTCGCGCGCCTTGCGTGGCTGGATTCGGCGCTGGGGTGCGAGGATACGGTGACTGCGCCGTTCCTGCCGATCGCGGCAGATGGGAAGCGGTTTACCATCCTGGGGCGTGAAATCGCGCTGGGTGAGAATGGCTTGCCGGAGCGGATGCTGACGCATTTTACTGGGATTAACGATGCGCTGCTGGCTGAGGGGCGGGAGATTTTCGCCGTGCCGCCGCGCCTGGAAGCAGTGCGGGAAGGGCAGCCGGTCGCGATGACCGGCGAATGCCGTGTGCTCTCGGTGGCGCATACCCGTGTGACCTGGGAAGCGGCGCTTGCGGGCGGCGGGCTTTCGTGCGTGGTAGCGGGCTGGTTGGAGTTTGACGGGTGGATGCATTTTGATGTGCAGTGGACCGCCGAGGCGGACACGGCGCTGGACGACATCCGGTTGGTGTTTGCGCCGAAGGCCGAATTCGCGCGCTGGTTCACCGGCGTGGGCACGATGGCTGTGGAGCGGCCCGCGTACCACCGCTGGCAGTGGGACCGGCAAAAGCAGCAGGACGGATTCTACTGCGGCGGGATGAACGGCGGCATCGTCTGCCGGCCGGTGACGGACAGCTATGTGCGCCCGTACTGCAACATTTATTACAAGTTTGGCCCGCGCAACCAGCCGGAAACCTGGGTCAACGGCGGCGAGGGGTATTTTGAGCTACACAGCGGCGAGGCGTCCACGGAGTTGGGGTACCACACCGGCGCGCTGACGCTGGCCAAGGGACAGACAGTTACCACACATTTCGAGCTGGGGTTCACACCGTTCAAGCTGGTGAATCAGGCGGCGCATTATGCGGTGCGGTACTATCAGGCACCGGGCGAGAGCGATCCGCAGGGCTGGATCGACAAGGCATTGCGCATCGGTGCGTCGCACGTGGTGGTGCACCACGCCAAGGAGATTTACCCTTTCATCAACTACCCGATGTACGACGGCCCCGCGATGCACGACTTCACGCAGGCGGTGCACGAAGCGGGCCTGAAGATGAAGCCGTACTACACGGTGCGCGAACTGACGAGCAAGCTTCCTGAGTTCTTCCCGTTGCGCAGCCTGCGCGGCGAGATATTCGCACAGCCCAATTTCCATTTCGACGGCGTACCCGGCCAGGGTGAGAAGGATGCTTGGCTCGCCGAGGAGTGCGGAAACCTGGCGCTGCCCGCGTGGAAGGCGGAGTTCACCAAGGGCAAGTACGCCGGAACGTGCGATCCTTCGGTGATCGTCAACCCGGCCTCACGGATTATCAATTTCTACATTGAAGGCCTGCGCTGGATGTGCGAAAGCTGGGGCATCGACGGCATCTATGTGGATGACACAGGTCTGGATCGGTTCGATATCCAGAGGGCACGCCGCGTGCTGGATGGCCGCCGTGCGGGCGCGAAGATCGACCTGCACTCCTGGAACCACTTTCATGATTGGTGGGGCGAGTCCTGGGGCCACAACGCCGTGATGTACGCGGAGCTGTTTCCGTATATTGATTCGCTGTGGTTCGGTGAAGGGTTCAACTTTGATGAGATCAACCCGGTCGAGATGCTGGTGGAGTGTTCCGGTCTGCCCTTCGGCCTGATGAGCGAGATGCTCGAGGGCGGCGGAAACCCGTGGCGCGGGCTGCTCTTTGGCGAGACGGCGCGCGCTGGGTGGCGCGAGAACGGGCCGGAGGGCGTATGGGCGATGCGCGCCGCATACGGATTTGACCAAGCCAAGCTGCGCGGCTGGTGGGAGGAAAACCCGCCCGCGAAGGCCAGCGATCCGCGCGTGCTGGTCACCCTCTACGAGTTGCCGGAGGGCGCGATGCTCTGCGCGGCGAGCTTTGCCGGGGAGCCGATAAGCGTTAGCTTTACACTAAACGCTGATTTCACGCCGACATCGGCGCATCTGCCGGAGATTGAGCATGTGCAGGCAGGCAGCGACGCGGCCGCGGACGGCGTCTATACGATTGAGCCCGGCAAGGGCGTTGTGATTTACTACAAGAGGTGAGCGAAGATGAGCGAGGAAATCGTAGAGCAGGGCGTACATAACTATAGCGGCGCGGATACGTACATCGCGCCGACCGACCCACTGCTCAAGGAGCGGCTGGAGTGGTTCCAGGATCAGAAGCTCGCGCTGATGATGCACTGGGGTCCGTACAGCCAGCTGGGGCTGGTGGAGTCCTGGGCGCTGAGCGACGAGGATGCCGACTGGTCGCGCACGGGCGTTGACTGGGGCGTCGATGGCGAGACGTTCAAGGCGCAGTACCGCGCGCTGAACAAGACGTTCAACCCCGTTCGGTTTGAGCCGGAGAAGTGGGCCGCGCTGGCGAAGGAGGGCGGGTTTAAGTACCTGGTCTTCACCACCAAGCACCACGACGGCTTCTGCATGTGGGACAGCGCGTATTCCGACTACAAGACCACGGCGGAGGACTGCCCCTACCATACGCACCCCAATGCCGATATCGTGGGCAAGGTGTTTGACGCGTTCCGCGCCGAGGGGCTGGGCATCGCCGCGTACTTCTCCAAGGCCGACTGGCATACGGAAACATACTGGGCGCCGGGCCAGAAGCGCACCAACCCCACCTGGCGCGGCCCCTCGTATGTGCCGGCGGAAAACCCGGCGCTGTGGGAGCAGTTTGTGCAGTTTACGCATAACCAGGTGCTGGAGCTGGCAACGAAGTACGGAAGTCTCGACGTGCTGTGGTTTGACGCGGGCTGGGTGCGCGCGACCAACGGGCAGGATATCCGCATTGAAGAGATGATGGACAAGGTGCGCGCGGTGCAGCCGTGGGTGCTCTCCGCCGACCGCACTTGCGGCGGCATCTGCGAGAACTACGTCACGCCCGAGCAGTGCGTGCCGGAGAAGCCGCTGGGCATCCCGTGGGAGAGCTGCGTCACGATGGGCACGTCGTTCTCCTTCGCGTATGAGGATGATTACAAGTCCGTGCGCCAGCTGGTTCATCTGCTGATGGACATCGTATCCAAGGGCGGAAACCTAGCACTGAACGTCGGCCCGCAGCCGGATGGCCGCCTGCCGCGCCTGGCGATTGAGCGGATCAAGGGCCTGGGCGAGTGGCTGAAGGTCTACAGCGAGGGCGTATACGGCACGCGCGTCTGCGCGCCGTACCGCAAGGATGGCTTTGCCTTCACGCAGAAACAGGGCTGTGTCTACGCATTCCGCCTTTATGAGGACGAAAGCCAACCGACGCCCGAAGTGCTAATTATCCCCTACGCGGGCCAGGTTAACCAGGTGACGGACATGGCGACTGGCGAGGCCGTGCCGTTCATCAACACGGCGGAGGGTGTGCGGGTAACGCTGCCGGTGCGCGAAAAGTCGCCGATCGCCGACGGATTCGTGCTGGAAGCCTAAGGTTGAATGAAAAAGTAAGATCACGTCTGAGGCGATAAGCAAAGCAGTGTAAAGGAAAAAGGTGGATTGGGAGGAATCTGAAGCAGGGAATACACGCAGAAAAGGCCAAAGAATGGGTAAAGCTTGGGCCCTATGTGCA
>JAVBQK010000096.1:0-7388 GCA_031549105.1 Eubacteriales bacterium
GTGCGGTGGCGGGCGCAAACAGATTCAGGACGGCGGACATAGACAGGCCCTCCCCTTGTGGTGTAGGTTGGCGAGAAAGGAACGCAAGGGGGCTCCGCCCCCTTGACCCCCGGGAAGGGCTTCGCCCTTTCCAAACCCATGACTGCCCACGCAGGGGTTGGGGTTTTCTTGAATATACCCAGAACCTTCGCGTGAGCGAAGATGGGTTTGGACAGGGCAACGCCCTTCCCGGGGGTCAAGGGGGCAGAGCCCCCTTGCGTTCCCTTACGTTCTTTTCCCTACAAACCTACACCACAAGGGAGGCCTGCCTGTGTCCGCTGTCCTGAGTCTGTTTGCTCCTGCCACAGCACAGTGGTTCCGGGAGCGCATCGGTACGCCTACGAAGGTGCAGGAGGAGGGCTGGCCGAAGATTGCTGAGGGCGGTCATGTGCTCATCAGCGCGCCGACGGGCACCGGTAAGACGCTCTCAGCGTTTTTGGTGTTTATTGATCGGCTGAAGGCTGAGGCGGCGCGGGGGGAACTGGAGCCTACGTTGCAGGTTATCTACATATCGCCGCTCAAGTCACTTGGCAATGACATTCGGGAGAATTTGCGCCGCCCGCTTTCGGGTATTGAGGGTGCGGAGCTGACTGTTGCGATTCGGACGGGGGACACCACTGCGGTCGAACGGCGCCAGATGGCATCACGTCCACCGCATATTCTGATTACGACGCCGGAATCTCTGTATTTGTTACTGACCAGCCAGAGCGGACGGCGTATGCTGTGCACCGCGCGGGCCATCATTTTGGACGAGCTGCACGCGATGATCGACGGCAAGCGCGGTGCGCACCTGATGCTGTCGCTTGCGCGGCTGGATGGGCTGTGCGGAAGGCACGTGCAGCGCATTGGCCTGTCGGCGACGATCGACCCGCTGGACGCGGCGGCGCGTTATCTGGCGTCGCCCGATCCGGTATCCATTGTTGCGCCGAAGATGCACAAGTCTGTGGAGATCGAGGTGAACAGTCCGCTGCCGGACATGCGTGTGCTGCCGGAGGGGACGATTTGGCCGGAGTTGGCGCGGTCGGTGTACGAGCACAGCCAGAACGCGCGCACGGTGATCGCATTCGTCGAGGGGCGCGCGCAGGCGGAGCGGCTGGCGCATGGCGTGAATCTGCTGGGCGGGAGTGGGTATGCGCGCACACACCACGGCTGTGTCTCCAAGGAACAGCGGCTGGAGGCGGAAAACCAGCTGCGCAGCGGAGAGCTGCGGGTGCTGGTCGCCACGTCTTCGATGGAGCTGGGCATCGACGTAGGTGAGGTGGACCTCGTGCTGCAGGTCGGGTTTCCACGCTCCATTTCCAGCACGATGCAGCGGCTGGGCCGGGCGGGGCACAATCCGGGCAGGACGAGCGTTATGCACATGTTCCCGCACACCGTGGCGGAGAGTGTCCTTTGCGGCCTGACGGCGAAGGTCGCGCTGGAGGGCGGCATCGAGCGGGCGAACCCACCGCGCAAATGCCTGGATGTGGTGGCGCAGCACCTGGTGTCGATGGCGGCGGACAGCAGCTACACGGTCGATGATGTGATGGAGACCCTCTCGCGGGCGGACTGTTTCCGCGATGTCACGCGCGAGGAGGTTCGCGAGGTACTGCGGATGCTGGCCGGCGATTTTGAGCATCAGCTGGACCGCCCGGCGCGCCCGCGTCTGCTGTTCGATCGCATCCATGACACCATCGCGGGCGACGCGTACAGCCGTATGCTGGCACTCTCCGCGGGCGGCACGATTCCGGACCGCGGGATGTTCGCGGTGCGCACCGCCGATGGGGCGAAGCTGGGCGAACTGGACGAGGAGTTCGTCTTCGAGGCCCGGGTAGGGGACAAGTTCCTGCTTGGCGCGTTTGCATGGAGGATTACGGAATTCCGGCGCGACAGCGTGGTCGTCGCACCGACGAACGTGGAGGGCGCGCAATCGCCGTTTTGGAAGGGCGATTCGGTCGGCCGGACCTTTGAGACGGGGCTGAGGTTCGGAAAGCTGCTGCGTGGTCTCACAGAGGCGAAGGCGGCGGGCGAGCTGATCGCGGCACTGCGGGACCTGCGGCTGGATGTGGCGATGGCCGACAACGCATACGACTTCCTGATCCGGCAGATCCAGTCCACCGGCTGCCTGCCGGACGATCGTACAATCTTAGTCGAGCATTTCACCGGTGCGTCCGGCGAGCACCAGATGATGGTGCACTCCATCTTCGGTGGCCGGGTGAACGCCGGGCTTTCGCTGCTGACCAAGGAAATGACGCAGCGGCTGACGGGCATGGACATCATGGTCTATGACGGCGACGATGGGTTTCTGTTGCAGGGGTTCGGGAACGACCGCGACCTGCCAGACGGCGTGCTGCAGCGGATTGATCCGGGCACGGCCCGGGGGCTTCTCACCGCGCTGCTGCCCGCGACGCCGACGTTCAACATGGCGTTCCGCTACAACGCGGGCCGCGCGCTGATGATGGGTACCCGCCAGGGCAGGCGCGTGCCGCTCTGGGTGCAGCGGCTGCGCGGCGCGCAGGTGCTTGGCGACGCGGTGCTGCAGGCGGACCACCCGCTGATGCAGGAGACGAAGCGCGAATGCCTGGAGGATTACTGGGACTTGATGGGCCTGGAGACAGTGCTGCGCGGCATCCGCTCGGGCGCGATCGCCGTGCGGGAGATGCACCTGCGCGAACCGTCGCCGATGTCGCTCCCGCTCCGCCGCAGCGTGGAGCTGCAGATGATGTACGACTACTTCCCGACGCCGTCGAACGCGTTTCGTGCGGTGGATCAGGCGCTGGCGGAGACCGGCGCGATCCCGCCCGCGCCCGAGCAGCTGGAGAAGGCGGCGGCGCGCCTGCGTGGCCCACAGGATGAGCAACAGCTGCATTCGCTGCTGATGGCCGAGGGAGATCTGGTGGCGGGGGAGGTGGACGCGCCGGTGGCGTGGCTGGAGTCGTTGGCCGCGCATGGTCGAGCGCTGTATATCGAGCCGGGCCTATGGATCGCTGCGGAGCAGGAGCAGCTCTATCGCGAGGCGCTGATAGAGGACGAGGCGGCGGCCAGGCAGCGCATTGTGCGCAGATGCCTGCGATTCCGCGGGCCGCAGAATGCGCGCTCCCTTTGGGAGCGGTACTTCTGGGAGGAAGAGATTGGCGGAGCGTTGCTTGCGGCGCTGGAGGCCGAGGGGATCGCCGTCCGGGACGGCGATGCGTACTACCACCAGGAGGTGTATGGCCGGGCGCAGCGCGCGACGGTGGCGATGCGGCGCGCGCAGATTGAGACGATGCCCCCTGAGCGGTACGCAGCGCTGTTAGCGCAGCGGATGCGCGTCAGCGGTGGCGCGGCCGAACAACTGGAGCAGAGCCTTCACACGCTGATGGACCAGCCCTACCCGCCCGCGCTATGGGAAAGTGTGCTGCTGCCCGCGCGCGCGCCGGGCTACCGGCCCGCGCTGCTCGATGCGCTGCTGGCGCAAGGCACGGTATTCTGGCGGATGGAGCCCGGCGAACGGCCGATGCTGGCCTTTCACCGGCAGGAGGACATCGACTGGACGCGTGGCGTTGCAGTACACGACGTGGCGCTAAGCGAGGATGAACGGCGGCTTGTGGATGCGCTGACGGTGCGCGGCGCGAGCTTTGCGCAGAGCCTATCGGGCGTGCTGCCGGGGCGCTCTCCGCTGGAGGCGTTGCAATCGCTGGCGGAAAAGGGATTGGCACGCGCGGACAGCTTCGTGCCGGTGCGCCAGTGGATTGAGAAGAGCGCGGAGGTCGAAGGGGCCAAGAAGCGTGCCCGCGCACGCGCGACGACACTGCTTTCCGGCAGATGGGAACTGACGCGCCCGATGGTGGCGCCTACAATAGAAGAAAAGCTGGAGCGCGCGTTTGACCGCGCGGCGGTGCTCTGCCGCGAGACGGCGCAGGGCCTTCCCTGGGCGGACGCGCTGCAGACGCTGCGCGTGTGGGAATACACCGGCCGCGTGCGCCGTGGCTATTTTGTGGAAGGGCTCTCCGGTGCGCAGTTTGTGCGGGAGAATGACTTTGCGTCCGTGGTGCTGGCGCTGCGCGAGCCGGTAGACGACACCGTCTGGCTGAATGCCGCAGACCCCGCGCAGGCGTGGGGCAGGGCACTGGCGCACCGGCCTGAGAGGGCGTTCATGTGTGTACCGGGCACCGCCGTGGCGCTCTGCCAGGGCGAGGTGGTCGCGGTGATGGAACGAAATGGGCAGACGCTGCGCGCGTTTGACCTGGAGCTGCTGCCGGAGGCGATGAAGGCGTTTGTACGGGATTACCAGCAGCGGCGCGTATTTGCCGCGCGTACGCGAATCACCGTCAAGCAATACCCCAAGGAGGCTGCCGAGGCGCTCAGCGAAGCCGGATTTGCCCGGCAGATGTTGGATTTTGAGCTGTGGCCAAAACGCGGCAGTTTGGTGTGATATGAGTGGAGGCGTTCAAATGAAAACTGAATGGAGAAAAGAGGAAAAATCGCTCTATCTGCAGGCAAAGAAACCGGCACTGATCGATGTGCCCACGATGCGCTTCTTCGCGATTGAAGGCCAGGGAAACCCGAATGCCGAGCCGTTTGCCCAGTGCACGCAGGCACTGTACACCATGGCGTACTCTGTGCGCATGATGCACAAGTCCGGTTTCATCCCGGAAGGTTTTGCTGAATACACCGTGTACCCACTGGAGGGCGTGTGGGACTTATCGGGGCCCTGGGATCACAGTCACCCGCTGAACAAGGACGATCTGATATACACGCTGATGATCCGCCAACCCGCATTCGTCACGGAAGAGGTGTTCGGCCGCGCGCTCGTGGCGGCGAAGAAAAAAGGTGACAGTCCTGAGCTGGACGCGGTGCGCATGATGGATTATACCGAAGGCCTGTGCGAGCAAATGATGCATGCCGGTCCCTATGACGATGAACCCGAGAGCTTCGCGCAGATGGACCGGTTTGCCACAGAAAATGGCCTCGTCCGTACCGCGACCCGCCACCGGGAAATATACCTCTCCGACCCGCGCCGCGCGGTACCGGAGACGATGAAAACGGTGCTGCGCTACGAAGTAACTCAGGCATAACCGCTACAGCAGGCCCTGCACTTCGGTCATCTCCGACCAGTACCGCTTGGGCATGTGCGTCATGCGGCATTTGGGGTTGTACCGCGCTTCGATGGCGAGCGTCTCGTAAAACTGCTTCCATAGTGCGCGGTACTGCGCCTCGCCCTCACTGACGGGAATTGGGCCTATTTCGGCAAGCTGGAGTATTCGCCCCTGACCGTGCTCATAGAGCGCCGCGGCGCGGTGCGTCCTGTCATAGATCATGAAATCCTCATTTGGGAAGCGCGCGACGAAGTGCGTCGCGAGCAGCGGCAGCACGAAGTTCTTGGGGCGGATTGTCGCGATCAATTTGCCGTCCACATCGGAAAAACGAGTGAACCCCGTCAACAGGTGGTTCTCGTGCAGCATCGCGCGCTCCGCTCGGAGCAGCGGCACCACATCCGGGTGATCCAGCATCGTCGTCACCCGCGCCCCTTCCAGGAAAGCCAGCAACAGAAAACGCAGGGAACACAGCTCCTTCTGCGCAAGGCAGCTGAGGAACACTGTCTCCACCAACTCCTGCGCACGCGGGGAAATCTTTGTCCCGATTGCAGCACGCACACGCCCGGCCTTCTCCGGATCGGTGTCGATCCACCGTTCGGGCAGCAGCGTCGGCTGTGCTTCGTGCTCGGGCCGGATGTCCACCGGCAACTGGTGAAGGTAGACGCTTTCGTGCACGCAGGTGTAAAACCCCTGCAGGCCGCCGTCGTAGCGGTAGACCAAATCACACGGCAGCGCTAGAGGCTTGCGGCCAGACACTTGATCGCCTCCTCCTCCGGCGGCGGCAGCAGGCTGCCCGGCTCTGCGCCAAACAGGCTCATCTGCTCCGCGCCGAACGCGTACACCCGCCCGTCCATCAGCGCACGCACCGTCGTTTCAGGTCCCACGGAAAGCCCACGCGGCAGATCCCGTGTGCGGATGAAATACTGCGCGCGTTTGAGCACCACGCCGATGCGCTTGAGTCCGTCGAGCGTCAGCGCGCCATTCCTGCGCGCAGTGACAATCCGCGTGGCGCTGGTGGGGCCAATTCCCGGCACCCGCAGCAGGGCCTCCAGCGGCGCGGTGTTCACATCTACCGGGAAGAACTGCGGGTTGTGCACCGCCCAGTTGCACTTGGGGTCTAGGTAAGGATTCAGATGCGGGTTCTGCTCGCTGAGGATTTCATCAGCGGAGAACTGGTATTTGCGCATCAGCCAGTCCGCCTGGTACAGCCGGTGCTCGCGCAGTAGCGGCGGCTTGGTCGTCAGTGCGGGAAGCAGCTTGTTTTCCGATACGGGGATATAGGCCGAATAAAAAACGCGCCGCATCTGATATTTGCTGTAGAGGCCGGACGCCAGCTTGATGATCTGGTAGTCGCTCTCCGGTGACGCGCCGACGATCATTTGTGTGGCCTGTCCGGCAGGCGCAAAGCGCGGGGCATTCCGGTACAGCGTCAGCTCGTGCTGGCTCTGCTCATGTCCCTGGCGGATCAGCGACATGGGGGAGAGGATCGCCCCTTTGCTCTTGTTGGGGGCGAGCAGGTTCAGGCTTTTTTCGCTGGGCAGCTCAATGTTGACGCTCATACGGTCGGCCAGCAGGCCCAGGCGATGCACCAGTTCTGGCGATGCGCCGGGGATTGTCTTGGCGTGAATGTAACCCTGAAAACGATACTGGTACCGCAGAATCTCTAGCGCGCCGATGATCTGCTCCATCGTATAATCCGGGTTCTTCAGCACGCCGCTGGAGAGGAAAAGCCCTTCGATGTAATTTCGCCGATAGAATTCTATGGTCAGCTCCGCGAGTTCCGCCGGGGCGAACGCCGCCCGGGGCACATCGTTGGAGTTGCGGCAGACGCAGTACTTGCAGTCGTACACGCAATAATTGTTCATCAGTACCTTCAGCAGCGATATGCATCGCCCATCGGCGGTGAACGTGTGGCAACACCCGCAGGCCACGGTGCTGCCAATGCCACCGCTCGTCGCCTTGCGGTCGACGCCGGAGGAGGTGCAGGCCGCGTCATACTTGGCGCTATCCGCTAAAATGGTCAATTTCCCCATCAAATCCATCTGCGAATGCCCCTTTCTGCGCGGCCTGCTATATAAAGAACATATGTTCGCATTTAGTATACAATGGATTCCCGGGTTTGTAAAGCCCCCTGAGAAATTTTCGCACCCTACCTAAAATGAAAAAGAAAGATCACTATTCAAGGAGAATGCAAGAGTAAGTTGAATGTGCAGAGGTAAGGGAAGAGGTAAAAGAAGTTAATGGTGCACAGAGAAAGTGAATGGTGCAGAGGACGAGAAAAAAGTAAAGGAA
>JAVBQK010000020.1:0-40679 GCA_031549105.1 Eubacteriales bacterium
CGCTTTCCAGCGCGGCGGCGTCCTCCCGAATTTCCGCGTCCTGGACACCTTCGGCAGCAGTGCGGATGATCAGCCCCATCCCTTCCGGGCAAGCGGATTTTGCCACTTCATAGAGCCGCCGCCGTTCCTCCTCGCCCTGAATGCGGCGGGAAACGCCGGTCGCTTCCATCGTGGGCAGCAGCACCACATATTTCCCGGGAAATGTCGGCGTCATCGTAACGCGCGGACCCTTGTCGCCGCCTGGCTCCTTGAGCACCTGCACGATGATCTCCTGCCCGGGCCGCAGCGCCGCACGCTTGAAATCAACACGGATTTCATCCGCTTCCCGCGCTACCGGGGGCAGATCATCCAGTGATAAAAAGGCGTTTTTTTCAAAGCCGATGTCCACAAAGGCCGCCTGCATGCCGCGCAGAATGTTCACCACCCGCGCCAGATACACGCTCCCTACCAAGCGCTGTCGCGCGCTGTTCTCAATGGCGAACTCCACAGGCGCACCGTCCTCCAGGACCAGCATCCGGGTTTGCCCGTTCAGCGTCTCCACACGCACTTCACGCTTTTTCATTTACAGCTCCATTAAAGAGACCGGCAGTCGGTCTTTCTCGCCGTATAGGCGTAAACGCCGCATCCGTGCCTGTGGCATTATGACGCCCGCTTGGCCCGCAAGCGTTGTCAGTAGCAGGTCGGGTTTAAGCGTCTCCCGCTCCGTCAGCGATGTGCGAAAGTATAGGCACACCGCGTCGTCCTCAACTTTTGCGGACAGCTCATGCAGCATCGGCCGGATATCGCACGGCTTCTCGCCGCTCTTTGTAACGCGAATTGCCATGATTTCTGTCCGGGCAAGCAGCGCGGGGATCGCATCTGCCGTCGCTAGCGCCGCGTCTGTGCGCGGTAAAATCGCCTCATACGACGCGGTGCGCAGTTCCGCCATCAGCTTGGGGTGCTGGTCGCTCACCGCGCGCACGCGCAAGAGTGGCAGCGAAACAGGCACTGCCCGTGCAAACGACTGTGCAAACGCTTCCTCCGACACCCCGTCTTCCAGCGAGGCTTCCAACAGCTCCTCCGCCCCGGCCATGCCGACCGACAGCGGCGAGGCAAACGACAGCAGCACATGCGGATTGAACCCCTGCGAATACCGGATGGGCAGGCCGCTGCGGCGCAGCGCCCGCTGCATCGCGCGCATCAGGTCCAGGTGGCCGATATGCCGGACGGTCTCCGTCTTTTCAAACGCAACGATCATTCGCATGCGCCGCACACCTCCTGCAGGCCGCAGCCGTTGCATCCGGCGCGGCAATCGGGCGTAATTTCCGCCTTATCCGCCCGCTCTTTTTCGGACCATAGGAATGCCTGCGTGACGCCCGCGTCAATGAACGCCCATGGCAGCAGCTCGTCCTTCTCGCGCACTCTGTTGGCGTAAAACGCGGGATCCAGGCCACATGCGGCGAACGCTTCCATCCAAGCGTCAAACTTGAATTGCTCCGACCAGCCGTCAAACCGGCAGCCGCGTTTCCACGCTTCCAGCAGCACTGCGGACAATCTGCGGTCGCCGCGCGCAAAGCACGCTTCCAGGAACGACACCTGCGGCTCGTGCCAATGAAACACGGCGCCCTTAACCGGACGAAGCGCCTCGCGAAGGCGGCGCTGTTTTTCGGAAAGGCATTCCATGGTGTCTTGCGCCGCCCATTGGAACGGCGTAAACGGCTTGGGCACAAAGGACGAGGCGCTGATGGAGATGCGAAGGCCCATCGGCCGCTGCCCCTTGGGTATCGAAAAGTACTCGCGTGAGACAGTCTTTGCGACGTCTGCGATGCCATCGACATCCTCGTCCGTCTCCGTCGGCAGGCCGATCATGAAGTAGAGCTTAAGGCTGCTGGTGCCGTTTTGGAACGCGTCGCGCGAGGTACGGATGATATCCTCCTCGGTGATGCCCTTGTTTATTACATCGCGCAGGCGCTGCGTGCCCGCCTCCGGCGCAAACGTCAGGCTGCTCTTGCGCACCTTCTGTGCCTGTTTTAGCGACTCCGCAAGGTCGCCGTCTACCCGCAGCGACGGCAGTGACAGCGATACGCGCTGCTTTTCAAAGCGCTCCATGAGCTTCGTCGCAAGCTCTGCAAGGCACGAATAGTCACCCGTGGAAAGCGACGAGAGCGACATTTCCTCATATCCGGTTGATGCTGATAGCTTGTCCGCCAGTTCCAGCAGGCGATCCACCCCACGCTCGCGCACAGGGCGGTAGAGCATGCCCGCCTGGCAAAAGCGGCAGCCGCGCGTGCACCCGCGCATGATCTCCAGCATCACACGGTCATGCACAATCTCCTGGAACGGCACGATGAACCGCTCCGGATAGTCCGCCGCGTCCAGGTTGCGCACGATCCGCTTGCGCACGGTAGCTGGGACCGCCGCATTCGTGGGTCCGAAAGAAACCAACCGACCGTCGGTATCGTGCTTCACCTCGTAAAATGCGGGAACATACACGCCTTCCAGCTGTGCTAAGCGGAGCAACAGCGCTTCGCGCCCTTCTCCCGCCGCCTTGCTCTCCCTTATGGCATCCACCATATCGACCATGCATTCCTCGCCGTCACCGATGCAGAACGCATCGATGAAGGCATGGAGCGGCTCTGGGTTAAACGCACACGGCCCTCCCGCGATGACGAGAGGGTCCTCCTGCCCGCGATCCTTCGAAAGCATCGGAATGCCTGCCAGATCCAGCATCTCCAGGATCTGGGTATAGCTCATCTCGTATTGCAGCGTAAAGCCGACCATGTCGAAGTCACGGACCGCGCGGCGCGATTCCAGCGAGAAGAGCGGCACGCCTTCGCGCCGCATCGCATCCGCCATATCCACCCACGGCGCAAAAACCCGCTCGCATAGCGCGTCCTCGCGGCCATTGACGATTTCGTAGAGTATCTTCATGCCCAGGTGCGACATGCCCACTTCATATGTATCCGGAAAGCAAAACGCAAAGCGCACGGCGGCCGCCTCCCAAGGCTTTGCCGCCGCGTTCATTTCCCCACCGATATACCGCACGGGTTTTTGAACCGTATCCAGTAGCGCATCAATGCGCTGGCGTAACTCCATTATTTCCTCAATTCTTACAGCCAACCGGGGATTCGGTCATACTGCACAAGATCATCATAGCGCTGGCGGACGACAATCGGGTCCGCCTTGCCATAGCGCGCAAGCACCACGGCGGGCACGGGCACGCGGTTGTAGTTGCTGGCCATCGAGTACTGGTAGGCGCCCGATGTGGGAATGGCCAGGATGTCGCCCACCTCCGGGTGCGGCAGCTGGAAGTCCAGCCCCAGTATGTCGCCCGATTCGCACGCGCGCCCGGCGATAGCATAGGTGCCCACCGGCTTTTCGTCCGCGCGGTTCGCCAGCAGGGCTTCGTACTTGCCGTCATAGAGCGCCACGCGCGGGTTATCGGTCATGCCGCCGTCGACGCTGACATAGGTGCGGATGCCCGGCAGCTGCTTGACGCCGCCGACCGTATAAAGCGTTACGCACGATTCAGCCACGACGATGCGACCCGGCTCCAGGATCAGGCGCGGTGTCTTCATGCCCTTGCGCTGTGCCTGCCGCTCGACCTCCCGTGCGATCGTTTTGACGATCTCCCACGGGGCCATTGTCGGCGGGTCCTGCTCCAGATAGCGCACACCGAACCCTCCACCGAGCACCAGCTCGCTAAGCGCCGTTCCAGTGACCACCGATACCAGCGTCATGAAGTCCGTCAACCGGTCAATCGCCTTCATATACGGCTTCATGTCGAATATCTGCGAGCCTATGTGCACATGCACGCCCGTCAGCCTTAGGTTCGGGCAGCCGGCAATCGCCTTCACTGCCTGCAGCGCCTCGCCATTGTCGATGCCCAGGCCAAACTTGCAGTCGCTGTTGGCGGTCTGGATCGATTTGTGCGTATCGGCGGCAATGTCGGGGTTCATGCGGATTTGCACGGCGACCGTCTTATCCAGATCCTTGGCGATTGCCTGGAGCATCGGAATCTCGCTCCGGCCATCGATGACGATATGGCCGACGCCCAGTTCCATCGCCATGCGCACCTCGGCCGGCGTCTTACAGTTGCCGTGCAGCGTGACGCGATCCATCGGAAAGCCCGCTTTCAGCGCGGTATACAGCTCCCCGCCGGAAACCACGTCCAGCCCCATGCCCTCCTGCGCCACGATTTTGCACATGGCGGTGCAGGAAAATGCCTTGGACGCATAGCAAACCATGCCGCCCGGGGCAAATGTGTTCATCGCGCCGACAAATGCTTTGCACATGCCACGCAGGAAAACCTCATCCATGACATACAGCGGTGTTCCAAATTCCTTTGCAAGTTCCACGGCATCGCAGCCGCCAATGAACAGGTGATGCTTCGCGCCGACAACAAGCCCTTCCCGGAGCCACATGGGCACCCCTCGTTTCGCAAGTAATGATGGATTAGTATAGCATTTTTAGCCGAAAACTGTCAATCGAATCACCCTTCAATCGCCCGCCAGCGCTGCCCCGCGATATGGCAGAGCAGGAAGATCAGCGCGATGCCGAGCGCCAGCGCCAGGCCGCCAACCAGGACCACGGAAGCGGCCATCGACAGGGGCGTTCTGAGCAGGTGGTAGCAGCCGTACCCCACCGCGCACAGGTACAGCCAACCAACCAACATGCCCAGCAGGCTGTTTGCGTTTTGCTTGATAGCCTCCGTTTCACTATTCCACGAAAGCTTCGGGTGCAGCATATCCGGCAAAAGGGATATCGCCAGCGGCGCGATGGACGCCACCACGCCCAGCGCAAATGCACCGAAGACCAGCTCCAGGGAAATGTGGAAGACGAACGCGGATGTAAGCGCCATCGGCAGCGCGGTTAAAAGCATCGTGGATGCGCCGAACAGGAACTTCGCGAGGATTTGCTTGGCGGGCGAAACCGGAATCACGCGCAGCAGGTAGAACAGCTTGCCCTCGCGCGATAGTGTCGTCGTCGCTGCCGGGTTGATCGAGCTGATCGCCGCGAACACGCCCGCCAGCACAAATACGATGATGCGCGGATCAATCAAGCCGCCGACGAAGTTGACAAGGAACTCCATTTCCCCACCCATCGACGCACCCTGCATGAACAGCGGAAGGAGCAGCATCAGCGGCCCCATGAGGATCATCGTCAGGCCGTTGAGCGCGTAGACCGGCGTGCGCAGTACAATGCGCCATTCGCGCATGAACAGAGAAAGCATCACGCCGCGCTGCTTGACCCGTTTCCCTTCCAGCTTTACGCTGCGGCGGTTCGCAGAAGTTTCCAACTGCGCCATCGCGCCAGCATAGTAGATGCGCCCGGCGGTCAGTATCACCGCAGTCAGCGCGGCGATGGAAATCCCACTGAACAGCAGCAACATGCCGCCGCCCTGCACCAGGCCTTCCGCTGCCCAGCCGCTGGGCGGGAAGACAGAGACTGCTACTTGCAGGATGCGGGAACTATCCTGAATGAATGCCAGTAACTTGACCGGGTCCATCAGGTCCGGGATGGTTGAGGAAAGCATCATCTGCCCGACGAAGACGAGCACCACGAGCAAAAGCGCGCCGATGACCGTCAGCAGGTCGCGCCGCCGCCATAGCGCGTTAAAGCGCATTAGCAGCAGCGAGAGCAGCCCGGATATCGCCAGCGGAATGCACGGCGCGAGCAGCGACACCAGCGCCGCGCGCAGCCAGAACGCTACCCCGCCGCCATCCGCGATGCCGTAAATGATGAACGCGGGCAGCAGGAGCACCAGGCTCGTGGCAATTTCGCCCAGCAGCACTTGGCCGAACTTTGCGGCAAATACCACCCTGGGCCGGATGGGCAGCGATGCCAGAAACTCGGTATCCTTGGAGAAGAATAAAAGGCCGATGAGGTAGAAAAGACCCATCACGAACACCATGACCATGTCAATCAGCAGCACCGCGCCCAGAAACACCTTCTCCAGGCCCAGGAGCTGAAAGCCCGGCAGCATTGCGTGCAGCAACCACCCGTACATGAAGACGATCGACCCCAATGAGAGCGCGACGATCAGGTACAGCGCGGCCTTGCCCAGCGTCTTGAGCTTATCCTCCCGAAAGCCCGCGCGGAGCACCGAGAGCCCAAACCGCTGGTTGAGCTGCAGGCCGAACACGCGCAGAAACTGTTTCATAGCGTCTCCTCCCCGCTATCGGTCAGCTGCAGGAACAGCTGCTCCAGCGACTCTCCCTTCTCCCCGGCGCGCAGTTCGTCCAGTGTGCCCACTGCGACCAGCTTTCCATGGTTGATGATGCCGATGCGGTCGCACAGGCGCTCGGCCACTTCCAGCACGTGCGTAGAGAAGAACACCGTGTTGCCCGCGTCGCAATGCGCGCGCATCTCGGTCTTGAGCTGGTGCGCCGCGCGCGGGTCCAGGCCGCTCATCGGCTCATCCAGAATCCACAGCGGCGGGTTGTGCAGTAGCGCGCCGGTCACCGTCAGTTTCTGGCGCATGCCGCGCGAATAGCTGCGGATCAGGCTGGACGCCGCATCCTTGATCTCGAACATCGTCAGGTATTTGTCCATGCGCTGAGCGCGCGTATGGGCGTCCACGCCGTAGATATCGGCGAGAAAATTCAGGTATTCCAGGCCTGTCAGCCGCTCGTATACATTGGCGGCGTCCGGCACAAAGCCGATCGCGCGCTTGGCCGCGATATCATCGCGGATGATGTCGTGCCCGTCGATCGTCACACTGCCCTGATCAGGGTTGATGATGCCGCAGATCATCTTGATGGTGGTCGTTTTGCCCGCGCCATTGGGGCCGATGAACCCGAATATCTCCCCGCGGCGCACGGTCAGCGATAGGTCGTCCACCGCCTTGACACGCCCCTTGGCGTATGCTTTGCTTAGGTTTGTAATGGTTAGCATGGCGTCATCCCCTTTCAAGCATTGCGATCGCCCACCGCGCGTGCCCCGCGATGGCGGGCTGTTCATGGTTCTCCAGCGCACGCAGCGCGGGCAGATAGCGCGCGTCCCCGCTGTTCCCGGCGGCCAGTGCGGCCTGCGCCTGCACGCGCCGGAGCCTTGCCTCATTCCAGCCGATGCGCCCAGCGATTTCGTCCAGGTCGCTCCGCGCACCGGCAAGCAGCTTATCGATCGCGAATACGCCCTGGTCCTCCGGGAAGACGCATGGCACACTTTGGTTATGCGGGCAGGCGCGCTGGCAGATTTCGCAGCCGAGCAGCCGCGTGCCCATCGGCGCGCGGAGCGCCTCCGGAACTGGTTCGGCCTGCATCATGAACCCGCGCAGGCAGCGCGAGCGGTCCAGCCCGCCGTTCCCGTCCAGCGCGCCAGTGGGACACGCGTCCACGCAGCGACGGCATGCGCCGCACGCGGGCGTATCCGCGAACGGGCGCACCGGTTCCGCTTCCGGCTCGATGTCGGTCAGCAGCATGCGCAGGGTAAGGCAACTGCCCCACGCGGTGTTGCGCAACAACGAGTTTCGCCCCTGCACGCCCAGGCCCGCTTCCCGGCCTAGCACCTTCTGCGGCAGCTCCTGGAAATTGCACACCTTCGCGCCAAGCGCCGATAGCTGCGCGGCAACATCACGGATCGCCGCATGTGCCTTCTGCGACTGGAAGTAAAAAGCGCTGACCTCGGCGTTTCCGCCGGACCAGGGCGTGTGCCAATGAAACGGCATCGCCGCAATCAGCACGCTTTTCACCTCGGGGAGCTTTGCGTACGGGTCTTCGAATATACCGCGGCTGTTTTCCTTCGTGGGGGCCAGGAAATAGGCGTCCAGCGGGCGCACCGGCAACAGCGCGGCATGCGAAAACCCGCATTGCGTGGAAAGTGCCAGGGCCGTTTCCGTTGATACGCACATGCGGGTTCACCTCCAGGGGTAGTATAGATTATCGCCTCACGCGTTTCCAGCGGTTTTGATCAACCGCTTCAAATACATGCCTGTAAAGCTCGCTTCCACGGCGGAAATGGCTTCGGGCGTGCCCTCCGCGACAACGCCGCCGCCCATGTTGCCACCCTCTGGCCCCAGGTCAATCACCCAGTCGGCCGTCTTGATCACGTCCAGGTTATGCTCAATCACCAGCACCGAGTTGCCCGCGTCAACCAACCGCTGCAGCACCTGCACCAGCCGGTCCACGTCCGCCATGTGCAGGCCGGTGGTCGGCTCATCCAGCACGTAGACGGTGCGGCCCGTCGCTTTACGCGACAGTTCGGTGGACAGCTTAACGCGCTGCGCCTCGCCACCGGACAGCGTGGTGGAAGGCTGGCCCAGCTTTATATACCCCAGGCCCACATCCTGCAGCGTCTGGAGCTTGCGGTAGATCAGCGGGTGGTTTTCGAAGAACACGGTCGCCTCGTCCACCGTCATGTCCAGCACGTCGAAGATGCTCTTTCCCTTGTACAGCACCTCCAGCGTCTCGCGGTTGTAGCGCTTGCCCTTGCACACGTCGCACGGCACATAGATATCCGGCAGGAAGTGCATCTCAATCTTGACGATGCCATCGCCCGAGCACGCTTCGCACCGCCCGCCCTTGACGTTGAAGCTGAAGCGGTTCTCCTGGTAGCCGCGCGCCTTCGCGTCAGGCGTTGCGGCGTACACTTTGCGGATCAGATCGAACATGCCGGTATAGGTCGCCGGATTCGATCGTGGCGTGCGGCCGATCGGTGACTGGTCAATGTTGATGATCTTGTCAAGCTGCTCCTCACCATCGATCGCGTCGTATGCGCCGGGCCGCGAGCGTGCGCGGTTCAGATCGCGCGCGAGCGCCTTGTATAGTATCTCATTGACGAGCGACGACTTGCCGCTTCCGGATACGCCGGTGACACAGGTCATCACGCCCAGCGGGATTTTTACGTCGATGCCGCGCAGGTTGTTGGCGCGCGCGCCGCGCACCGTCAGGAAACCAGTGGGCTTTCTGCGTACCTCCGGCACCGGAATGCTGCGCCTGCCGCTGAGGTATTGACCGGTGAGTGACGCATCGCATTCCATGATTTCGCTCAGCGTCCCCTGCGCCACGAGATGCCCACCATGCAGGCCTGCGCCCGGGCCGATGTCAACGATCTCGTCCGCAGCCATCATCGTCTCTTCGTCGTGCTCCACGACGATCAGCGTGTTGCCCAGGTCGCGCAGGCTCTTGAGCGTCTCCAGCAGGCGCGAGTTGTCCCGCTGGTGCAGGCCGATGGACGGCTCGTCCAGGATGTACAGTACGCCCACCAGCGACGAGCCGATCTGCGTCGCGAGCCGGATGCGCTGCGCCTCGCCGCCGGACAGCGTGCCCGCCGCGCGCGACAGCGTCAGGTAGCTGAGTCCTACGTTCACCAGGAAGCCCAGCCGCGCATTGATTTCCTTCAGGATTTGGTAGGCGATCATCGACTCCTTCTCCGTAAGCGACAGGCCTGCGAAGAAATTCCTCGCCTCTATGACGGAGAAATTGCTGACCGCCGCAATCGACTTGTGGTCAATCGTCACCGCAAGCGACTCCGGCCGCAGCCTGAGCCCGTTGCAGTCCGGGCAGGGCGTGTCCATCATTGATTCTTCATACATTTCGCGCATCGCCTGCGACGAGGTCTCGCGGTACTTGCGCTCCTGGTTGGGGATGATGCCCTCAAACGGCGCGGTAAAGGTCATCGTGCGCTCGCCCGTCGCGTACTCCACCTCAATCTTCTCGCCCCTGGTGCCGTAAAGCAGCACCTCCAGCGCAATCTGCGGCAGGTCCTTCACCGGCACATCCATTGAGAAGCCGTAGTGTCTTGCCAGCGCGCCATAGTAGACCGTCGCACCGCTGTTCTCGCCCAGCGAGTTCCAGCCACTGGCAACGATCGCGCCCTGGCTGAGAGAAAGCGACTTATCCGGGATGATCGTATCCGGGTCGATGCGCCGCATCGTGCCAAGGCCCGTACACGTCGGGCACGCGCCGAACGGGCTATTGAACGAGAACATGCGCGGGGTCAGCTCCTCAATGCTAATGCCGCAGTCGGGGCAGGCATAATTCTGCGAGAACAGCAGTTCCTCGCCTTCCTCTCCGGTGGCGACCAGCGCCAATCCCCCACTCCTGGCAAGCGCGGTTTCCAGCGAGTCCGAAAGGCGCGAAACGGAGTCGGCCTTCGCGAACAGGCGGTCGACGACGACCTCGATCGTGTGCTTCTTCTGCTTGTTCAGCTTCGGCGGCTCACTTGTTTCGTACATCTCGCCGTCGATGCGCACGCGGACGAAACCGGACTTTTGCAGGTCCTCAATCAGCTTGGTGTACTCCCCCTTGCGCGCGCGGATCACCGGGGCCATCACCGTCAGGCGCGTGCGCTCGGGCAGCGCCATGATCTGGTCGACCATCTGGTCAACCGTCTGCTGGTGGATTTCCTTGCCGCACTTGGGGCAGTGCGGAATGCCGATGCGCGCGTACAGCAGGCGCAGATAATCGTGTATCTCCGTCACCGTGCCGACCGTCGAGCGTGGGTTGCGGCTGGTGGTCTTCTGGTCAATGGAGATGGCCGGGGAAAGCCCGTCGATGGAGTCGACGTCCGGCTTCTCCATTTGGCCCAGAAACTGGCGCGCGTACGCGGAGAGCGACTCCACATAGCGGCGCTGCCCCTCTGCATAGATGGTGTCAAACGCCAGCGATGACTTGCCGCTGCCGGACAGGCCCGTGAAGACCACCAGCTTGTCCCGCGGGATTTCCAGGTTGATGTTTTTCAGGTTGTGTTCGCGAGCGCCTTTTACGATGAGCTTGTCCTTCGTCACGGTAGGATGCCTCCGGTTCGTTATTGCGGTTATGCCCTGGCCTGCGGAGAGGCGGGGTCGATCTGCATCAGCTCAATGGGGTTGCCGTCCGGGTCGTCCACCCAGCACTGCCAGTTGCCGTCCATGCCCTGCTTGGGCGGCACGCGGATGCTGATACCTGCCGCCTCCATCGCAGCCGCCTGCCCGTGGATGTCATCCACCTCAAGGCACAGGTGCAGGTAGGTTCCCTTGTCAAACGGCTTCCCCTCTTTGGGGTAGAAGAACTCCAGGAACTGCCCGTCCACCACCTTCACATACTCAATCCAGGGCTTTCCATCCTTGCCCGCGAGTGAAAAGGCGTGCTTAAACCCCAGCTGCTCGCAGTAAAATCGCAGCGTAGCGGCCATGTCCCGGGTGACGTACGCGGTATGCGCAATCCTTGTGATCATGGTGAACCCTCCTAGCGTTTTCTTTTCTTAGGATGCTTGCGCCCCGTTGGCTGCGGAGACGCCTCAGCAACTTTTTTCTCGCCGCGGAGTTCAAACAGCCTGTCACGCAGGCTGGCGGCGCGCTCGAAGTCCAGATCCTTCGCTGCGGTGAGCATGCTATCCTCCAGCGACTTGACCAGCGCGATGCGCTCCTCTTCCGTCAGCGGCGTTGCGGACTTCGCCTCCGCCTCCTCGGTGATCGCCAGCAGCGCGTGGACCGTGCGCTTTATCGATTCGGGCGTGATGCCGTTTGCCTCATTATAAGCCACCTGCAGCGCGCGGCGGCGGTTGGTCTCGGTGATGGCGCGCTCCATGCTGTCGGTCATCTGGTCCGCGTACATGATCACGCGGCCCTCGACATTGCGCGCGGCGCGGCCGACCGTCTGGATCAGCGATGTTTCGGACCGCAGGAAGCCCTCTTTGTCGGCATCCAGGATCGCCACCAGCGCCACTTCGGGCAGGTCCAGGCCCTCGCGCAGCAGGTTGATGCCCACCAGAATGTCGTAATCGCCTAGCCGCAGCCCGCGCAGCAGCTCCGCACGCTCCAGCGTCTTGATGTCCGAGTGCAGATACCGCACGCGCATCTCCATGCCCTTGAGGTAGTCCGTCAGGCTCTCGGCCATCTTCTTGGTCAGCGTCGTCACCAGCACGCGGAAGCCTTGAGATACCACGCGGCTGATCTCGCCGACCAGGTCGTCCACCTGCCCAGTTGCCGGGCGCAGGATGATCTCCGGGTCGATCAGGCCCGTGGGTCGGATAATCTGTTCAACCGTGTTCTGGGTGCGGGTCAACTCATATGGCCCGGGCGTGGCACTAACGTAGATGCGCTGGTGAACCCGCTTCTCAAACTCCTCAAAACGGAGCGGCCGGTTGTCAAACGCCGAAGGCAGGCGGAAGCCGTAGTCCACCAGCGCCTCCTTACGCGCACGGTCGCCGTTGAACATCGCGCGCACCTGCGGCACGGAGACATGTGACTCGTCTATGAAGCAGATGAAATCCTTGGGGAAATAGTCCAGCAGCGTATAGGGCGCGTCGCCGGGTTTGCGCCCGTCAAAGTAGCGGGAATAGTTCTCAATGCCGGTGCAGAAGCCGATCTCCCGCAGCATCTCGATGTCGTATTGGGTGCGTTGTTGCAGGCGCTGCGCCTCCAGGATGCGATTCTCCCCCTCCAGCTCCTCCACGCGCAGCGCCAGATCGCGCTCGATCTCGCCAATCGCCTGGTCAACGTGCTCGCGTGAGGTCGCATAGTGCGATGCAGGGAAGATCGCAATGTGCTTGAGCGCTGTCAGCGAGTGCCCGCTGGTGGTATCCACCTGCGAGATGCGGTCGATCTCGTCGCCGAAGAACTCAATGCGCAGCGCGCGGTCGTTTTGCGATACCGGAATGATCTCCACGGTATCGCCGCGCACGCGGAAACTGCCGCGCTCAAACTCAAAGTCGTTGCGGCTGTACTGGATGTCCACCAGCTTGCGCAGAAGCGCGTCCCGGTCCATGCGCATGCCGGGCCGTAGCGATACCATCATGCCCTCATACTCGCTGGGGTCGCCCATTGAGTAGATGCACGACACCGAGGCCACCACGATCACATCCCGCCGCTCGCGCAGCGCTGCGGTGGCGCTGTGGCGCAGCCGGTCGATCTCGTCGTTAATCGACGCATCCTTCTCAATGTAGGTATCGGAAGACGCGATATACGCCTCGGGCTGGTAGTAGTCATAGTAGCTGACGAAGAACTCTACCGCGCTGTCTGGGAAAAATTCGCGGAACTCCGCGCACAGCTGCGCAGCCAGCGTCTTATTGTGGGCCAATATCAGTGCCGGGCGCTGCACGCGCTCAATCACGCTGGCCATCGTATAGGTTTTGCCCGAGCCCGTCACGCCCAGCAGCACCTGTTCCGAAGCGCCCGCCTCCACGCCGCGCGCCAGCCCCTCGATAGCCTGTGGCTGGTCACCCTGCGCCTGAAACGGCGCGCGCAAAACGAATCTGTCCATAGTCCCTCCCGTGCCTGTGCTCGAACCAGCACAAGTATACCACAGAAGAAGGAAAAAGAACAGATGTTCGTGTGCGAAATTTCTTACAAAAATTTAACAGATGGGATATGTTTCTCGACGCGCTGCTCCACGTGCGCCCGCATAATGGCAAACGGCTCTTCGGCCGCCTCAGAATTTTCCGCCTGTGGCTGCTGCCTGCGGCCCGCCAGCACAAACGCGCCTTTCGCCTGCGCTTCGCGCAGCCATGCAAGGCCCTCTGCGCTCAGCGGCAGCCCGTTCCTTCCGCACGCCGCGCAGCAGGCACCTCCGCCGTTCACGTCAAAGCGCATCGGTACTTCCAGCGCGTGTCCGCACCGCTGGCAGCGATCGAGCATCGGCGCGAACCCTTGCAGCATCGAAAACTGTACCAGAAACACCGCTGTCAGCGCGCGAAACGGCACCTCGCCATACGCCAGCACCGCCAGTGACAGCAGCAGCATCTTGAACAGCCGCCCGCAGTCCTCGCCCGGCTGCGCGACAGCCTCGCATAGGCCCAGCCAATACCCGCCGTGCGCCAGCTTGTCAAAGTCGGTGCGGATCGGATAATAGCTCTCGTGCAGCTGGAACGATGTCAGTGTGAAGTGCTCGCCCTTTTGATAGAGCATGTACTCCCCCGCCGTGAACAGCTCCGTCGCCGAAAGGCTCCGGCTGGATGCCTTGCGGCAGCCGCGCGCCGAGACGGAAATCAGCCCCAGCGCAGGGGCAAGCAGCGTGAGCATCCGGTCACCTTCGCCATAGTCGGCGTGACGGAGCACGATCGCGTCGGTCTTGACGCTACTCATACCCGAGCGTGCGCAGGTCGTCGCCCCGGTTGCGCCAGTCCTCGCGCACCTTCACCCACAGCTGCAACGACACATGCGTGCCCAGCAGACGCTCAATGTCCACGCGCGCCTCCGACCCGATCCGGGTGAGCGTCTTTCCCTGCTTGCCGATGATGATGCCCTTGTGCCCATCGCGCTCGCAGTAGATTGTCGCATGGATCTCGGTCAGCCCCTCGGACAACTTGGTGATCGCCTGCATCTCCACGCCGATGCCGTGCGGCACCTCCTCGCGCAGATAGCGCAGCGCCTTCTCGCGGATGATCTCCGCGCAGATCAGGCGTTCCGGCTGGTCGGTGATCATATCCTCGGGGAAGTAGCGCGGCCCTTCCGGCAGCGTGCCGATCAGCAGCGCCTTGAGCTTGTCCATGTTATCGCCGCGCCGCGCGCTGACGGGGACAACCTCGTCATATGGCACGGTGTGCAGCGTGTTGAGCAGCGACGCGAGCGCCTCACGGGAGACGCTGTCAGCCTTGTTGACCACCAGTATTTTGGGCACTTTCAGCGCGGACATTCGCTCGGCAATCGCGCGGTCCTGCGCGCCAAACGCGCTGGCATCCACCATCACCAGCAGCGCATCGATGCCGTCCAGCGCGTCGTTGGCGGCCTTGATCATATACTCGCCAAGCTTCGTGCGGGGCGTGTGCAGGCCCGGCGTATCCAGGAAGACAATCTGCCAGTCCTCGCCGCCCGCAATGCCCATGATGCGGTTGCGCGTCGTCTGCGGCTTATCGGAGACGATCGCGACCTTTTCGCCCACGAATGCGTTCATCAGGGTGGATTTACCTACATTGGGTCGCCCGACAATGGCGACAAACCCGGAATGAAAGCTCATGCGTTCACCTCTTGCAAAAAGTCAGGACCGAAGCTATCCGGGAGCAGTGCGGAAAGTGTCGTCTCGCGCACGGTATCCCCGGTGACCAGCAGCACGCGCAGATCGCGGCCAAATTCGCGCATGAACTGCCTGCATGCGCCGCAGGGCGAGGGCACCGGCCCTTCCCCGGCCACAGCGATGGCTTCAAACACCGTCGCCCCCTCGGTGACGGCGGTGGTGATCGCGTTGCGCTCAGCGCAAATGGTCATGCCGAAGCTCGCGTTTTCGACATTGCAGCCACGGAACATGCGCCCGTCGGCCGCACGCACGCAAGCCCCTACCTTATAGTGCGAGTACGGCGCGTATGCCCGCTCCAGCGCCTCGCGTGCGCCTTGCACCAGCACGATATCCGCGTCGCTCAGCGCCCGGTCCAGCCCGGATTTTTGCATTATGATCTCCTCCATCGCCCGCATCGCGGCGCGATCCTCTTCGGTTTCGTGGTCATAGCCCATCAGGTGCAGCATGCCGTGCGCAAGCAGGAAACCCACCTCGCGTGACAGCGAATGGCCGTATGCCTCCGCCTGCTCCGCCGCGCGCGGCAGCGAGATGACGATATCCCCCAGGTGCAGGCAGCCCGTTTCCGGGTCCAGCTCGCGCCTAAGCCGCTTTGGGTGTGCGCGCGCCGTCGTGCCCGGCGGGAAGGATACGCTGGGAAACGACAACACATCGGTGGGCCGGTCCAGCCCGCGCTGGGTGAGGTTGACGGCGGCAATGCCTGCATCATCGGTGAGCACCAGGCCCGCCTGATACCGCCCCACAAGGCCCTCTGCAGCAAGGCACCCATCCCCTACCCGGGAAAGCAGCGCCTCCAGCCCATCCGGCGGGGAGACTTCCTCAAGGCTTATCAATAGCCGCATCGACTAGATCCTCCTGCCGTACCTCAATGACCGGCACCGTTTCGACAGGCTTCGGGATGGCGGGCAGCGCCGCCACACGGTCCAGCTTCGGGTACTCAATCCGCTTGTGATAGATGCCGGTGAGCACCTGTGCAAACGCGCGGATAATCTTGGATACATCAGCAAACCGCAGCGGAGAGTCGTTGAGCTGCCCGCCGTCGATCTTGTCCTTGACCAGTTCGCGGATGCGGCGCTCAATCACTTCCGGCGCCTGATCTCCGCCCGCGCGGATCGCCGCCTCTACGGTATCGGCCAGCATCAGGATGGCTGTCTCGGCCGTCTGCGGCTTGGGTCCTGGATACTGGAAATCCTCCGGCTGCGCGCCTTCGCCGCCCTCCATGCCCCGCATTTTCTGGTAGAAAAATGATATCTGCGTATCGCCCTGGTGCTGGGCGATGAAGGCGGTGATCGCCTCGGGCAGGTGCTGCTGATGCGCCATCTGGATGCCGTCGGTCACGTGGTCGGCGATGATCGCGGCGGACACGCGGGGGTCAGTGCGGTCATGCGGGTTGTCGCCGATCTGGTTTTCTTTGAAGTACAGCGGCCGCGTGAGCTTGCCAATGTCGTGGTAATACGCGCCCACGCGCGTCAGCAGCGAATCGGCGCCGATCGCCTCCGCCGCAGCTTCTGCGAGGTTCGCTACCATAATTGAATGGTGGTAGGTGCCCGGCGTCTCCACCAGCAGGCGGCGCAGCAGCGGTTGGTTCGGGTTGGAGAGCTCCAACAGCTTGTAGGGCGTTACCAGGTCGAACATCCACTCTAGCATCGGCTGTACGCCCATGCAGAGAATGGCCGCCAGCACACCGCCGCCGGCACACCAAACCGCATTCGTCAGCACCGTGTTAAATTCATTGTTGGTCAAAAGGCCGAGCGAAATCATCGCAAACAGGTTCACCACCGCAATGGCCAGGCCTGCCAGCAGGATCGACGCGCGCTGCTGCTTGCGCCGGGCGACGAAAATGCCGACCGGGCCGCTGAGCGCGCCGGAAAAGATGATGCCGAGCATCTGCTGGGTGAACGATGCGCTGGTGCTGTTGGTGAGGATGCCCACCACGATCAGCGCCAGAATGTTGCATATGACGGCAAGGCTTGGCGACAGCAGCGTCGCCACCAGCAGCACCACCATTGATATCGGAATCAGGGTAACGTTCAGGCGTGACGTGAGCACGCAGATGCCTATGGACACGGCAAAGATCACCGCCAGCAGGAGCGCGCTGCGGGGCTTCCCCGCAATGCCGCGGTCAAACTGCAGGATATGGAACAGCAGCGCCACCATCGCCAATGCGCCCAAAAGGCCCACGCCGACCATCATCATCGTGTCGAAACGGTTGCCCTCCAAAAGGCCCAGTATCTCCAGCATGCCCAGCTGCGCCTGCGTGACACCCTCGCCACCGACAACGATGTTCTGCCCGCTCTTGTACATATCCGGTTCGATATCGTGCCGGGCGGCCTCGCGGTTGGCCTCGGTGGCGTCCTGGTCAACGACCATGTTGGGCACAAGCGCCGCCCGCACCGCGGGGATCGCGATGTTCCAGCACAGCTCCGTGGACATGTACTGCGGCAGTTCGCGCTGGATAGCCGTTATAGCAGTTTCCAATTGACCCTCTCGGATGGTCGACTGCATCGTGCGTTCCAGTATCTCGCTGGTATTCTTGTACGCGCCGCTGAGGTCATAGGCGCTTGTTTTCATCAGGATCGTCAGCGTCCAGTCGCTCAGCTCCATCGCCTCGCACATCGACCGGGCGTACTCCAAATCCTCCGGCAAAAAGGTGCCGGAATAGGTAAAGGCGTTTCCAGATGCGGACGGCGCTTCGCCAATGCGCAGCTTCTCGCCGTATACGCGGATCGCCTCAAAATCCAGGAAAATATCGGAGAAAGTGTTCATCACCCGGTCATGCGCGGTCTCATCCTCGCGGTAGGACAGCGGAACGTTTTCCGCCGCGCGGATGCGGCGCTGCTCGGTGGTGAACTCGTCAACAACATCTTTGGTCGCGGTGATGGTGGTGGGCGCGATATCGCCGACGGACAGGTTATACCGCTCCGGCGATGTCGCCAGGATCATGCCGAGCGTTAAAAGCACGTAGCAGACCGCCATCACAATAAGACCGGGCCAAAACGGCTTTCGCCCGCCGGGCACGCTGCGCCTTGCCGCGGTCGCCTTCTTTTGCTTCATGCTCTCCTCCTTTTCGCCGGGTAATTGCAGATTCGGAGCGACTACAGCCGCCTTTTTTCTTTCTTTTCGTACGCCTTGACGATGGCTTGTACCAGTTCATGGCGGACGACATCGCGGTGTGTGAGCTGCGCCATGCCGATGCCCGGCACATCCTGCAGCACATCGACGGCCTCCCGGAGGCCCGATCGCTTGCCCACGGGCAGGTCGATCTGCGTGATGTCGCCGGTGACAACCATGCGCGACCCAAAGCCCATGCGCGTGAGGAACATCTTCATTTGCTCGCCCGTGGTGTTCTGCGCCTCGTCCAGGATCACGAACGAATCGGAGAGCGTGCGGCCACGCATATACGCCAGAGGGGCCACCTCCACCGCGCCGCGCTCCACAAGCTTCTGGTACGCTTCCATGCCCATCATGTCATACAGCGCGTCATACAGCGGGCGCAGGTACGGGTCAACCTTCTGCGCCAGATCGCCGGGCAAAAAGCCCAGCTTCTCCCCCGCCTCCACAGCCGGACGCGTCAGGATGATGCGCTCCACCTCTTTGTTTTTCAGCGCAACCACCGCCATGGCGATCGCCAGGTACGTCTTGCCCGTACCGGCGGGGCCTACGGCAAAGGTCAGCAGGTTCTTGCGCATCAGTTCCACATAGCGCTTCTGTCCCAGCGTCTTGGACTTGATCTGCTTGCCCTTGTAGGTCACGGCGATCACGTCGCGCATGATCTCCTCGATGCTCTCGACATTGCCTTCGCGCGCAAGCTCAACCGCGTAGCGGATGCGCGAACGGTCTACTTTTTCATTGCGGCGCAGCATGTCCAGCAGCTTCTGCGTAACGGACACCGCAAGGTCCACCTGCGCCTCATCGCCGGTGAAGCTCAGCTCATCGCCCCGCATCGCGATGTCTGCGCCCGTTTCCTCCATCAGGATGTTTACATTTTCATCGCCGACGCCAAAGAATGAGATATAGTCCTCCATCGATCCCACAGGGAGCTGTAATTGCTTTTGCGACAAGCCGGTTCCTCCATTTCAATTGGTGGATAAGATGGCGTCGGAAGTGGTCGCGATCTCCTCCAAGGCCTCCAGAATGGCCGTTGCGCGACACCCTCCATCATTTATCATACTATACTCTACCCATTTGTCAACAACTCTACTATGCAGGCCGATTTTTTCCTGCACCAAGCGCGACGCGGCCAGCGCTGCCTCCGCCTGCACCTCTTCCAGATCGCGGGCGATTTCCTCGCGCGTGACAGCCTCATAGCGGTCCAGCCGCAGCCACACCGGCAGCGCCCCGGCAATGGGCAGTACATCCGTCACCAGGTCATAATCGGCAAAATCCGGCGCTTCGTCCAGCACCAGCTCATAAAACGGCGAACAGATCGTGTGCCTCGTGAAAGTTTCCCCCGTGGGCACCGTGCGCATGCGCGCGCCGGACACTTTCGCCTCGGCCATATACCACACCCGGGCAACCACGCTGGCCTTCGCGCGGATGGGCGTCACCGCGCCGTCCCAGGCGCGCTCCTCGCCACGCACCAGCACCTGCCCGCGCCGTACCGCATCGCCGGGCTTCACCAGCGCGGTACCGGCAGTCACGGTGATTTCGCTGATGATTCCGTCCCTCGCAGCTACGATATCTCCAGGATTCGTCAGCCGCTCGCTTGCCAGCTGCGCCTGCACGCAGGTCACCGTCAGGCGCACGCCGTTTGCGCGCACACCCACCCACGAAAGGCCCGTCAGCTGCCGCTCCATATCGGTCTTGAGCGCGTCCGTATCAATCAAGAAGCCAAACCGGCCGACGCGAACATCGTGCTCGGCAAGAATTCGCTCAACTTCACCCGTATACGGCCCAGCGCCGCGCACGTCGATAAACCAAATGCACGACAGAATGCCTCCGCACAAGACAAAGAATGCCAGCACACCGGCCACGAGAAGCGCCCGCCGCTGGAGCATCGAACCCAGCCGCACTGCCCCATGCGGCTCGCCGTAGGTCAGCCGCCAGCCGCGCGCCTCAGCGAGGTCCCGCAGCTTGTCTAAATCCTTCGCCGCAACGCGGCCCGTCACCGCCCGGGCGGAAACCTTCTTCACCCTCGACAGCCGTACCCCGCGCTCCGTGCATTGGTTGAGCAGCCTCTCCAGCGACAGCCCCTCTACCCGAAACTCATACCAGCCCAGCTTTTCCATGCGCGCCTCCTTCCGCGAAAAGGAGGCCGCGAATGCTGCCGGAAATCATCAGGTCTTCCTCGCCCAGTGACGAGAGAACCAGCCTCTCCCCTTCTACCGTCAGCATCCCCAGCGCCGTCCGCACGCGCAGCTTCTCCGGCGCGTACTCCACCACGCCACGGTGGTTTTCCAGCAACAGCTGGCTGTCGCCCCGCATCAGAATGCGCGGCAGGCCCAGCACTACATCTTCCGGCAGGCCCGCCGCCTGCACCACGCGGCGCAGCGTGCGCTTGCGCTTCATGTCCATCCCTCCCCGCCTGATGGAGTGTATGGCGGGAAGCTGCCTGGCATGAATGGTGCGCTAAGCGCTAAAAGTGATCAACCCCAAATGTGCCGGCCGTATCGCCCACCGCGCGCACCAGCGCATCGGTGTCCTGGATTTCGTCAAACGGCAAGACTGACCGCACCATCATCAGGCGCGGATGGGTGGCGTCATCGCCCGGAACGGACGGCAGCTGCGGCGTGATTACCCGCACGCGCGCACCACCTGCCAGCGCGCCCAGGAACGCGGGCAGCAGCGACTCCGCATGCGGCAGGGCGCATAACTCATCCAGATAGCGAAGGCCGTCTTCCTCCGGCGACCGCAGGCAGGCATACGCAACCGGTTGGCCATCCACCAGCAGCAGCTGCGCAGGCCGCCATTGGGGCAGCACCCAGCGCTTCCAGTAGGTTTCATTCCGCAGGATCGCCCCGTTCAGCCGCCCGGCGGAGATGTCATACAGGCCCATCACCAGCGGCAGATCCTCCGGCGTGAAGGCACGCACTGACGCATTTTCCGGCAGCGGCGGCAGTGCTTTTGTGTCGATGTCCTTCCACGGCACCGGGCAGAACCGCCAGCCCGCGCGCTCATACAGCGGCTTTTGCCCAAACAGCACCGAGATGGGGATGCCCCGGCGCGCCATCTCATCGATGGACATCGCTAGCAGCGTCCCGCACAGCCCTTGGCGGCGGTACGCGGGCTTGGTGCTCACTTCGCCGATGCCGCCCATCCGGACAGCGCGGCCGCTTAAGTACATCTCCCGGTCAAACACGCGCACCGTCGCGGCGATCTCGTCCCCCTCCACCGCGACGAAGATCAGCGAGCAGTCTCCTGCCGGATCGCACTCATAGTGCCGCTGGAAGTACGTTTTGTCCTCCAGACCGAAAACGCCGCTGCAGTGCTCATACCACTTTGGCAATTCTTCCTTCCGCAGCGTGCGAAACTCAATCATCCCATGCGTCCTCCCCGTTTTTCGCCATGAGCAGCTCCTCGTCCGCGCCAATCAGGCGCTTGGCGTCGCGCTCAGACAGCTCCTGCACGCTCTGCAGCCTGCGCTGGATGGTGCGCGTCTTGCGCGCCGCATCCTCGATGGAGGCAGTCGCCTGGTGCAGGCGCTGCTGTGTCTTGCTCAGCAGATCGGCAAAGCGGCCAAACTCAGTTTTTACCGCGCCCAGCAGTTCCCATACCTCGCTGGAGCGGCGCTCGATCGCCATCGTGCGGAAGCCCATCTGCAGGCTGTTGAGCAGCGCCAGCAGCGTGGTCGGGCCGGTGACTATGACGCGATAGCTGTTCTGCAGCTGTTCAACGATGCTGCCATGGCGCAGCACCTCGGCGAAGAGTCCTTCGGCGGGCAAGAACATAATCGCAAAGTCGGTGGTGTTCGGCGGGTCAATGTACTTGGTGCGGATGCGCTTGGCCTCGGTGCGGATGGTCGCCTCCAGCGCGCGGCTGGCGGCTTCTGCGGCCTGCTTGTCGCCCGCATCGGTGGCATCCACCAGGCGCTGATAATCCTCGGCCGGGAACTTGGCGTCGATGGGCAGATAGACCGCCGCGCCTTCCTCTTCCTTGCCGGGCAGACGGATCGCGAACTCCACCCGCTCCCCGCTGCCGGGCTTGACCGCGACATTCTGATCGTACTGGCCCGGGGCCATCACCTGCTCCAGCAGCGAGCCAAGCTGCACCTCGCCCCAGACGCCGCGCGTCTTTACGCTGGTGAGCACCTTTTTTAGGTCGCCCACGCCCACAGCCAGTGTCTGCATCTCGCCTAGGCCTTTGTATACCTGCTCCAGCCGCTCGGACACCGTGCGGAAGGACTCGCCCAGCCGCTTGTCCAGCGTGGAGTGCAGTTTCTCATCGACCGTCTCACGGATTTGCTCCAGCTTTTTCTCGTTCTCGCCCTGGAGGCGCAGCAGGCTTTCGCCCAGCGTTTGGCGCATCTCGGCCAGACGGCGCTCGTTCTGGTCCAGCTTTTCATCCAGCGTCTGCGAGACGCGGCTCATCTGCCTGTCATATTCTTGCAGCTTTTCTTCGATGTTCGTGCGCATGCGCTCCATGCGCTCCTCATCGGTGCGGCTCATCGCGCGGATCTGCCCGCCGAACGAGTCCAGCTGCTGCTGCTGCGTTCGGGACATCTCGCCCATGATGCGCACGACCGAATCGCTCATGCCGCGCAGGTTGTGTCCCATTTCCTCGCGGTCGGCGCTGCGCTCGGCGCTGCTGGTTTCCTTCAGCGATAGCAGGCTCGTCCCCACCAGGGACTCCACAACCTCCAGCTTCTCATTCAGCTCGCGGCGCTGACGCGATACGCGGGCGTACAGCGGGATGATCACCGCAAGGAGCAGCAGCGTAATGCACAGCAGCAGCGCGTACGGCTGGGCGATCCAGTCCAGAAAAGCAGTCATTCAGGCATTCCTCCTATTGTGGGGCGCGAAATCGAAAGTATCGCGCAGCCAGGCGATGGAATCGAGCAGCTCCTGGTCGCTGCCGGCCACATTAGAATACGGCTCCAGGATGATGTCCCCGGCATAGCCGTTGCCGCGCAGCGCACGGGCCAGCTCGCGAAAGTCGTGCAGGCCGCGCCCGGGCAGCGCGTGACGGCCCTGGGCGTCGTAGTCCAGGATGTGCACATGGCGCAGCCGGTCGCCCATCGCGTCCACGTAGGCCAGCGGATCCTGCCCCAGCTCGAACACCTGCTTTAGGTCCAGCACGAACATCAGGTCAGGCCAGATGGCGAGAAACTCCGCCACCCGCGCAGGCTCATTCAGCCAGCACCAGCTGACGGTCTCCCAGGAAAAGGTAATCCCGCGCGCGCGGCACGCGGCGATAGCGCGCGCAATCCCCTCCTGCCAGCGTACGAAGCGGGGCACGTTGCCGCCACGCACAACGGCCGGGCCATGGTACACGTAGGTGGAAACGCCAAGCGCCTCACCCGCGTCCAAAAACCCCTCCAGTAGCGTAAAAGCATCCTCTCGCTGCCGGGCCGACTGTCCAATGAAGTCCGCTTCAAAGTGCTGCGTCTTGCTATGGACAGAAACCGCCTGCGTGTCCCCCAAGCGGCTTTTCACCAGCGCGCCAAACTCCCCACGGTACTCGCTGTACGTCTCCAGAAACACTTCGCAGACAGGAACACCAAGCGACGCCACGCGAGCGGCGGCGTCCTCTGTTTCCAATCGCCCATAAAAGGCGGCGGTCGACAATCCTATACGCATAGCGACAGTATACCTGAAAATGGGATTGGTTTCAACGGCGAAACGCGGAGAGAGGACGAAGGAACGCTGGGGGCTATCCACCCCCAGACCCCGGGCCAAAGGGTCATTGACCCTTTGGAAACCCATATTCGCCTGCGGGCGAGGGACAGACCCAGTGTTTATCTTTTGCAAAACCCAACCCTCCCGCCGTGAGGCGAAATGTTGGGTTTCCAAAGGGCAAGGCCCTTTGGCAGAGGGTTTTAGGGGGACAGCGTCCCCCTAACGTTCCCCCGTTTCTTACGGTTGCTTCCCGATGTACGCCAGAATGCCGCCGTCCACGTATAGCACGTGGCCGTTGACAAAGTTCGAGGCGTCGGATGCGAGGAACACCGCGGGGCCCATCAGGTCCTCGGCCTCGCCCCAGCGGCCTGCGGGCGTTTTGGAGATGATGAAGCTGTTGAACGGGTGGCCGTCCTCGCGCAGGGGCGCGGTCTGGGGCGTGGCGATGTAGCCCGGGCCGATGCCGTTGCACTGGATGTTGGCCGCGCCGTATTCGGAGCAGATGTTGCGGGTCAGCATCTTCAGGCCGCCCTTGGCCGCCGCGTAGGCGGAGACGGTTTCCCGGCCCAGTTCGCTCATCATCGAGCAGATGTTGACGATCTTGCCATGGCCCTTTTTGATCATGGACGGGATGACAGCCTTGGCGACGATGAACGGTGCAGTCAGGTCCACGTCGATCACCTTGCGGAAGTCTTCTGCGCTCATCTCGGTCATCGGGATGCGCTTGATGATGCCCGCGTTGTTAAACAGGATGTCGATCACACCGACTTCTTTTTCTACCTGGGCGACGAACGCCTGCACCGCCGGTTCGTCCGTTACGTCGCAGACATAGCCGTGCGCGGCGATGCCCGCTTCTTTATAGGCGGCGACTCCCTTTTCAACCAGCGCTTCGTTGATGTCGTTGAAAACGATCGTCGCACCCGCCTCGGCCAGCGCCTGCGCCATCGCAAAGCCGATGCCATAGGAAGCGCCGGTAACCAGCGCGATCTTGCCCTTTAGCGAAAAACTCTCCAGAATACTCATGAGCAAATGCCTCCTTTGTTACTTGACCGTTTGAAGTGTGTACGCCTGCGAACCCAGGCCCTGTTCCTCCAGCTTGGCAAGCTGCAGATACGGGTCCTTGCCGTGCAGGCGCTGGAACAGGTGGCCTTCTCCCTGCAGCTCCATGCCCTGCGGCACACCGACGGGGATCAGGTCCTCCACCTTGATCGCGTCCAGGCTCGCGCGCTCAATGGCGACGATGTCGTCCGATGCCATGATGCCGATATCCGGCACGAGGGAAGGCGTCGTCATGCCCCAGCAGTCGCACAGCGCGGTGATCTGCGTCAGCACGTTGATGTAATAAACATTGCCCGGCGCAAAGGTATCCACTACCGTCTTGGTGCAGATGGCCATGCCGGTCTGGAAGTCCGCGTAGTCATGCGCGTCCAGTGTGATCGCACCCACCGGGCACACCTTCAGGCAGTGCTGGCAGAGCGTGCAGTGGTGATAGTTGACATCGTACTCGCCGCTTTCATCAAAGCCATTGGCGTGGTGGTTGCAGGAGCCGATGCACTTGTTGCAGTGCGTGCACTTGTCCTTGTTCCAGACAAGGCCGCCCTCCAGTCCGTGAATCTCGTGCCGGGTGCGGTTGGTCACGCAGCCCATCGCGATGTTCTTGCACGCGCCGCCGTAGCCGCAACTGCCGTGGCCCTTGACGTGCGAAAAGTCGATCAGGAAATCCGCGTCATGGATCAGCCCGGCGACATCCACGTGCTTAAACGACTTGTAGTCCACATCCTTGGGGTAGAAATACTTGCCCAGGTGGCCGCAGTCATCCAGCAGCGGGCAGCCCAGGTTCATCTCGGTATAGCCGCGGTTTTCCGGGTGGCGCTGGTAGAGATAGTGATCGGTGCAGAAGCAATCGCCACCGTTTTTTTTGACGAAGGAAACGAGCTTTTGCACGAATACGGGCGGGATGGTCGAATAGCCAACGCCATCGCCGACGTGCATCTTGATCGCGACGGTCTTGCCCTTGACCTTCTCCGCAAGTCCGGTTTTCTTCAGCAGCCGGGTAAACTTCTCCGGCAGGGTTTGCGTGGCTTCATAGCGCGCGTACGCCATCGGCGCAAAGAGAACTGTTGCTGCCATGTGAGGGTTCCTTTCGATGATGATTGTGTTGGATCAGTATACCATAAGGCGGTCTTGTTTACCAGTTTTGATGGAATTTTCACAGGGTTTGGCGAGAAAAAGGACTTAATCGTCAGGGGGCGAAATATACCGGCAGCGCGATATGCGCTGGCACAAGGAGGAATGGAGCATGCAAAAGGTATACGCGCACCGCGGTGCATCCGGCTACGCGCCGGAGAACACGCTGGAAGCGTTTGAACTGGCGGCAAAGCAGGGCGCCCACGGCGTGGAGCTGGACGTGCACCTGTCAAAGGACGGCGAAATCGTCGTCATCCACGACGAGACGATCGACCGGGTTTCGACAGGCATGGGCAGGGTGCTGGACATGACCGTTTCGCAGTTGAAACAGTATATATACAACAAGCCGCATCCGTCGTATGAAAAAGCTGCGCTGCCCACGCTCCGCGAGGTGTTTGAGCTGCTGCACCCCACCGGCCTTTCGGTCAATGTGGAACTGAAGAACAACATCTACCCTTACGAAGGCATCGAACAGAAATGCGTGGACCTGGCTGCCGAAATGGGCATGACGGACCGCGTGCTGTACTCTTCGTTCAACCACCATGCGCTGCTGCGCGTAAAGCAAATAGACCCATCGCTGCCCTGCGGCCTGCTGTATGAGGCCACGATGGTCAGGCCCTGGGCCTATGCGGTGGCGCTGGGCATGGACGCGCTGCACCCGTTCATGGCCGAGCTGCTCGTCAAGGACGAGTGCCGCCTGGCGCACGCGGCGGGCCTGCAGGTCAATCCCTGGACGGTCAACGAAGAAGACCATCTGCGCATGGTATTTGCGGCGGGCGCGGATATCGTCATCACAAACTACCCGGACCGCGCACTGGCTATTTTGAAAGAACTTAGCTGAGGGTTACGGCACGCTTTTCATTGCGGCCAGCGCCATGAACTGGTCGATATCCTCGCCCGCCTGTTCATACGCCTCGCGCATAATCGTGTAGGTGATAAAGCTGGGCCGGCCATACTGCTGGCCCGGCACCGTGATATATACCAGCACCGGCAGCGTGATGCCGTCGATTGAAACGAAGCGCACTTCCCGCCGCGCGAAGAACGGGTCGTCGGCGATGCGGTCCAGCGCCTCCGCGTCCTCCTCCATCAGCGACCAGACGCGCCCGGGCACGCTACCCCGGCTGTTTGGCATCAGCGCCGCGCGCGCCATACCGTCCCGCCCGACAAAAGAGAGCGAAAACCCCTCCAGCCGGGACAGGCCCACCATCCGCGCGTGCGGAAAATCGCGCTGCATTTCTTCCTCGTTCATGTGTTCCCCGTAAGCAAAGTAGAGAAGGCTTTTATTCCCTTCCTGCATGATTGCCCTCCTGTGGTTTGATGATGATCATTTTTTCCGTCAACTCCCGTCCGCCGCCGCGCGCGGCTTGATTTTGCAGGCCCAGTGCCCACAGGTCCCCGGCGCGGAGGTCTACTGTAAACGCGGCATTGTTCTGCCGCCGAAACGGCGCAGCCCTCGTGACGATGGGGATACGCGCGCGCTCCGATATGGCCGCCATCAGCGGTCTGGCTTCGCTACGAAAGCCGAGCAGCCGCGCGTATGAGGGCAGCGGCTCTCCTTCCGTTAACACTTTTGTAATACCCAGAAAAGTCTGCGTCAAAACGCGGGAAAGGCGGGCGCGGGTGTAGCGCTTGCACTTAACCAGCGACAGCAGCGCCTCGCGGCTCGTCGCTATCTGTGCCGCGCGCAGAATACGGTTTTCCAGACCCTCGGATACGTCCGCGGTCTCAGCCAGTTCCTCCGCGGACATCGCGCGCAGCTTTGCCAGCAGCGCCGTGTCCAGGCCGTCCGCCTGCTGATACGCCCCTGCCGCCAGCAGTGCCGACAGCCGCGCGAAGGCCGGACCCGGCATCGCGGCCGAGACATCCTCACCGCGCCGGATTGCCGCGCGGATCGCGGTGGCCGATGCCATGCCGGAAAGGCCCGCGTCGTGGTGGCCGCTGCCCTCGCGTCGGATGGTGACCGGCTCGATCCCTTCGCCATATACGGCCAGCGCGCGAAGGTATTCTATGCCAAGCGTATCGTTCGGCATGTCCGCCGCAAATCCCTGCGCGGCCCCGCGCGCCCGTGCCAGCGTCTGGCCTCCGGCAAGCCCACTCCGCACGGCGTCGGTGTCGGGCGCGGCAAATGCCGCATCCATCAGCGGCGCAAGTTCGCCCGTCTCGCTGCCAAACCCCAGGTGGGTTACGGCGCCCAGCGACGAGAGCAGCGACACCCCGCCGCGCGCGAAACGCTCCGCATCCCGCACCGCGAATAGCGCCGGCAGCTCGAACACCGCGTCCGCGCCGCACAGCAGCGCCATCTCCGCCCTCGCCCATTTGGATACAAGCGCCGCCTGGCCCCGTTGCGTAAAATGCCCGCTCATCGCGCAAACTATATAATCGCACCCGGTTTGGGCGCGAACGCTGCGCAAATGGTGCGCGTGCCCATTGTGGAATGGATCATATTCGCAAATTACGCCACAAACCCGCATGTCGCCCCTTTTCAAAATGTGTAAAATCTTGTATAATGATTTGGTTTGAAAAATATCGAACAGGCCATTGGGTATCATACCACATCAGGGAGGTTTTTGGAATGTCTGTGATGGAACAAATTCGCGCCAAAGCAAAGGCTGCCCATAAGCACGTTGTGCTTCCTGAGGGCACGGAAGACCGCACCGTACAGGCGGCGGCACAGATCGTAGCGCAGGGCATCGCGAGCGTAACGCTGGTGGGACCGGAGGCTGAAATCCGCGCGAAGGCCGCGCAGTACAATGTGGACCTCTCCGGTGTCACCATTGCCGATCCCACGAAGGACCCGCGCGCCGCAGGCTATGCGGAGAATCTCTACCAGCTGCGCAAATCCAAGGGCATGACGATCGAAGACGCGGCGAAGCTCGTCGCTGAAAATACGCTCTACTTTGGCACCATGATGATCAAGATGGGCGACGCGGACGGCATGGTCGCCGGTGCCATCAACTCCACCGGCAACACGCTGCGCCCCGCGCTGCAGATCATCAAGACCGCACCCGGCATCACCTGCGTGTCCAGCTGCTTCATCATGGATAGCCCGAAGAGTGAGTATGGCGAAAACGGCGTGCTGATATTCGCCGACTGCGCCGTGATCCCCAATCCCACTGCGGACGAGCTGGCCGCCATCGCGGTCGCAAGCGCCGCCACCGGCCGCGCGCTCGTCGGCATGGAGCCGAAGGTCGCGATGCTGTCCTTCTCCACCAAGGGAAGCGCCAAGCATGAGCTGGTCAACAAGGTGCAGGAAGCCACCGAGAAGGTGCGCCAGATCGCGCCGGACCTGTGCGTGGATGGCGAGCTGCAGGCGGACGCGGCGCTGGTCGCCTCCGTGGGCCAGCTGAAGAGTCCCGGAAGCAGCGTGGCAGGCCACGCGAACGTGCTGGTCTTCCCGGACCTGCAGGCCGGCAACATCGGCTATAAGCTGGTGCAGCGCCTGGGAGGCGCGGAGGCCATCGGCCCGATCATCCAGGGCCTTGCAAAGCCCGTGAACGACCTGTCGCGCGGGTGCAGCATCCAGGACATCGTCGACGTGACGGCCGTAACCGCGGCCAGCGCGCAGTAAAGGGAGGAAATCGCATGAACATTCTGGTCATCAACGCAGGCTCGTCCTCGCTCAAATATCAGCTCATCGACACCGCAACCGAAACCGTGCTGGCCAAGGGCCTGTGCGAGCGCATCGGCATCGACGGTTCCAACATCGCCCAGAAGGCGCAGGGCAAGGTATACGAATCCACGCTGCCGCTGAAGGATCACAAGGACGCGTTCGCGGCCGTCGTCGCGGCACTGACCGATCCGGAAAACGGCGCGGTTGCCGACATGTCGTCCATCGGCGCGGTCGGGCACCGCGTGGTGCACGGCGGCGAGAGCTTTACCGCCTCCGCGCTGATCAACGACGAAGTGCTCGCCGCCATCGAGGCAAACGTGCCGCTGGCCCCGCTGCACAACCCGGCGAACCTCACCGGCATCCGCGCGTGTGCCGCCGTCATGCCGGGCGTGCCGATGGTTGCGGTGTTTGACACGGCGTTCCACCAGACGATGCCCCGCCGCGCTTATCTATATGGCCTTCCTTATGACTATTATACGCGGCTGAAGGTGCGCAGATACGGCTTCCACGGCACCAGCCACCGCTTTGTTTCCGCCAAGGCAGCGGAAATCCTCGGCAAGCCCGTCAAGGCGCTCAAGTTGGTGATCTGCCATCTGGGCAACGGATCCTCCATCAGCGCGGTGGACGGCGGCAAATCCATCGATACCACGATGGGCCTCACCCCGCTGGAGGGCGTGCTAATGGGTACCCGCTCGGGCGATATGGACCCGGCAATCGCCGAGTTCCTCTGCAGCGCGGACGGCCTTTCCATCAATGACGTAACGAGCGTTTTCAACAAAAAGTCCGGCCTGCTCGGCCTTTCCGGCGGCCTGTCCAGCGACTGGCGCGATATCTGCGCCGCCGCGAAGGAAGGCAATGAAGCGGGCAAGCGCACGGCGGAAGTCTTCGCCTACCGCATCCGCAAGTACATCGGCGCATACGCCACCGCGATGAACGGCCTGGACGCCGTCGTCTTTACCGCAGGCATTGGCGAGAACAGCTGCGATGCCCGCCGCCTGATCCTGGAGAACACCGAATTCCTCGGCATCCAGCTGGATCAGGAAAAGAACAACACCCGGGGTGAGACGTTCATCAGCACGGACGACAGCCGCGTGAAAGTGCTCGTTGTGCCGACAGACGAGGAAATGGCGATTGCGCGGGATACGCTGGAGATCGTGGCGGGGGCGTGACGGGGAAGGGGACGTGGGAGACGCAAGGGGGCTTTGCCCCCTTGACCCCCGCGAAGGGCTTTGCCCTTTCGAAACCCATGACTGCTCACGCAGGGATGGTATGGATTTGGTCGCGCCCCGTGTGGGTGCGTGGATTGAAACGTTGGCCCGGCAACGATGAAAAAAACTATACAACCGTCGCACCCCGTGCGGGTGCGTGGATCGAAACTGTTGTTTGGTACCGGCCACTGTCGCAATACAGTTGCACCCATGTAGGTGCATGAGCTGATGACCCCTCCCCCGCGCGTGAGCGCAACATGGGTTTGGAAAGGGCAAAGCCCTTTCCGGGATTCCCAAGGGCAGAGCCCTTGGGCCGCCGGAGGCCGTCTCCTCCCCCGTCCCCACTCTCCCACAACTTCCCCCTTGACAAAACCTCCGCCGCGCGCTATACTGCGCGAAATCAATTTTAAACGCGATGAGCGGAAGAGTACGCTGAAATGGTCGCTTCAGAGAGCCGCCGGTGGTGAGAGTGCGGTGCAGATTTTCAGCCGAAGAACATCCGGGAGCGGACACCCGAAAGCCACCTGGCGAGTAGGCCTGTACGTCAGCGGCACGTTATAGCCGACGGGCATAACCGTCTTCTTTATGAAGCGAGTGCCTTCGAGCAGGTCCGCCTTGTGCGGGCAATGGCGGGTGGTACCGCGGAAGTGTTTCTGTATTTGAAACCTTTCGTCCCCGAACCGGTGAACGGTTTGGCGGCGGAAGGTTTTTCTTATGCGGAAAAGGAGGGACTTGCTATGATGCGAACGAAGTATTGCGGGGCGTTTCGTGTGTCGGACGTGGGCGAAATGGCGGCTGTCTGCGGTTGGATCACCGCACGGCGTGACATGGGCGGCGTCGTTTTTCTGGAGATGCGCGACCGGGCAGGATCGTTGCAGGTGGTATGCGATGCGGCACGCCTGCCGGGCGAGATGTTCCGCCTGGCGGAGGGAGCTCACGTGCAGGCGGTGTTCCGCGCGGAGGGCCGGATACGCCTGCGTGACGCGGAAACGCGCGACCCACGGCTTGAGACTGGCGAGGTGGAGCTGCTTGCGGACACGCTGGAGCTGCTGTCCGATGCCGATCCGCTGCCCTTTCCACTGGACGAGGACGCGCGCGTGCGGGAAGAGTTGCGGCTGAAGTACCGCTTTCTGGACCTGCGGCGTCCATCGCTGCAGCGTGCGCTGGCATTCCGCGGGCAGGTGCAGCGCGCCGCGGAATCGTTCCTGGCGGATGCGGGGTTCCTCTCGGTGGAAACGCCGATCCTGACCAAGTCCACGCCCGAGGGCGCGCGGGACTATTTGGTGCCCAGCCGGCTGCATCCCGGTACGTTCTATGCATTGCCGCAGTCGCCACAGATATTCAAGCAGTTGCTCATGGTTGGCGGCATTGACCGTTACTATCAGGTCGCGCGCTGCTTCCGCGACGAGGACCTACGCGCCGACCGCCAGCCGGAGTTCACCCAGGTGGACATGGAGATGTCGTTCGTCGGACAGGAGGATGTGCTTGCACACCTGGAAGCGCTGTTCCAGCACATCTATCGGGAAACGATGGGGCGTGAGTTGGGCTATCGCTTTCCGCGCATCTCCTGGAAACAGGCGATGGACGATTACGGCAGCGACAAGCCGGATACGCGATTTGACCTGCGGATCGTTGATCTATCCGATTTGTTGGATGGTTGCGAGTTCTCCGTGTTTCGCACTGCGTTAAAAGCGGGCGGCGTGGTGCGGGCGATCAACGCGAAGGAGTGCGCTGAGCTTCCGCGCACGACGATTGATGCACTGGGCGAAAAGGCGGTCTCGCATGGCGCAAAAGGCATGGCCTGGATCGCAATACGGCCGGATGGCAGCATCAACTCCATCCTGACGAAATACTTCACCGAAGAGGCGCTGCAGGCCGTCTTTGCGCGGATGGATGCGCAACCAGGTGACCTGATTCTCTTCGGCGCGGGCGCGCTGGATACCGTGCGCCGCACGCTCGGCCTGCTGCGGCTGGATATTGCGGATATGCTGGGGCTTCGCGACAAGGCCAAGTTTGCGTTCCTGTTCGTGGTGGACTTTCCACAGTTTGAGTACAGCGAGGAAGAAGGTCGCTACGTCGCCATGCACCACCCGTTCACCATGCCGCATGCGGAGGACATTCCGTACTTGGCGAGCGATCCGGCGCGTGTACGGGCGCAGGCATATGATGTCGTGCTCAACGGCGTGGAGCTGGGCAGTGGGTCCATCCGCATCCATGACCGGGACTTGCAGCGGCAGATGTTTGCCGCACTGGGCTTTACGCCCGAAGAAACCGACCGTCGGTTTGGATTCATGCTTTCCGCCTTCCGATACGGCACGCCGCCACACGGTGGGTTCGCCTTTGGGTTGGACCGGCTGGTGATGCTGCTGCTCGGCGCGGATTCGCTGCGCGATGTCAGTGCCTTCCCCAAGCTTCGCGATGCATCCTGCCCGATGACGGGCGCACCGGATCAAGTGGACGCGGAACAATTGGAGGTACTTTCATTGATGCAAGAAAAACAGGGACCCGCCCCAAAGACAGAACGCCCGGCGCTGGACACAACGAAAATCGCAAGGCTTGCACGGCTGCACCTCACTGAGACTGAAGCGGCATTGCTCCCCTGCCAATTGAGCGAAATACTTGATTTTGCCCAGACACTGAGCGAGGTCGACACCACCGGCATACCGGAGATGGCGTACCCTGGCGGCTTGTTCAATGTTTTCAGGAGTGACATGCCTGCATCATCATTACTGCGCGAAGACGCGCTAGCCGCCGCGCCATCCAGGGATGGCGAGTTCATCACCGTGCCTAAGGCGTTGGCGTAAAGGAGGGCGTGCAGATGACAAGCATTACTAGCATGAGCGTCGCGGCGCTCGCAGGCGCGATGTCGCAGGGTGAACTATCCTCCGTAGAAGTCACCAAGGCGTTTCTGGCACGCATTGCCCAGCGCGATCCAGAAATCGGCGCGTACCTAAAGATCACCGCCGATGCAGCATTGGAAGCTGCTCAAAGGTCTGATGCTCTGCGCCAAGCAACCGCAGACACTTCCCCGCTGCTGGGCATTCCCGCCGCCTATAAGGATAACCTATGCACCAAGGGTATCCCCACAACCTGTGCATCCCACATGTTGGAAGGATACCTCCCCCCCTACGACGCCACGGCTGTGGAACGCCTTTCCGCTGTGGGCGTCGTGCCGCTGGGCAAGTTGAACATGGATGAATTCGCGATGGGCGCGAGCACGGAAAGCTCAGCATTTCAGCCGACGCGCAACCCGCTTGACCTCACGCGGGTGCCTGGCGGCAGCTCGGGCGGATCGGCCGCAGCCGTCGCAGCGGGTGAAGCTGCGTTTGCGCTCGGCTCAGATACCGGCGGATCAATCCGCCAGCCTGCCGCATTCTGCGGTGTGGTGGGCGTAAAGCCGACCTATGGCTCTGTGTCGCGCTATGGGCTGGTGGCGTTTGCATCATCGCTGGACCAGATTGGTCCGATTACCCGCACCGTGTGCGACGCCGCGCTGGTACTGGATGCCCTCTGCGGCCACGACCCACGCGACGCCACCAGCGTGCCGCGCACCTATGGCGGCTATGGCGAGGACCTGGAAAAGGGTGTGCGCGGCATGACGTTTGCGCTGCCGGAGGAGCTATTCGGGGAGGGCATCGCACCGGATGTGCGTGCTGCCGTTGAGGCGGCGGCAACGCGCTATGAATGCCTGGGGGCCACGCTGCGCCCCGTATCCATGCCTGCGCTGCGCCATGCGTTGCCTGCCTACTATATCCTCTCCAGCGCGGAAGCCTCCAGCAACCTGGCACGCTTTGACGGCATTCGGTATGGCCATCGCGCCGAAAACCTTGAAAACCTGGACGATCTATACGAACGCTCCCGCAGCGAAGGCTTTGGCGCGGAGGTCAAGCGCCGCATCCTGCTGGGCACGTTCGCGCTCAGCGCCGGGTATGTCGACGCTTATTACAAGCAGGCGCAGAAAGTGCGCACGCTCGTTTCCCGCGATTTTGCCCGCGTGCTGGACACATGCGACGCGATCCTCTCACCTACTACGCCGACTGTCGCCTATCGCATTGGCGAAAAGATCGCCGACCCGATGGCCATGTACATGGGCGACATCTGCACTGTGCCTGCCAGCATCGCGGGGCTGCCCGCACTATCGGTACCGTGCGGGACAGGCGCGTTTGGCATGCCGGTGGGGCTTCAGCTCATCGGCCGGGCATTTGATGAAAAAACGCTGCTGCGCGCGGCATACGCGCTGGAACAGGAGGGGCTGTCATGAGCAAGCAAGCGTATGAAATGGTGATCGGCCTGGAAGTGCATGTAGAGCTGCAAACTCACACGAAAATCTTCTGTGGCTGCAAAACGGCGTTTGACGCCCCGCCAAACACGCAAGTGTGCCCCGTATGCATGGGGCTTCCTGGCGCGCTGCCCGTGCTGAACCGTGAGGTAATTACCCTAGCAGCGCGCGCGGGGCTTGCTACCCATTGCCACATCGCGAACGAATGTGTGCAGGATCGCAAGAACTATTTCTACCCCGACCTGCCCAAGGCGTATCAGGTATCGCAGTATGATCGCCCCCTGTGTACGGGCGGCTGGCTGGATGTTGAGACGGACGCGGGTGTGCGGCGAATCGGCATCACGCGCATTCACATTGAGGAGGACGCGGGCAAGCTGCTGCACGAGGCGACGGGTACCCGCATTGATTTGAACCGCTGCGGCGTGCCGCTGATCGAGCTGGTGACCGAGCCGGACATCCGTTCCGCTGCCGAAGCCAAGGTTTTTTTGCAGAAACTGCGCGCGATCCTGCGCTGCGCCGGCGTATCCGATTGCCGGATGAACGAGGGGCAGATGCGTTGCGACGTGAACCTATCCATCCGCAAACCGGGCGATGCGCTGGGCACCCGTACCGAGATGAAGAACCTCAACTCCTTTGCCTTCGCCGCAAAGGCAATTGAATACGAATACGCCCGGCAGGTGGAGGCTGTTTCCAAGGGTGAAGTGATCGTACAGGAAACTCGCCGGTTCGATCCCACAACCGGCAAAACCTACACGATGCGTACCAAGGAGAATGCGGACGACTACCGTTATTTCCCCGACCCTGATCTGCCGCCAATCCGGCTGACTGATGGCGAGATCGACGCAATCCGCCAAAGCCTGCCCGAGCTGCCTGACGCCAGGGCCGCGCGGCTACAGAAAACATATTGCATTACCGCGCGGGAGGCAGGCACACTCTGCGGTCAACCGCCGCTGGCCGATGCGTTTGAAGCGGAAGCCCCGCGCTGCCAGGAACCGCTGCGCCTATGCAACCTGCTGGTGGAGGAGGCGTCGCGCCTGCTCTCGGGCGACGATCCGCTGCCCTACGTGCCCGGCGCATTGGCAGAACTGTGCAACTTGCTGGCCGATGGCACGATTCACCTGGGCGCAGCCAAGCGCGTGCTGCAGGAAATGCGTGACACGGCGGAAGCACCCACAGCCATCGTCGAGGCACTAGGCCTTTCGCAAATCAGCGACATAACCCACCTGACCCGAGTGGTCGAACAGGTACTTCTCGAAAACCGACCGCTAGTCGATTCGTACCTTGCCGGGAAAACAAAAGCACTACAGGCTATTATGGGCAAAATCATGGCGGTTACGGACGGCCGAGCCAACCCCGCGATGGCCGCAGAAATATTACAAAAGAAAATTTCGCAAACCCCTTGACCTTCACGTTACGTAATGGTTTACACTTGCCTTGTTGATCAGAAAAGAGGTGCTGTTGATGGAGTACACGGTGCAGAAGCTGGCGAGCCTTGCGGGCATCAGCGCGCGGACGCTGCGGTTTTATGATGAGATCGGCCTGCTCAGGCCCGCACGAATCAGCTCATCCGGCTACCGCATCTACGGCCGCCCTGAGGTGGATCGCTTGCAGCAAATCCTGTTTTTCCGGGAAATGGGACTTGAGCTAACGGCGATCGCCGGGGTACTGGACAGTCCATCCTATGACCGCCTGCACACGCTGCGCGAACACCTTCTGGCGCTGGAATCCAGAAAGGCGCAGATAGACCTCCTGATCGGCAACGTCCAGAAAACTATCTTAATGGAAGAGGGGGAAACTACGATGAGTGACAAAGAAAAGTTTGAAGGCTTCAAGCGCGACATGGTCGCGGAAAACGAGCGGAAGTACGGCCAGGAAATCCGCGAAAAGTACGGCGAGGACACCGTGAACGAAAGCAACGCCAGGATGATGAACATGAGCCGTGAGCAGTACGAAGCCATGCAGGCAGTCGCCGCGCGCGTACAAGAGCTGCTGGAGACCGCCGTGCGCGAAAGCCTTCCTGCGGACGGCGAAGCGGGCCGCGAAGTCGCGCTGCTGCACAAGCAGTGGCTGACCAGCGCCTGGGCAAAATACGCAAAGGAAGCGCACCTGGGCCTGACGCAGATGTACCTGGACGACGAGCGTTTCACCGCCCACTACGACAAGAACCTAGCTGGCTGCGCACAGTTCCTACACGATGCGGTGCACGCGTGGGCGGGGGAACTGTAAGGGACGACGAAAAAGGGACGCTGGGGGACTTTGTCCCCCAGGCCCCCTACCAAAGGGCCTTGCCCTTTGGAAACCCAACATTTCGCCTCACGGCGGGTGGACATATAATAAATGAAAAGCAACCCGCCCGCAGGCGAAACATTGGAGGTCCAGGAGGCACGCCTCCTGGCAGAGGGGTCTGGGGGGACAGAGTCCCCCCAGCGTTCCCCCAATCCCAACCCCATAAAACGCCACCGTAGCTTCCAGGTACGCCTTCAGCTGGTCCCGGTGCACGCGCTCCTGCTGCATGGTGTCGCGGTCGCGCACGGTTACGGTGCCGTCTTCCACGGTGTCGAAGTCGACCGTTAGGCAGAACGGGGTGCCGATTTCGTCTTGGCGGCGGTAGCGCTTGCCGATGGAGCCTGTCTCGTCATAGTCGATCATGAAGTGCTTGGCTAGGTCCGCGTATATTTCGCTGGACAGATCGCCGAGCTTGTTTTTTTGCAGAGGCAGCACGGCGGCCTTGTACGGGGCCAGTGCCGGGTGTAGGTGGAGAACGACGCGAGTGTCGTTTTCCAGCTGCTCTTCTTCATATGCATTGCACAGGAACGCTAGTGCGGCGCGCGTCGCGCCCAGCGCAGGCTCTACACAGTACGGAATGTAGCGCTCGTTCGTTACAGGGTCGATGTATTCCATCGATTCGCCGCTGGCCTCCTGGTGCGCTTTCAGGTCAAAGTCCGTGCGGTCGGCAATGCCCCACAGCTCGCCCCAGCCGAACGGGAACAGGTATTCAAAGTCCGTCGTTGCTTTGGAGTAGTGCGAAAGCTCTTCCGGATCATGGTCGCGCAGGCGAAGGTGATCTTCCTTCATGCCCAGCGACAGCAGCCAATCGTGGCAGAACGCGCGCCAGTAGGCGAACCACTCCAGGTCCTCCCCCGGCTTACAGAAAAACTCCATCTCCATTTGCTCAAACTCACGCGTGCGGAACGTAAAGTTGCCGGGCGTGATTTCGTTGCGGAAGCTTTTGCCGATCTGCGCTACGCCCATGGGCAGCTTGCGCCTGGTGCTACGCATCACGTTCTTGAAGTTGACGAAGATGCCCTGCGCCGTCTCCGGGCGCAGGTATATTTCTGCGGCGCTGTCGTCGGTGACGCCCTGGAAGGTCTTGAACATCATGTTGAACTTGCGGATGGAGGTGAACTCGCGCTTGCCACAGAGAGGGCAAGGAATCGCGTGCTCCTGGATGAACGCTTCCATTTTATCGTTCGGCCAGCCGTCGCCGCTCACCGGGGTTTCCCATCCGGCGGTGAAGTCCTCAATCAGCTTGTCCGCCCGGAAGCGCGCCTTGCACGCCTTGCAGTCCATCAGCGGGTCGTTGAAGTTGACCACATGGCCCGACGCGACCCAGACATTGCGGTTCATCAGAATTGCCGCGTCCAGCCCGACGTTAGTGCGGCTCTCCTGCACGAACTTCTTCCACCAGGCGCGCTTGACATTATTGAGGAATTCCACGCCCAGAGGACCGTAGTCCCAGGTGTTTGCAAGGCCCCCGTAAATCTCGGAGCCAGCGAAAATAAAGCCTCTGCCCTTGCAAAGCGCTACGAGCTTGTCCATGGTCAAGGTCATGCGGTTCACCCCTTCTTTTCAATAAGAGAGATGATAGTCAAAGGATGGCGATTTGTCAAGGTTTTACATGCAGGCGCACGCGAATCTCGGTACCCTTGCCCGGTGTGCTGTTCGCCTGTATTTCGCCGCCATGCGCCTCCACAATCCACCTGACAATCGAAAGCCCAAGCCCTGTGCCGCTGCGGTCACGCACCGTATCCGCGCGGTAAAACCTGTCGAAAATATGCGGCAGGCTTTCTGCCGCAATGCCGATGCCGTCATCCCGCACGGCAATTTCGCAGGCACCCTTCACCACATGCGCGCTCAGCACGACATGGCCGCCCCGGCGTCCATACTTGATGCCGTTCTCCAGCAGATTCATCATCATCTGCGTCAGCAGGCTTTGGTCGCCCTCTATGGATGTCCCGGCCGCCGTCTCTATCACAAGGGTGATCTCTCGCTCCCGCGCCAAAGGCGACAACTGCTCCACAACCGATTCCAGTATCTCCCGCAGGTCCAGCTTCTCCATATGGACCGGGTAGCGCTTTTCCTGCCCGCGCGTGATCATCAGCAGCTGCGCGATGATCCTCTCCATATGCCGGCTTTCCGCCAGGATGGTTTCGAGGCCCTTCGTTTCCTCATCCTCCGGCTGCCGCCCCTCCAGCAGGCCCTCCGCGTACGCCATTACAATGGAAACGGGCGTGCGCAGTTCATGCGAGGCATCGGATGCAAACCGCCTCTCCCTGGCGAATGACGCCTCTATTTTCTCCAGCATGTCGTTCATCGTGCGCGCTAGATCGCCCACCTCATCCTTGGAGGAAATGTTCTGCACACGCTCGGACAGATCGCCCGTCGCAATGACCCGCACCGCGCCAATGATCCCCTCTATAGGGCGAAGCGAGCGCCTAGCAATCGTATGCCCGCCCAGAAACGCAAGCAGCAGCAGCACTGGCGTCGTGATAAAACATACCGTGCGGATCGTGGACATCGTCTGCCGTACAGGCTCCAGGGAAAAACATACGCGCACGGTAAACCTGGTGTCATCTTCCTGCGCCGTACCGTCGATCAGCAGCCATACCCCGCCATCATGGGCTACAGTCTGCATTTTCTCGGAGACAAAGGGCGTTTCCGCTATCCAGCCTGGCATCCGGCTCTGGGCGATAAGCGTGCCATCCTCGGCATGAATGGCGTACCCCGCACCCTGCGGCAGGCCCGCGCCATCCTCCAGCACCAACTCGCCATCCTCCGATTCCACGCGCTCCACCAGCTGCGCCAGCGACAGGCGCAGCATCTGCTCCTGATCGCTCATCAGTATTTTCTCCGTACCAAAGTAAAGCGTGGGGAAAAAGACAGCCAGCAGCACCAGCGTAAGCAGGCTGTAAAACAGCGACATGCGGATACGGATGGGCATATTCTGAAAGATCATGGCTTTTCCGCCTTTAACACATAACCGTATCCCCGCACCGTCTGCACCAGCTTCACCGGGTAGTCCCGGTCAATTTTGTTGCGGAGGTAGCGGATGTATACATCTACAATGTTGGACTCGATGCCGTAGTTGTCGCTCCAAACATGGTCGAGGATCGTTTCCCGGGTCAGCACGCAGCCCGCGTTGTACATCATAAACTCCAGCAGCCCATATTCCTTGCTGGTCAGCTCGATGAGTGCATCCGCGCGCCGCACCTCGTGCGAAACCGTGTCCAGCGACAAATCCTCCACACGGAAGCACGCCGGAGAGGGCACCGCCGCATGGCGGAGAAGCGTGCGCAGCCTGGCGGAAAGCTCGTCCAGCGCAAATGGCTTGATCAGATAATCGTCGGCGCCCGCGTCCAGGCCAGTCACGCGGTCCTCCACGCTGTCGCGCGCCGTCAGCAGCAGAATGCCCGCGCGGTTCCCTTCCGCGCG